>JBBIQV010000019.1:0-39700 GCA_037442105.1 Nitrospiraceae bacterium | reverse complement strand
GCCGAGGTGGTCCGCTAGCGTTTCACCGGCGCGAGGGCTTCCGCCCTCAAGCAATGAGTTTATCAAGCCCGCTCGGCTGCGCTTCGATCGACGACACAGGGGCGCGAGCGCCTGGCGAATTTTGCCGCATGCGATTTCTCTGGATCAAGGGATCGACCACGTTCCCGCACGACACACAGCGCCAGCCCCGCATCCACATCGGACCGTAGCTCTCCTGCATATCGAGAAGGTGATCTGTGACCATGAGTCCTTCGCAACGAGTGCACTGCATACGACACCTCCTTCTTATTGGCACACACGGTTTCGCGCGGTACCCTGAATCAAAAACAAGGCGTGAACCTTTATCAGGGGTCCCTTGCTTGATCCGAGACCATCTTGACGGTATTGACAAAAAGCAATGGAGATGCCACCTCGCCTCATGAATCCTTCTCGCGTCTTTTTCCGGAAACGCCTAGAATCGCTGCTTGGCGGAAGTCCGCAGAATTGGCTGCGATGCGACCGAATTGGCCCCGTGCAACAGAAATGGCCAGGAACAGGGTACAGAGACCCCGTCGGGAAAACCCTGTTGCGGGATCATACAAGCGGGTGAGCTTACCCCCGCCAAAGAAGGGTGGGGTGGGAGCAAAACATGTCTCTTTCAGCGACAGAAATTGCCGCGGTGGTTAGCGAGATCGCCCCTCTTTTGGTTGGGGGCTGGATTCAGAAAATTTCCCAACCTCTGCCTTGCGCGCTGGTCTTAGAGATCCGCCAACCGGGCCAAACGGTTCGGCTGCTCCTCTCGACCTCGCCGGAAACCGCCCGGCTTCATCTTCTGTCGGAATCTCTCCCCAATCCGCCAAGTCCTCCGGCATTCTGCCAATTCCTCCGAGCACGCATTCGAGGAGCCCGAATCGAGTCGATCGCCCAAGTGGGACGCGATCGGATCGTGAGAATCTCGCTGCGGACGCAAGAAGGAGCCTGCGCGCTGATTGCGGAGATGACGGGGAGAAAAGCCGATATGCTTTTCGTGGATGGGCTGGAAAACGTAGCCGCTACCCTTTGTGCCAACAAAGATCGGACTGGTCAACCTTACCAGGCACCTCCGACAATCCAGCAGCCGTTGGCTGATCAGAATGACCGACTCGCTGCTCGCCCCCCTCACCAGACATCCACGACAGTGTCTGCGCGCATCGAAGCGCATTATCGACTGCTTGATGAGCAACTGGCGCAAGAACAGCAGCGACAGGCTCGTCTCGCATCGCTGCGGAAGGCGATCAGAAAGGGCATGCGGCGAGTCGAGGCGTTGCAGCAAGACCTCGACAAGGCACTTACATATCGGGACTATGCCCGGTACGGCGAGCTGATCAAGGCCAACCTCAGCAAGATTGCAAAAGGACAGCCCCACATTACCGTGGTGGATTACTTCGACGAGGCGTTACCGGAACTGACGATCCCGCTCGATCGGACAAGGAGCCCGCACGGAAACATGGATGACTATTTCAAGAAGCACCGAAAATATCTGACGGCGGAACGGACCCTTCGCCCACGGCTGGATGCCGCTCGGAACGAGATCGACACCTTGCGTCGAGAACTCGCAATCACACAAGATGCGAACTGGCGGCCTCCAAAACAAACCCAGACCCAGCCCGTTCGCTGCGCACAGACCCAGCGCCTACGCCAAGCTCCCGATCAACAACGGCGCGGTCCGTTCCGTCGCTTTACTTCCGCCGATGGCATTCCGATTTTCGTCGGCCGTAATGCGCGGGAAAACGAAGATCTGACCTTTGGCCTCGCTAAAAGCGATGACTTGTGGCTGCACGCGCGCGGCATGCCAGGCTCGCACGTCGTCGTCCGTTTGGAGAAGGGGGCAGATCCGCCACCAGAGACGCTCAAGGATGCCGCTACTCTCGCATTGCTCTACAGCGACCTCAAAAAGAGCGGCAAAGGCGACGTGATTTATACGCGACGCAAGTGGGTCCGCAAAGCGAAGGGCCACCCGCCAGGTACGGTGACCGTGACCCAAGAGAAGTCAGTCTTTATGCATCTTGATAAGGCACGACTTGAGGCGTTAAAAGCTCGCACAGAGGGCCTTGCGTCTTCCTGACCTGCCCCGCCATGTGATCGTCCTCGGTCTTTGCATCTTTTTCGTTCCATGCTAGAGTGCCGACATATGGGCACCCCACAACAAGCCGATTTCCTTCTGCACAGCGTCGCCGCCCTCCTCGCCGCCAAGGGCGCGCGCCAATTCGCCGAGATTCTGAGCCGGCAATTGGCACAGCGCCTCCGTTTCTCGATCGCGGGCTTGTATCTCTACAACAGAGCCGCCCATGCTTTTACCCCTGTTTCGCCCATTTCTCTCGATCCCGCACACGAGGGCTATCAGATTGCGCAGCTCCCTGCTGCAGGGACAATGAAAGAGGCCGCGATCAGAAGCGGCATAGCGGTGCGGTGCGACGATATGGCCGACTCACAGTGGGCCGAGGGGTCGGTATTCAAACAAGCCCGTTCGCCCGTGTCGTCCGTGGTGGCGCCGCTGATCCTTCGCATTGAGCAGACTCAACCCCGCCCCATCGCGGTCATGTTTGCCGCCGCCTGGTCACGAGCCGCATTCACCGAAAACGATTGCACGCTGATGATGGAGCTGGCGGATTGCGCCGCGCCGGTCCTCGAAACCGTGCTGACCGCGCAGGAGCGGGATGCGCTGCGCGCCATTACGCATCGGCTCGTCGTGGGCTCCTTTACGCTGCAGAGCCTTGTGCCTGCCGTCGAAGAAACCCTGCAGCAAGTCATCCCGCACGACATGAATGGCCTCGTTCGCTTTACACAGGATCGCGGAGCGCCCTGGTTTGAAATTGTGCATCAGCGCGGCACCTCGATCGACCTCACGATGCTGCACCAGTTTCCTTTTGAGCGGATGGCCCCGGCCGAGATGCTGGCAACGGGGCGGCCACTTCTCATCACGGGGCACGGCCATCACGAGCGGTTCCCTGAGAGCAGGTATATCGAATCCCTCGGCATCCTCTCAGCCATGCTCTGTCCGCTGATCGTGCGTGGTCAGCCCTACGGTTTCCTGGCCCTCGGCAGCAAGCGGCGCAACGCGTTTTCTGAGCGCGATCTGGGACTGGCCGAACAAGTAGGGCATCACCTGTCTCAAGCCATCTCAAATCTCTTAGCGTACGGCGAGATCCATGCGCTGAAAGAACAACTCGAACAGGAGAATGTGTATCTGCGCGAGGAGATTGTCGGCTCCGCCGACCTGAAGCAACTAGTCGGCGGAAGCGCGGCGCTGCAGAAAACCTTGAAGACCATCGAACAGGTCGCACCTACCAACTCAACGGTGCTGATTACTGGAGAGACAGGAACGGGCAAGGAGTTGGTCGCGCAAGCCATCCACCAATTGTCCCCGCGCAAAGAGAAGGCATTCATCAAGGTCAACTGTGCCGCGCTGCCGCCGTCGCTCATCGAGTCGGAATTGTTCGGCCACGAAAAAGGGGCCTTCACCGGCGCGGTGGCGCGGAAGATCGGGCGTTTCGAGCTTGCCAACGGAGGGACAATCTTCCTCGACGAAATCGGCGAGGTACCGCTGAACCTCCAAGCGAAGCTCTTGCGGGTCCTGGAAGATCGAGAGTTGGAACGGGTGGGAGGACAGGCCACGCTGAAACTCGACGTCCGGCTGCTGGCCGCCACCAACATGGATCTGGACCAAGCCGTGAAGGCAGGCGCCTTCCGCGCCGATCTCTATTACCGCCTCAAAGTCTTTCCCATCCGCATACCGGCTCTCCGAGAACGGCGCGAAGATATTCCCGTTCTCGCTAAACACTTCACGAAGAAATACGCCTCACAACACCGTAAGCCGATTGCTCGGATTGCATCCGCAACACTCCGGGCTCTTTCAGCTTACGCCTGGCCCGGCAACGTGCGCGAGCTCGAACACCTGATCGAGCGCGCAGTGATCTTGTCCCAAGGACCGGTCCTGGCCATCGATGAATTCGAGCAGGAATCGCTATCGGGCGCATCCGAGAAAACCGGCAGCCGACCTAAGACCTTGGCGGAAGCGGAGCGCATCCACATTCTTGATGTATTGCACCATACCAATTGGGTCCTTGCGGGCCAGCACGGAGCTGCTACCAAACTTGGGATGAAACGGTCCACCCTCCAACACCGCATGAAAAAACTCGGAATTAAGCGCCCGTCGTCAAGCCAGGCCTGAAGTGCCCGCATATCGTCATGTGCGACGATATGCGGGCACACCATATCCTCTCGCACTCCCCAAAATTTTGTTGATCGATCACGCTTTCTCTCAATTTCCTGAGCGGTTCGAGACGCAGACACCCATTGCCGGATTTCCTGGCATCACTGATGCTCAGTAAATCCGGCATGAGTAACGCGCCGTCGAAGATTACACCGGCCATCCTTAGCCAAACGGTTCAGGCTCACCTGGACCAGCGGCTCGAAGAGATCGCACCGTGTGGTGACTGGTCCCGCTGCAACCAGCAGTTCTCGTGGTGTGGAGATTTGTTCGACTTTCTTGTCGAGGGGATCGAGAAGCGTGTCGCTCAAATGGGAGTCACGTTCCGGGAGGCCTATCCCGGCCCTCTCAAATTGTGGGATGAAGATCAAGCAACGGACGGCACGCACGTCCGGCGATTCTGGACGATGGCGCTCGAACAGGGATGTCCGATCGCGAAACTCTGCACCTTTTTCTTCCATCGGCATGATACGGTCGCGCTCCCCCGGCCGCCACAGGTGGTCGCATTTCCACCCGATCATCCAGAAACCGAATCGGACGACACTCCATGAACTATGTGGCGCTCAAGATGCTCTTCGGTGACCGGGCCAAGTACCTTATGCTCCTTTGTGGACTCACATTCGCAGTCATGCTGATCGTGCAACAAGGTTCGATCTTTTGGGGCTTGATGGTCTGGTCTCAATCGGGCATCAGCAATCTCAACGTACCGATCTGGGTCACAGACCCGAACATCTCTCAGGTTGAAGAGGTGAAACCCATCGCCGACACAACCGTGGATCGCGTCCGGAGTGTGCCCGGTGTGGAATGGGCTGTGCCCCTCTACAAAGGGGTGCTGAGAGCACGTCTGGTCAACGGCGACTACCACCGAATATCCGTCGTGGGATTGGACGCCACAACACTCATCGGCCGGCCTGCCCGGCTATTGGAAGGGCGGATCGAGGATCTTCGCGAACCGGATGCAGTCGTCGTTGATCAATGGGCCATCGAGCGCATGGGAGGACCGGAAGTGATTCACATTGGGACCCTCTTCGAGATCAACGACAAGCGTGCAGTGGTCGTGGGCATTGCGGTGACTCAGAAGGATTTCCAAAATATCCCGGCCGTGTACACCACCTTTGAGCGGGCGGTGCGCTATGCCCCTCCCGAACGCAGAGCGTTGTCGTATGTATTGGCAAAGCCACAAGACGGTGTATCCATTGAAGAAGTGACGCGCCGGATTCGCGAACAGACCGGACTGGGCGCCTTCACGGCGGAGGAGTTCGGACTCAAGACCCTTGTGTGGGTCCTGAAAAACACGGGGATCGGGGTGAACTTCGGCACCACCATCCTGCTGGGGTTCATCGTTGGGACGGCGATCGCCGGGCAGACCTTCTATCTCTTCACCGTCGAGAATCTCCGGCAGTTCGGCGCGCTCAAAGCCATGGGCACTTCGACCATCACGCTGGCCCGTATGATCGTACTCCAAGCCTTCACGGTTGGTCTGACCGGCTATGGCATCGGGATCGGGCTCGCCACCCTCTTCGGCAACATCGCCGGCGCTGGGGGGAGACTCCCGTTTGTCGAAACTTGGCCGCTGCTCCTCCTCGTATTCGTCGCGCTGCTCTCCATCTGCCTGTTCTCGGCCACAATCAGCATCATCAAGTTAGCCAAACTGGAGCCGGCCGTCGTGTTCAGGTGAGCGTCATGGATACACAAGAACAAGCGCCGGCCGTGCGTGTCCGGAGCGTGATCAAATCGTTCGGTACGGGGGATACCAAAGTGACGGTGCTGAAGAGCATCGACTTGGACATCTATCTCGGCGAGCTGCTGTTGCTGGTGGGAGAATCGGGTGGCGGCAAAACGACGCTGCTCTCCGTCATTGCCGGCATCTTGGATATCGACGAAGGACACATCGACGTGCTCGGCGTCCCCTTGGCCGAGTTGCCAGCCGGAAAACGCACGAGGTTTCGCGGCCAGACGATGGGCTTCATCTACCAGCAATTCAACCTGCTCCCGGCCCTCACCGCAGCGGAGAACGTAGCCGTGCCGTTGTTCATCCAAGGCCTGAGGAAGTCGGACGCCCTGCGGCGCGCGCGGATCATGCTCGACCGTGTGGGGCTGGGCGACCGGACAGAGTTCCTACCCAAAAACCTCTCCGGTGGACAACAGCAGCGCGTCGCCATCGCCAGGGCGTTGGTAAATGAACCGCGGCTCCTAATTTGCGATGAGCCGACTGCGATGCTGGACGGACCGAACGGGCAGAAAATCATGGAAATTCTGCGTGAAGTAGGTCGCTCTCCGCACCGCACCGTCATTGTGGTGACACATGACAGCCGTGTCTTTCACTTCGGCGACCGCATGGCTGAGCTGACGGACGGGCGGATCGTGGGCATCCATCCCATTCAACAGGAAGCCACCGCATGATCATCATAAAACGGATCAGTGTCTGGTTGGCGGCTGCGGGAATCCTCTTCACAGCCTGGATCCTCAATGCAGCAACGCAGAAGGAGCCCATGCCGCTCCCCATCACGCCGCCACCGAGAAGTACGTTTGAGACAACCGTCGCGGCCTCGGGCATCATCGAGGCGGTGAACGAGAACGTGCGGATCGCCCCGCCGGTCGCAGGATTGATCACGAAGGTGTTCGTGGCGGTCGGAGACCGGGTGAAGGATGGCGATCCTTTACTTCAGATCGACGATCGAGACCTTCAGGCCCAACTGCTTTCTCGCGAGGCAGCCATCCCGCCGGTCCAGGCGCAGATCGAAGAGCAGAGGTATCGCATCGGAGACCTGGAAACGCAACTCAAGCGACTCCGAGCGATCCACGACCGACGCGCGGTGAGCGAGGACGATCTCAAGAGGACCTGGTACGCCCTGGAGATGGCAAAGCACGCCCTCAGCCGGCATGAGGCGACGCTTAAACACACCATCGCGCAGCGAGACGAAACCAAATTGTTGCGCGACCGGCTGACCGTTCGTGCTTCGCGTGCCGGGACGATTCTTCAAGTGAACACCCGAGCTGGTGAGTACGCGATGCCGGGCGCCGTCGAGCCGCTCCTTCTGTTGGGGGACACGCAACAACTCCAAGTCCGGGCCGACGTGGACGAGGTCAACGCACCGCTGGTGGCGCCGAAGGCGCCGGGCATCGCGTATCTCAAGGGGAATACCAGGCATGCCATTCCCCTCTCATTCGTCCGGATCGAACCCTACGTCGTCCCCAAGAAATCGCTCACGGGAGACAATACCGAACGGGTCGATACCCGCGTGCTCCAGATCATCTATCGGTTCGATCGCCCGGCATTTCCCGTCTATGCCGGCCAACAACTCGACGTGTTCATCCAGCGCGATCCGGCCACTGTCCGTGAAACGACCGCAGCGCCATCCGTCGAACAACCAAAAGAGTCCGCTCCATGAACATGCGTACCATCGTCGCTTTGGCTTGCCTTGTCACCTTCGCGCCCGTCATTGACGGCTGTGTTCAGGGAACAAGCTATCAGCGACCACCGGTGGATGTGCCATCGGATTGGGACAAGCTGGCGGGCGGAGAGCCGCAAGCCGAAGCACCGATCTCTTCGGGCAAGCAGCTCGATGCGGACTGGTGGCGTGCCTTTCAAAATGACGAACTGACGAATCTGATCGGACAAGCGTTGCAGCAGAACCACGACGTGCGCCGCGCCGTCTCTCGTGTGATGGAAGGCCGTGCGTCGGTCCTCTCCGCCGGTGCCGGTCTGTACCCACAGGTAAATGTCCAGGGCAGCTACGCGAGCACGTCGATCTCGAAGAACACCTTGGCTGGCCTGGGCCTGGCATCCGGCACCCGAGCCGGACCACAAACCTTCGCTGCCCCCGGTGCGAGCTTCGATCTCTGGAACGCCGGAGCGGACCTCCGGTGGGAATTGGATCTCTGGGGGAAAATCCGTCGTGGGATGGAAGCCGCATCAGCCGAAGCCGATGCAATCGAACAAGATGCCCGGGCCGTGGCCCTGGCGCTGATCGGCGATCTCGGCCAGGCCTATTTCCGCTTGCGGGAACTCGATGAACAGATCGAGATCGCGGGACAGAATCTCACGTTACGGCGGGACACGCTGGATATCATTCGGAAACGCGCCTCCGTTGGGTTGGCCTCCGATCTTGACGCGAAACGAGCTGAAGTGCTCGTCGCGGAAAGCGCAGGGCAACTCCCTGAACTGAAGCGGTTGCGAGCCGTCGAGTTGCACCGGATTGAGGTGCTGACCGGCACACCGCCCGGCCAGCTACAGTTGACCGCGACACCGCTCCGAACCGTCGTCGCCCAGCCCGAGATTCCGGTCGGCCTCCCCTCGCAGCTTCTTGAACGGAGGCCGGACATTCTTCAAGCCGAGGCGACGTTGATCGCGGCCAACGCGCGTATCGGCCAAGCCCGCGCCTATTTCTTCCCGACCCTTTCAATCACAGGCCAAGGTGGCCTGCAGAGCGTGGAGTTCTCAAACTGGTTCAGCTCGAACAGCAGCAACTACAGCATCGGGCCATCAGTCACCCTCCCGATTTTCTTGGGCGGCACCAACGTAGCCCGCCTCGATGCAGCAGAGTCGCGTTACAAGCAAATGCTGGAAAGTTACCAGCAGACGATTCTACAAGCCTTCCGCGAAGTAGCCGACCTCCTCGTCTCGCTCCGCGAACGATCAGAACAATTAATGCACCAGCGCGAGCAAGTTCAGGCGGCACGGACCGCGGTCGAACTCGCGGACGTCCGCTACCGACAGGGCTTGGTGAACTACCTGGACGTACTCGATGCCCAGCGGACCGTTCTGGCCGCCCAAGCGCAGCTCGTCCAGACGGAGCGAGCCCGCCTGGCCGATATGGTCAGCCTATTCAAGGCGCTAGGCGGAGGCTGGGACCAGCCGGGCTCGGAGAGCAAGCACCCTGACAAACCCAACACTGTTTCCTGATCGTCACGAGCAAAAAGAAACGGGGCTGCCGTCTTCGTGACGGCAGCCCCGTTCATTATGAGCGATGCAGATTACCAGCGATCGCGCTTTCCACCGCCGCTACGACCACCGCCAAATCCGCCACCGCTGCGGCCACCACCGCCAGTGCGTGGCTCCTGCGGCCGAGCCTCGTTCACAGTCAACGTGCGCCCATCCATCTGCGTACCGTTCAGCGCATTGATGGCTGCTTGGGCCTCCTCCGCTGAGGACATCTCCACGAAGCCGAAGCCCCGTGACTGCCCCGTGAACTTATCCGTGATCACCCGGGCAGACTCGACAGCGCCGTGCGCCGCGAAGAGATCACTGAGTTGCTGCTCGGTCGCCGCATACGGCAACCCACCGACGTAAATCTTTGAACCCATGTGGGGTTCCTCCTTTAATGGTGACATTGTCTTGGACTCGAGGAAAGGGGAAGGAGCGGGCCGAAGACGCAAACACTGCAGCGGCTTAGGTCTGACTTCCGATTCGACTCCCGGGGCAAAACAACATCGGTTACGGGCCTTCCTGTTTGGAGCTTCATCGCCAGACCCCTACGACGAAGTGGCTTCACGGTAACACACGAATGAGCGAATAGCAACCTAATAGTCCCCAATTTCCCTTTATCGATGGGCACGGGCTTCTATTCCCCCACCCGCACCAACAACCCCCGTTCTTTACAGATATTGAACGTATGATGAAACCAGGCGATCATCACGGCGAGATAAAACAAATTCAGCCCACAAGCCCAAGCCAGACTGGTAAGGGGTAAGGAGTGAGCGGTAAGCACGGCGCGCATGCCTTCGAAGACATGCGCGGCCGGATTCATCCAGGCAATACCGCGCAGCCAACCGGGCAGCACTTCCAGCGGATAAAATACGCAGGAAATCGGTTGGAACAAGAAGACCATCCCCCACGCCAGCACCTCGGCCTCCTGGCCAAACCGCATGATGATCGACGTCGTGAGTATGCCGATGATCCAACCCATGACGATGAGGTTCAGCACGAACGGTACGAGCCACGCGCCGATCAGGAAGATGTTGTATGAGTAGAACACCAGCGCGCAGAGCACCATCACCAGCGAGACCGCCGAGACCTTGAACACGCTCATAGCCATGGTCGCGGCCAGAAACTCGCCGGGTTTGAGCGGACTGGCAAACAGATTCATCAAATTTCTCGCCCAGATTTCCTCCAGAAACGAAATCGTGATCCCCTGCTGCGCGCGGAACAACACATCCCACAGGATCAACGCGCCGAGGAAGAATGTGACGAAGCCAGGTAATTGGCCTTGGAATCGCATCAGATAGACCGTGATGAACCCCCAGACGACCAAATCCAGGAAGGGCCAATAGAAAATTTCCATCAGCCTCGGCAGACTCCGCCTGTAAAGATACAAGTGCCTCACCACCAGCGCCGTAACCCGATGCAACTTCATTCCTCTTTCTTCCCCGTCCCCAATCTAAGGATGCGTAAAATAAACCTGGGACAGCGGGGATGTTCCCGACTGCGCGCATCGAGCGAGCACAGCTTCATCGTGCGCGCTCTGCGAGCAAGGGGAACATCCCCGCTGTCCCTCTCACTATCGCTCCCGCGCCAACTTCAAAAACACTTCTTCGAGATCCGCTTGCCCAAACCGCTTCACGATTTCATTCGCTGTCCCTTCCGCCACGATCTTCCCCCGCTGCAAGAAGATGATCCGGTCGGACATCTCTTCCATTTCCCGCATATTGTGCGAGGTATAGAGCATGCTCACCCCGTTCGATTTCCGTTCCTCTTTCAATAGATGGCGAATCTTGTGCGCAATATCGGGATCCAGGCTGGCAGTGGGCTCATCGAGAAAGAGAATCTTGGGTTCAGTAAGAAACGCCTTCGCCAGAGTCAACCTCGTCATTTGCCCGGACGACAGCTTGCGCGTGAGCTTGTGACGGCATTCCTCCATCTCCAGCTTTTTCACCACATCGTCGATGCGCCGCTGCACCTCGGCCAATCCGTACAACCGCGCGACGACCCAGAGGTTTTCTTCGACGGTGAGCGAGAAGGGCATGGAGATGTAGGTGGAGGAAAAGTTCACTTGCTGGAGGATGGCTTCCCGGTTCGTCGACAAGTCCAGGCCGAACATGGAGATCGAGCCGGAAGTCGGCGTGATGAGCCCCAGCAACATCTGGATCGTTGTCGTCTTGCCGGCGCCGTTCGGCCCGAGAAGTCCGAGGATTTCGCCCGGGCGGATGTCGAACGAGATACTGTCCACCGCTGTGAAATCGCCGAATCGCTTGGTAAGACTGCGCACTTCAACGACGGAGGATGGCATAACATTAACGGTGGTAACTAGTTGAACAGGAAATCCTGCGAAATTTTCTCAGGGATATGGCACAGCTCGCACTTGCGACTCACCACTTTTCCTTCATGCTCGGTCTTGCCGTCGTGGCAGCGGAAACAGTCATTCAGCGCCCTCGTGCGCAAATGGGACCCTTCCGGGTGATCGGGATTCCACGGCTTGCTGTCGGCGGAGACATGCCCGCGCGGAACGACAATCGGATAACCCTTGATCGGTTTCTCATGGACGATGCTGGAATGGCAGGTCGTACAGCCTTCTCCCCGTCCACGCTTGTCGAAGGCCTCCATATGTTTGCGATGGCTCATAACCAGCCCGACGTCTTTCACCGGAGACGGCAGGTCGCGCGGCGCCACCTCGGAGACACGGAGGATATTCCGGTGGCAGCTCAGGCAGACGTTGGAATCCACCTTCGCTTGGAGATTGTGCGGATCAGTCGGGGTACCGAACAGATAAATCGCAACATCCTTGGTGCCGGCCCAGGCCTTATCGCGGAGCCAACCTTCAATCCCGGGCCGGACGTGGCAGGCCACGCAGGTGACTTCCTTATGGGATGACTGGACCCAGCTCTCGTAGGATGGGGCGATATTGTGACAACTGGCACAGAATTTCGGATGGTTAGTCAGCGGGATGGCGACTCCACCGAAGGCGACCGCGCCGACCATCACCGCCCCAATCGCAAGGGCCGGAGACTTACGCATCGTCCCGAGTGTGTTTGGGAAAATGGCGCATGATGAGCGATGCGACCGCCGGGATATCGTCCGGATCCAGTACCGGCACCGGCATATCGACCGGCTTGTTGGACACGACGGCGAGTAGTCCTTCGGACGAAACGGCGACTTCTCCAACCTGATCCCGCACGATAACGATCTTCGGATACCCCTCGCTTTTCCAGCCTTCGGCAATAATCAAATCGTAAGAATGGTCGAGGAATTGGTCGCGTACTTCTTCGACCTTGATCGATTCAGAGACGTCGGAAAACATGGCCAGGCTGCCCCTGGACATCACGATGACGCTGCTCGCCCCCGCCCGCTTATGCCGCCAACTGTCTTTCCCTTCGGTGTCGAGATCGAACCCGTGTCCCGCGTGTTTTATAGTGGCCACTTTGTAGCCCGCGCGCACCAGTTCGGGAATGAGCCGTTCGATCAGCGTGGTCTTCCCGCTGTTAGACCTGCCCACGAAACAGAGAATAGGAATTACCATAGGACGTAAATCCGTTATGAGTGATGATCCTGGCTTCGCGTGTCACGCCTCACGTTAACGGGCCCATACCTGGTCGTTCAGCAACTGCACCGTGACCATGTCGCCCGGATTCAGCCGTTCGACTTCTTCCGGCACATCGATCAAGCAATTGGCCTTGACCATCGACGTCAGGATGCCGGACCCCTGGTCGCCGGTTGTTCGCACTTTGAAGACGCCCTCCTCGCGCATCAACACGCCGCGCAGGAAATGCCGCCGGTCATTTCGCTTCGTGAATTTCTCCTGGAAGACCGCCTGGACCACGGGACGGCCGTAACTCCGATAGCCGACCATCCTCAGCATGGCCGGACGGACGAGTTGCTCGAAGGTCACCATCGACGACACCGGATTTCCCGGCAACCCGAACGCAAGCTTACCCTGAATCTTCCCGAAGGCAAGCGGTTGGCCGGGCCGGATGGCAAGCTTCCAGAAATTCATCTCCGCGCCCAGGTCCTTGAAGACAGCTTTCGTGAAGTCATAGTCGCCCATCGAGACACCACCCGACAGCACCAGAATGTCGGCGTTGAGCCCGTGCGAAATTTTTTCCTTCAGCGCCGCCGGATTATCTTTCGCGATGCCGAGGAGAATCGGGACCCCTCCCGCCTCCTGCACCGCCGCCGCAAGACCGTAGCTGTTCGAGTTGATGATTTTTTCCTCGCTGAACCGCTCATCCAGATCGGCCAGTTCATCGCCGGTCGAAAGAATGGCCACACGCGGTCGTTGATAGACCAGCACGAACGACTTCGCCAGAATGGCCAGCATCCCTGCCTCGCCAGGTCTGATCGGGGTACCCTTGGCGATGATGCAGTCGCCCTTTTTCACATCCTCGCCTTGAGGACGGATGTTGGCCCCGCGCGGTTCCGGTTTGAAAATGCGTACCGAGTCCGGGGTATGTTCGGTATCCTCGACCTTGATGACCGTGTCTGCGCCTCGCGGCACCGGCGCACCCGTCATGATCCGGATGGCCTGGCCTGGGCCGACGGTTTGGTTGGACATCTTTCCCGCCGGCACATCTTCGATCACTGTAAGCGTGACCGGTTTCTGAATCGCGTGCTCCTGCTTGATGTCTTCCCAGCGCACCGCGAAACCATCCATCGCAGAGTTGTCCCAGGGAGGATTGTCCCGCTGCGCGACAATGTCTTCACCCAACACACGATTGAGCGCTTCTAGAATGGAAATTTTCTCTAATCCCAGCGGCGTAGTGGCATCGAGCACGATCTTTTGGGCTTCGTGAAGGGGCGTCAGGCCTTGCATCTTGATTCCATCCAGCAAGTAGCGACTAGCAAAGAGCCGGCAGCAAGAAGTTTCGCTCCGTCGTCATCATGCTCGTGGCTATTGGCTGTTCGCTGTTAGCTTCTCCGCGGGCTGACTTTCAAGAGCGAGCCGCTCTTCTTGCAGAAGGTTTCGACCTGATTCGCAATCTGGTGATAGGCTTCGGCCGTCTGCGTGTCGGAGTAAAACATGGCAAAGGGTTCGCCGGCGTCGCACTGCGTGACCACGTCCGGATCGAGCGGAATGCGGCCGAGAAACGGCACACCCATGTCGTGGGCCGACGTCTCGCCGCCGCCTTTCCTGAACACTTCGATGTGTTTGTGACAATGGGGGCAATCAAGCCCGCTCATGTTTTCGACGATACCGATAATCGGCACCTCACTGTCCTTGCAGAAGGTAACCGACTTGCGCGAGTCGAGCAAGGCAACTTCCTGAGGCGTCGTCACGATCACCGCGCCACTCACATTGCCGATCAGATCGATCGTCGTGACCGATTCGTTTCCCGTCCCAGGCGGAAGATCAATAAGCAAGAAATTCAAATCCTGCCACTCCACTCCGCCGAGCAACTGATTGATGAATTCATATTTGTACGCGTCGCGCCAGATGATGGGATCATCAGAATTTTGGAGCAGGAACGACATCGAGGCGATTTTCAGGTTATAGGCCTGGAAAGGGATGATGCCGCCGGACGTGCTGATCTTGAGCTTCTGGCCCTCGGCCCCGACCATCTTGGGAATGTTCGGCCCGTGAATGTCGATGTCGCAGATGCCGACATGCCAGCCTTTCAGCGCCAGGCTCACCGCGAGGTTGGTGGTGACCGTGCTCTTGCCCACCCCGCCCTTGTTGCTCATCACGAGCACTTTGTACTCGATGCGCTCCATCCGCTTGGCGACGAGCCAGCGGCTGTGGCCTTCTTTATCCTTCTGACAGGTTTCGTTTTCATCACAGATGGCGCAGGCCCACATGTAGGTACAGGCATCGCCATTCCCGGAACTGCTTGGCTGGAACATGTTCAGCTCGCGTGGCATCTCTTTCTCCTTACCCCTTACCCCTCACGCTCAACGTGCCACCTTCAACATGGCTTGGGTCCGTCAGCGCCGCCGGCCTGACGAAGTCGGCACGCCGACGTACTCACCTTCAGCGGCAACGGCGGACTTCGACGCCATCGAAGCGACTGGCCCCGGAGTTGTCACGGCTGTGGTCGGAGCCGCTTCTGAATCCGACGGCACAGCCTTCTTCTTGTTAAAGAATCCTGCACTCACGATCCCGACTTCGTAGAAGACATACATCGGGAGCGCCATGAGACACTGGTTAAAGGGGTCGGGAGTCGGCGTCAGAATGGCGGCGACGATGAAGGCGCCGAGCAAGGCCCACTTCCGGTACTTCTTCAAAAACGGCGCATCCACCCATCCCAGTTTGGCCATCAGGGTAATCGCCAGAGGCACTTCGAAGATCAACCCGAACACCATCAGGAACCAGAGAGCAAAGCCGACGTACTGGGCGATCGAGAGTTGCGGAATGAAGCCGGCACTGACGCCGTAGGAAATCAGGAAGTTCAGCGCGAACGGCAACACGAAGAAGAACGAGAACAGGACGCCCGCATAAAAAGCCAGCGCGCTCAATAGCACGAACGGCCCCACAAAGCGCCGCTCCTGGGCATGAAGACCCGGCACGACGAACTGCCAGGTCTCCCATAGGATATAGGGGGTGGCCGCCACCAGCGCAAAGAGCCCGGCCACCTTCACGTTCTGCCAAAGCGCTTCAGCCGGCGCGAGAAACACAAAGGGCACGGAGGGCAGATCGGTCGGCACCCATGATAACGAGCCGGGTACGAACATGTTCTGGAGCGGGATGCGCAACCACTTGACGAGCGTGTCGGCATAGAAAAACGTGCCGACGAAAACCACCGCCGTAACGATGACGGCTCTGGTCAACCGGACCTGGAGCTCGACAAGATGCTCCATGACCGGCATTTTCTTGTCTTCCAGCGGCTTAAAAACCGAGTCTTGAAGCCACTGGTTAAACTTATTCACGCCGTCAGCCATGAAAAGCCCCCAGCTATCAGCTATCAGCTATCAGCTCAGAAATCTTGCTGACTACTGACGGCTGAGAGCTGTTCGCTGCTTTATTTCGGGTTCACCGCGACAAACAGGTTGTTTCCCTGCCGGCTGAGCAGGAGCACCGCCATTTCATCCTTCTTCACTTTGGCCGCCGCCTTCTGGTATTCATCAAGATTTTTGACCACCTCGTGGTTGATCTCCTGGATGACATCGCCCCTTTGCAGCCCCGCTTCCTCCGCCGATGTACCTGCCGCCACCGCACTGATAACCACGCCGGTGGTCTTCGCAGGGATGTTGAGCTGGCTCATGATCGCGGCATCCAGCGCCTGTACCTTCAACGCCGCAAGGACGTTGTCCGGCGGCTTGATCGTTTCGGCCGGCGCCGATGGAGCCGGCTCCTTCCGCGCAAGCACCTCGTCCGACGGCCGTTCAGCGACTTTGACCTTGATCGTCTGTTCTTTCCCGTCGCGTAAGACCTTGATCTCGGCATCCTTCCCCACGCCCGTCCGCGCGACCAAATTGCGAAGCTGGCTGACGCTCTGGACTTCCTTGCCGTTAAAGGCCACCACCACGTCGCCCCGCTTGACGCCGGCGGCATAGGATGGGCCGTTTTCATTCACATCGCTGATCAAGACACCTTTCCGTTGCTCCGGTAATTTGAACGACTTGGCGAGAGCCGGGGTGATGTCCTGAATTGCCACCCCCATCCAGCCCCGGACGACCCTGCCCGTCTTGGTCAGGCCGTCCACAATATCCAACGCAATGCTGCTGGGAATGGCGAACCCGATCCCTTCCGAACCGCCGGTCCTGGAGAAAATCGCCGTATTGATCCCGATCAACTCGCCGTTCATGTTGACCAACGCCCCCCCCGAATTACCGGGATTGATGGCCGCGTCGGTCTGGATGAAATCTTCGTAATCCGCAATACCCACGTTACCGCGCCCGAGCGCGCTGATAATGCCGAGCGTGACGGTCGAGCTCAGACCGAAGGGGCTCCCAATGGCCAGCACCAGGTCTCCTACCTGAAGCTTGTCGTAGTCCGCCCATTTCAACGACGGCAAATCCTTCGCCTCGATCTTGACCACCGCCAAATCGGTCTTCGGATCCGTTCCGACCACCTTTGCGGGGAACTCCCGGCGATCACTGAGCGTCACAGTGATTTGTGTAGCCCCTTCGACGACGTGGTTGTTCGTCACGATGTACCCGTTCGGGTCAAGGATCACGCCGGACCCGGCACTTTGATCGGGCCGGCCATGCGGTGATCCGGGAGGTCCGGGGGGAAATGGCGGAGGGGCAGGCGGTTCGCCTCCGGGCGGCTCTTCTCCAGGAGGTCCACCGAAAGGCCCGGGCGGCATCGGTCTTCGTCCTTCCCTGCGACCTTCCCCGCCACCCGTGACGGCAATATTGACCACTGCCGGCGAAGCCTTCTTCACAATGTCTCCGAACCCCTGTGCGAATGCGGGCGGAATACCGGCAGCCGACGCAACAGCCCCGAACTCGATCGCCCCCATTGCCATCACCCCGATTCCGATCCCCGTCGCTACGAATAGGGCAACGCTTTTCTTCCCCCTCTTCACCATGACTGAATTCCTCCGAGCAGTTAGAGACAACGACCCTCATGTAGCCCATACCGCGGGACAGGTTGTAAAACGACACCTCCCCTGTGATCATGAGCCGCCGAACGCTGCATTCTACACTAATCCATAAATAGCCTTCAAAGACTAAAAGTCCCTTCCGGATCGGGGCTGGCAGAGACTGCAGAAGGACTCGGTTTTCGTTCGAGAATCTGGAAGGGACTTGCCCACGCTTACCAATGCGGTGCCGTGTGCCTCAATCAGACAGGTTGATCGGGCTAACTTGGCCTTGTAAGCACCTCAGCTTCTCACTGCTCAATAGCTTCTCACTGCTCACTCCAGGTACTTTGCAGCTTGGAGGTCAGGCGTTTCGCCGCATCGTTGGCCGACACAACGCGCAGGGTATTCGGGGCGCCTTCGTAGGTCGGAGGCCAGAACCGTCGCTCCGGATCCTGTGGACGAAGATATATGACGGGATACCACTGGTCGATGCCGGGGGCTGAAGGACTATCGAGCGTCGCCCAACCTCTCGCCTCGGCCTGCGCAACGATCTTGCCATTTTTCACGTCCAGCAAGGCAAATTCCAACAGAGACCAGTTATCCCGCCGAAATCCCGGTTGCATGTGCGTAGTCCAGCCAAGAAACAGGTAGATGGGATATTCCTGTTCGGTACTCGATACTATCACGACCGCCAGATAATCCAACCCATGCTTACGGCCCAGCTCGGCAAATTGCCCCATATCACCTCCAGGATGAACCGGCCTGATACCTTCAGCCGGCAGCGCCTGCTGGATTTTGACCGGCAGAACACGCTCGATCTCCTGTTGCAGAGTGTCCGCCAGGCGACGGAGGGCTTCATCGGGAAGGCTCGGCGCAGCTTGAGGATCGGCGGTATCGGGGATGACGACGAGCCCAGCCTTGATGGGTCGCTGGTCCGGGAAAGTCAGCACTGTATTGGAGGAAGGACTTTGTAGCGCAACGTAATCGCCAAGTCGGTTAGGCGGAACCGAAGAGGCGCAAGCCGACAGAACCGACAAGACCAGCAAGAGACAGGTGCTTTTCATAAACCGCCGCATCCCCACCTCCCTATCGTGGGTCTGAGTGTCTCTTGGTAACACGTTCGCTCCAACAATGATGCTCTGTCAAGCCCGGCCCTTGAAATCTCGCGCCAGGTCAGCTAGGGTGTCTTTCACTTCGGCCAGACGGTCCCATCATCTCGATACCTGTCAGCCCACGGAAGGGACGACATGCCGACCCCAGATACCTCATCTTCCATCGCCCTCTCGGTCATTCTGCCCGCATATAATGAACAGAGTCGCATTCTCCGCTATTTGGCTGAAATCCATCGCTACTTCGTTGCGCGCCGGACGCCTATTGAAATCCTGGTCGTGGACGACGGCAGCAGCGATAACACTGCCGCGGTCGTCGAAAAGTTCTGCCGAGGAGGCACACCTGCCGTCCGCCTGATTAGGCTCAACCGAAATCAGGGGAAGGGCGCGGCGGTGCGGACAGGGATGAGACATGCGCAAGGCGCTCTTCACCTGTTCGCCGATGCCGACGGCGCCACGCCGATCCAGGAAGTCGAACGGCTGGAAGCAGCGATCGCAGGGGGTGCCGACCTTGCAATCGGTTCGCGCGCGCTTGCCTCACGTGATGCGCGCTACACCGTGCAGGCACGATGGCATCGAAGCGTGCTAGGCAACGCCTTTAACGGACTGGTCCAGCAGCTCGGGCTCAGCGGCATCGCAGACACCCAGTGCGGATTCAAATTGTTTCGCAGGGCTGTCGCCCGGGACCTGTTTGCGGTTGCCTGTGTCGACGGCTACGGGTTCGATCTCGAGCTCCTCTATATCGCCCGGCAACGGGATTATTGCATTGCGGAAGTGCCGATCAACTGGATGGACCAACCAGGATCCAAAGTGCAAGTGTTTCGCGATGGAATCCGGATGCTTCATGAGTTGTTGACCGTCCGGCAGAATAACGCACAGGGACGCTATGCTCCTTCCGCCTCTCTGCGAGAACTCCCTGAGATCGTGCTTGGCGAAGCAAGTTCGCCGACGCACTGAGACAGGATGACTTCCGAGCCTGAGCTCATGGTCCTTCCTCTCTGACATAGATTCTGACCTTCGCATCTTCGTACAGCCGGTGCCACTTTTCGGCGTATGAAATGGCCTCTTCCAGCGGACTCCCTCGATCGGCCAAGATCCAGTCTACCTGATACTTATTCAATACGCCGAGCGCCGGCGGGTCCCAGTAGTTCAAGGCGACATAGTCATCGAATATCCGGCGATCTCCAATCTTCCAAGCCGGCATGCGGCCGTCGATGAAGATTTTTTCGCCCGGCAGCCACCATAAGAGAAAGCCCCCATGGCCATAGTCATTGCAGAGTTTGGTTCCGACTCGATCTCGATGCGACCGGACCCACTCAACAGCTTCGATCGGATACCGGGTGCCTTGAAAGAACGTGGCCGGCTCCAGCCCGGCAAGCAGGACCTTCTGGAGATGGTCGGTTCCGAGCAAGACGAGAATCACTGCAACCCCGGTTGCAAGGATCAAGAGCAAGTATTTCACGGAACGCACTGCGAACGGAATCCGGCTTATGACTTGTCGAGTCCCCGCCTCGATCAATTGCGCGCAGAGCGGCAGGCTGATGAGCAAAAAGAGCGGAATATTCCGCATGTGTCTGAGTGACGTAACAAGAAAGAACACCAGTACCGCCCAGCGAACCGGTTCGATCCGGCGATACCAGCAGGCCACCGCCAAGCCAAGCCCGATGAGATACGTCGTGTAATATCTCCCCGCCACAGAGGCCAAAGAAACCGGCTGCCACTCATGCAGCCACTCGATCATCTGTTGATCCGCTAGGGAAGCAAGGATTTCCTGATGGAGCCGATAGCCATAGGGGTTGGTCAGAGTAAGCAAGCCTGCGAGTCCTGTCACGAAGGAAAGGCGTAGGATCAGCGCCCAGCTCACGATCGGTTCATCAATCCGGCGTTCCCAATCAGGCCGAACGGACGCGAGCAGGCGCACCGCCGTCGAACCCGCGATAATCAAGCCGAGCAGCGCAAGCCCGGCCGTGAATCCGCCGTGCAGGTTCGCCCAGAGAAGAAACAACGGCGGCAGTCCCCACAAGTATGCGACCCGGCCAGCCCAAGCCGCCTCGCACAGCCACATCACTGCCGCCACACCCAGCAGTGTGACCATCTGCGTGCGTGCTCCGAGGAAGGGCAGCCCCACCCAGAGAATAATGACGCACGCGGCGAGTCGATGTCCTCGAACGACTGGAGCCACGCCGCTCGCGACGAGACAGGCTCCGGTGATGACGGCGCTAAAGAAAAGAATGACTCCCAGGCCCCCCGCCGGACCGAGACCTTCGTAGATCAAGCCCAGTAGAACATCGGTGAGCCACGCATGCTCGACCCAGGGCCAATCCGGCATGGTATGCGAGTAAGGGTCCGTGGCCGGCAACCGCCAGCCATGCGCGAGCAGATCGAGACCGGTTCGCAAATGCCAGCCGAAGTCCGGCTCCGTGAGCGGTTGCAAGGTGAAGTTCAGAACGACGAGCAGGAGCAGCGCATCGAGCGCAGGGAAACCGGCGTGCGGTGCCCCCTCACCCCTCACGTTTCACGCCTCACGGCTGTCGGGCGTCCCACCAGCAGATTGCCGAGGACCAGCCATTCAACCTGCGTGCGGAGAAAACACCGGATCGCTTCGTCCGGAGTGCAGACGATCGGCTCGCTGACGTTGAACGACGTGTTAAGCAACACCGGCACGCCGGTCTTTTTCTCGAAGGCCTCGAGCAACTTCCTGAAACGGGGGTTTGACTTTCTGTCCACCGTCTGCACGCGGGCTGTCCCATCCACATGGGTCACAGCCGGGATCACACCCTTGGCCGTCTCTCGGACCGGCGCCGTGAAGAGCATAAAAGGGGACGGCTCAGGCCAGTCGAAATACTCGGCTGCTCGCTCTTCCAGCACCGACGGGGCAAAGGGACGGAAGGGCTCCCGAAGCTTCACCTTTGCATTGATCAATTCCCTCATGTCCTCGCGGCGAGGGTCGGCGAGAAGACTGCGGTTACCCAAGGCGCGGGGACCCCACTCCATCCGCCCCTGGAACCAGAAGACCAACCGTCCCTTCGCCAATTCACCAGCCACCCGCCCACACAGCTCCTCCTCCGGCAATTCCTCGCCGGCCAGAGCGGCCTGCCGCAATGCCTGCTTACATTCATCGACGTCGTACTGAGGCCCCCAAGCAGCGGTCCGCATAACCTCCCGATTCGTGAGGGCTCCTCGCCGAGCCGTCAGCCACAGGGCCGCACCGAGCGCGGCCCCTGAGTCTCCTGCCGCCGGTTGCACGAACACCTGCTCAAATTCCAGCTCGCGGCGGAGCCGGCTGTTTGCGACGCAGTTATAAGCGACTCCACCGGCCATGCACAGGTGTTTGGCCTTCGTCAGCCGGAAGAGTGCCCGACCGAGATGGAGCAGCGTTTCTTCAAGGATAAGTTGGGCGCTGGCCGCGAGATCCTTGTGCCGCTGCGTGATCTCTTCTTCGGGATGGCGGCTGGGTCCGAACAGCCGCACGAACTCCCCGGTAAAGATCTTCACACGAGCCAGATGGAAATCGAGCAGTCTGGTATTCAGCCGGAAACTTCCATCGGACTGACAGGATAAGAGATGGTCTCGGATCGCTCGTGCGTAAGTCGGTTCGCCATATGCCGACAGACCCATCACGATGTATTCGTCGTGATCGGGCTTGAATCCCAGATAGGAGGTGATGGCCGCGTAAAATTGCCCCAGTGAATGGGGCAAGTCGATACGGCTGAGGGCACGAATAACCTGTCCGTCCGCAATTCCTAGCATGGTCGTGTGCGCTTCGGAGGCGCCATCGACAACAAGTACGGCGGCACGTTCGAAGGGTGATAGCAGATAGCTACTCGCGGCGTGGCACAAATGATGGTCGAGAAAAACAGGTTTGGTTCGGAGGAGCCCTAGGTGCTGGGTGAGGCGCCGGTTCAGGAACAAGAGTTCGGCCCACTCCCGGCTCAATCGATCGATACTACGCCGCCCTTTGACAAGAAAGAGCCGCGGGGAACGCGTCATGGACGCAAGAGCCAGAAAACCGCGCCGGCCTAACACCCAATATTTCCACGGCACCGCGATTGCGTCCACATCATCGAGTCTCGCGCCGGCTTCGGCAAGGCAAGCCCGAATCGCCTGGATCGGCAAGGCTGTGACGTGCTTGATCCGGACGAACCGTTCCTCCTCCGCAGCAGCCAGTACACGCCCGTTTTCCACAAGCGCCGCCGCCGCATCCCGCATGTTGGACAGGCCAAGTACGAGCATAACCGAGTACCCCGCACGCCTGAACACTCAGGCGCGCGCATAGGCGCATAGGATAGTGAAGCCGGTCCGGCATGGCAAGGTGAGGGTAACCAAGTTGCATTCTACAGACGTTTCGGGTACGGTTCGACCAGGTCTCCGTTCTCCAGAACAAGTCGCCGCATTCCATCTCGATGTGGAACCAACAGCACAGGATTTCTCATTCTGCACGGCACCTGACGCAGCAAAGCCTTTATGGGCTCCTGTGTGTTGTGCTGGTCACCCTGTCTGTCGGATGTGAACCCATCAAAGCCCGTTTTAGCCGGGTAGAGCTCCCAAACCTCGGCCCCCCCCTTCCGGTCTCCGCCCGAATGGAATTCGACCCCTCCCTGACCAAGGCAAAGGTGAACTACGTCGATGCCTGCAACCATATGATGGAACTCCCGATCGGATCGATTCTTGAGGACACCTTACTCCAAGCCGCGCATCAGACGTTCACCATGGTCTCCGGGAGCAGCACCGCCACGTCGGAAGCGAAGCCGGATGTCATCGTACACATCCGCCTCCTCGAACCAAGGCTGAAGATCCTCAACGATGCGCTCTACGACCGTCCGCCTGCGGAACTGTCATTGGACGCACTGGCAGAGTTTCGCGACCTCTCAGGGACTCTGCTCCGCGAGGTTCCCATCCAAGCAACACGTCAAGAGCGACTGATGGTGGAAACGACCCAATTGCGCTGCGCCTACGCCACCATCGACGCGTTTGCCGGGGACACAGCCGCGGATCTGGCAAGAAAATTCATGGTCGAGGCGCGACATCAGTTCGGAGCCAGCGCCGCCACCGCGCCGACGGGCCCCGCACAGCAAGCCATAACCCAGGCCCCAACGCCCTCACCAATTCCCTCTACTGCTTCCGGAGGGAAAGCAAAGCTGTCGAGTCTCTCGTTCAAAGCCACGGTTCTCGACGAAAACAGCAATTTGATTCTGGAAGGGGGAGAACGGATTCGCGTGCGGGTGGACGTCGCGAACACGGGAAGCAACCCCGTTCATAACGCTTCGGCGTCGATTGCCGGCGCCCCGGAGATCTTGAGCCAGTTCCCGGCAACGACACTCCCTATTGGTCCGCTCCAACCAGGAGAGTCCAAAAACATCGAGTTTGTCGCAACCCTTCCGCAATCGGTTCAGGCCCAGCGGGCAGAAATACAGGTGTCTATCAGCACCCCGCCAGGCGTAAGCGCGGTTCCGCCGCAAATGCTGGTGGCGGCGGTCAGCCAGGCAGGGACAAAATCCGATGACGTCGACATCGTCCCTACCGCTGCGGGTGGATTCCACCGCCCACAGACCTACTTGATCTCGATCGGGTTGAGTGCCTATCGCGACCAACGCATCGCTGCCAGGAAATTCGCGGCGCTGGATGCCGAGATGATCGCCTCCTATGTCCAATCCCTGGGCGGGGTGCCGGCGAAGAACATCCGCCTGATCCAAGATTGGAAAGCCCTTCGGCCCGATATCGAGGAGGCCCTTCTTGATTGGCTGCCGCCGTTGGTTACCGGCGAGTCCGTGGTCCTGATCTACTTCGCCGGCCATGCCATGGTAGCGCCGTCCGGGGAAGTGTTCCTCGTTCCCTACGACGGCAACCCGGCTAACAGCGCAAGGCTGTATCCCTTGAAGGATTTCGATGCTGCCCTGGCCAGGCTCAAGGCCAGGCACACCCTCTTTATTTTTGATGGCGTGGTCGCGAAACTCGGCAACGATGCGAAGGCGAAAGTGACCAGGCCTCGCTGGAACGTCACCAGCAGCGGAGAAGTCCGCCTTGTCGGACTTAACGGGTTGGGGAAAGGTGTCGAATCCGACAAATTGCGGCATGGCCTCTTCACCTATTATCTGCTTCGAGGCCTTCGCGGTGAGGCGGACATGAACCGGAACGGAGAGGTCACAGTCGGGGAATTGGCCGCTTATGTCGAGCAGAAGATTCCTTCAGCCGCCAAGAGTTCCTTCAATCAGGAACAGCGGCCGCTCGTCACACCCACGTTACGTGCGACCGACAAAATCGCCGATCTGGTCCTCGCCAAACCGGCAACCGTCCAGGACACATCAGCTCCATAACTCGCACAAACCCGATTCCGCTTCGCACCAGTTCCGGCGCCCCTGAATGAAATAGAACCGCCGCCAAAACAAAGCGGGGAGGGGGCGTCCTCCCCCTCCCCGCTTCCGGTTTGCACCATTGAGAGTAGCGCCCGTCTTACTCGCCCTTGCAGAAGCTCCGCTCGTAGTTGATGATGGTCCAGGCCTCTTCTTCCGTGATCGCGGCCGGAATCAGGGACACCATGCCGGTACCCGGGCTGCCGTTCTTGATCACCCAGAAGAGTTCGCCGTCCTTCCGCTTCTTGTGGAACTTGCAATTGGTGAAGTTCCGAGGGCTCGGGTTCAAGATTGCACCGGCCGGCCCGTCACCCTTCCCCTCCTTGCCGTGGCAATTGAAGCAGGTGCCCTTTCCCTCGAACAGCGCTTTGCCTTTCGCAATGTTTTCCGGGGTGGCAGGAACCGGGTTCTTCGTTTGCTTGGCATCGGCAATCTGGTCCGCAGGAACGCGGGGCTTCAGTGGATCCCGCTCCTCAGCCCCAACCATAGTGGCTGAGACCAACATCAGTGCCGCACACACGCCAAAAGACTTAGAAAAATACCCCATCACAACTCCTCCTTTGTGTTGAAACCCACTGCAGTTAAGACAACGCCTCGGCACGAGGCCGCTGACTAGAGAACAATTTCTTCTTCTTTTTCTTCTTCTTTTTCTTCTCCTTTTCATTCTCCGGCAAAAACGGCGGAACTATAGCAATGCGTTTCTCGACTTGTCAAGGCAAACACACTTGTTTTCGTTCCAGGCACGACTCTGTATCACGCTGCCGGATCCGTCGATTTCCCCACCACCAGCTCACTCAAAGCTCATGCCAGCAGAAGACATGATGGAATGTTCGCATTCGCAAGTGGTTACGTGGCCCCGATCGGCTGATCCGCAACAGCACACCGGTCGCCATGACGCCTTTGCGCCTCAGGCCAATCCGAGACGCCTCACTCCACAAGACAGAATCAACTGAGGAACATCATTGCTTCGACTCGGGGGGTTGCATGAAGACGGGTCAAACGTTACCGCTTCAACACAATATCGCGAGCAACCTTCCCGCTCGGGCCGAAAGGTTTCTGAGGCTTGCCGTTCAGTTCCGCCCGCACTCCACCGGCATTCCCGAGCGTGAGGGTGAATTGGTCCTGCGCCTTCCAACGAGCCTTCTCACCTGGACGGAGCAGCGCCTCTTGGGGACTTCCGCCATCGGTTTGCACGACGACCCAACTGAGTTCCGTAGCTTCCAGATCGAGCACCAACGAACCATCCCCTCCCACAGCGCTGCCAAGCGACAAACCGGCCAAGGGTCCTTCCGCCCCGATCGCTGGAACCGATGCTGCCTCCGGTTCGGCTGTTGCAGCTCCTTCGCCTACAGGAGCACCGGCATCCGCCGTGGTACCAGAACCTTCGCTGCTGCTTTGGCCCTTCGCCTGTTCGTCTGACTTGCCGCTCGGCGCAGTAGCCGACAAGGGAGGTACCTGCGCCGGAGGAGGCCTGTCCCGCTCATCTTTCGGTTGAGGGGGCACTTTCTTCGTCGCGGTAGGCGGAGCATCGGAGTCCGCCCGGCGGATCACCACGGATGACTGTTCGCGGCTAAGCAGTACGACCAGCGTCACCACAGCGACGCCGATGGCCACCCCGACAGCCTTGCGATTGGCTTTCCTCCGCCGATCCTCTTCCGCTTGCCTAACCTTCAGCCGTTCTCGTTCTTCTTGCTTGTCGTAGAATGCGCCGGCCGACTGCACAAAGCGGTGGATCGCATCTTCTTCGTCCAGCCCCAACGAGCGTGCGTAGGAACGGACAAACCCTCTGGCAAACACCTGATCCGGCAACTTGGCGAAGTTCCCCTCTTCAAGCGCTTTCACAAAATCCGAGCGAATGCGTGTTTTCGAAGCCACCTCGTCAATCGTGAGCCCCTTGGTCTCCCGCACTTGGCGAAAAAATTCTCCAACCGATTCCATAAGTCGTCAGTACAATTTGTGCCGCTGCAGGAGCTGGTCCGCTTCGGCACCGTACTGCCCTCCTTTGTCTAAGCTCGAGACCTTCGTGAGTTCTTCACGCGCCCGTCGTTCAAATCCCAAGTTGAGAAACGCCCGTCCCAATTCGAGATGCAAGAGCGCCGGCGGCACGGATGGGGGGCTGACGTTCAAGGCATCCTCAAACACTTCGACTGCGGCCTGCACATCCCCCTCACGCATCAGAGCGCGTCCGAGATGAAACCGGGCAAGATCGGGCGTGCCGTACATCGGATTTGCCAGCGCCTGCCGGTATTCCGCGATCGCCTCTGTCCAACGTTCCTGACCGGCGAGCACCTGGCCGAGGTAGGTATGTGCTTCCGAATAATCAGGGCTGACCCGGATCGCTTCGCGAAACTCCTCTTCCGCCTGCTTGAATTTTCCCTGCTGGGCATAGATATGCCCCAAACCGTACCGCGCATCCTTGTTATCGGGATTCGATTGAACCGCCTTCTGAAAAGACACGAACGCCTTCTGCCGATCGGTGTTGAGACTCGCCACCCCTTCCTGGTAGTAGCCGTTCGACCGTTTGATCGACTCCTCGCTCGCGCAACCGCCCCCTCCAAGGATTACCCCGCTCATGACCAACGCGGCAAGAATCTCCCGCGGCCGGCTTCGCGCAGCGTTGCACAAAGAGGATGTTTTACTCCAAGGCATCACAACTCCTCGAAATGGGTCAATCGCTTGAAGGCTCTGAACCGTTCCTGAATCTCTTTGTAATCCAGGATTCGCAAGCGGTCAAGGCTAAAGGCTTCAACGGTGAATGAGGCCATCACGCTTCCGAAGATAATCGCCTGGCGAATCGCGTCCGGCGAACGGTTGCCCGTCGCGGCCAGATAGCCGAGAAATCCGCCGGCAAACGTGTCTCCCGCCCCCGTCGGATCGCGCACCTCTTCGAGAGGAAACGCGGGCGCCCCGAAGATCTGTTTCTCCGTGAACATGAGCACGCCGTATTCGCCACGTTTGATCACCAGATGCTTCGGGCCTCGCGCCAGAATGGTCCTCGCCACCTTGACGAGGTTGGGATCACCGCCCAACGCCCGGGCTTCACCGTCATTGATGATCAAGATGTCGATATGCTCCAACACCTTCCACAAAGCGTCGCGCTTGCTGGAAATCCAGAAGTTCATCGTATCGCAGGCCACAATCGAGGGACGTGTAACTTGCCGCAGCACATCCAACTGCAATTCAGGATCAATGTTGCCCAGAAACAACACGTCAGGCGTGCGATATTCTTCCGGAATCTTGGGACGAAAGGTCTCGAACACGTTCAACCGCGTATCCAGCGTATGTGCTTCATTCAGTTGGTGCGTGTATTCACCCTTCCAGCGAAACGTGGAGCCGGGTCGCCGTTCAAGTCCCGTGAGGTCGATTTTGCGGCTCTTCAAGAACGCAATATGCTGCTCCGGAAAATCGTGGCCGACCACGGCGATCAAGTCGACCGTCGTGAAATAGCTGGCAGCCGTGGAGAAATAGGTGGCCGACCCGCCTAGGACTTCGGCAACTTCGCCAAACGGCGTTTTCACCGTATCCAGCGCGACCGACCCGACAACGAGCAATTTCCCCATAGATCACCGTGTCCCTTTCGCCGTCTTGAGATAGCCATCGATAAGCAGGCCCAGCCGCTTCCTGGCCGCCTTCGACACACAATGAGGAGCAGTCACAATGGCGTCTCGCAGAGCCTGCCCGCAGACGCAGCCGCCACGTTGGACCATAACCGGAATCGCCTGCCGCAAAAGTCGCTTGGCGAGCGCCACATTCTGGTGTAGCGTCGCCAGGATCGCTTCCACCGTAACCGATTCCTCCGTTTCATGCCAGCAATCGTAATCGGTGGCGAGCGCCACTGTCGCGTAGCAGAGTTCCGCCTCGCGCGCCAGCTTGGCTTCGGGCATATTGGTCATCCCGATGACATCGACGCCCCACTGCCGATAGAGCACCGATTCGCCGCGCGAGGAAAACTGCGGACCTTCGATGCACAGGTAAGTCCCCCCCCGATGGAGCATCGCTCCTATCGAGCCGGCTGATGTGGCCAACGCATCGGCGAGAGACCGGCATACCGGGTCCGCAAAGGCAACATGCGCGACGACACCTCCTTCGAAGAAGGTCGAAGGCCGCCGCTTTGTCAGATCGATGAATTGATCTGGCAGCATCAGATGGCCCGGCTTGATCGATTCTTTCATGCTGCCGACCGCGCTGATGGAAATCACCCGCCGCACGCCGAGCGCCTTCAACGCATAGATATTGGCCCGGTAGTTGATTTCACTGGGATTGATCCGGTGCCCTCGACCGTGGCGCGCCAGAAACGCTACCGGCACCCCTTCGAGGGACCCGACGACGACTGCATCAGACGGAGCCCCGAAGGGCGTGCGCAGGCGCACCTCCTTCACTTGCCGAAGCCCCTCCATCTCGTACAACCCACTGCCGCCAATGATGGCCACGCTCGCGCGGGGCAACTTGCTTGCTCGCGTCATGAAGCCAACTCCTCTGCTCCTTGCCTATCATCCGCGAGGGTCGCCAGAAACGCCTCGATTTGAATCAAGATCCGCTCTGCGACCTGCTCGGAGGATTCGTGATCCTCGATTGAGAGCCAGGTGAGGCCCGGCTCTTTCCGGAACCATGTCAACTGGCGTTTGGCAAACCGGCGCGTGTCGCGTTTGAGCCGGCGCACCGCTTCCGCATAATCGTACTCGCCGGCTAGATAGCCGGCAATCTGCCGGTACCCCAATCCCTTCATAGACCCAAGATCACGGCGATACCCCTGGGCCAGGAGCCGCTCGGTTTCCACCACCAGCCCCTTCGCCAACTGCAATTCGACACGGTCTTCGATCCGGCGATACAAGGCTTCGCGCCCCCGTATGAGACCAATCACACAGGATACGAAGGGCATCTCGCCGAATTCGTGATCGCGATGAACCTCGGAGAGAGGACGCCCCAATAGGTGATGGACCTCCAAAGCCCTCAGAATTTTCACTTCGTCGTGCGGATGGAGGCGACTGGCCGACTCCGGGTCCACGCAAGTCAACCGCTCATAGAGGAAGCAGCCTCCCTTCTCGTGAGCCTCACGCAAGATCATGGCACGAAACTCCGGATCGGCCTGCGGAGCATCGCACAACCCGCGCACGAGCGTTCGCACATACAACCCTGTGCCGCCGACCACCAACGGAAGCTTCCGCTCTCGATGAAGCCGCTCGATCTCCTCGATCGCATGGCGGCGAAACATCCCGGCATTGAAAGGCTGGTCCGGATTCACCAGATCGATCAGGCGATGCGGCACCCCCCGGCGCTGATCGAGGCTCGGCTTGTCCATCCCGATATCCATGCCGCGATAGACTTGCCGGGAATCGGCCGTGAGCACCTCCGTCCCGAGCGAAGCGGCAACGTGCACCGCGATGTCGCTTTTGCCCACCGCCGTCGGCCCCACCAGCACGAGGAGCGGCTTCTTGTCAGTGATGAGTGATGGGGGATGAGTGATGGGGAGAGATTGGATTTTCACGACTGCTCCGCGATCCGGCAATTCATCACCGATAACCCATCACTCGTCACCGGCCTTACACTCGTCCGAACATGCGAGCCAGCTCATCCGCCGAGAGCCGCAACGCCACACGGCGTCCGTGCGGACAGGTCATAATGAGTCCTTCCTGCACCCAATCTTCGATGAGTCGCTTGATCTCCGGCAACGCCATCGTGCGACCCGCTCGCACCGCTCCGTGGCAGGCCAGCGACGCCATGACCGGTCGCACCTTGGCTTCGAGCGAAGACGGGGCATCCCACAGTGACAAGTCCTCGACCAAATCCTGGACCAAGGCCGATGCATCGCAGTCGCCCAGCACCGTCGGCAACGCGCGAACGAGAAACGCCGTCACCCCGAAAGGCTCGATCACCAAGCCGAGCTTTTCCAGGTCGGCGAGATGGCGCTGCAACAAAATCGCCTTCTGTAACGGCAGCTCGATCGGATCCGGCAGCAACAACGGCTGCACCTGGACGTCGTGACTCTGCCATCGTCGCCACAACCGCTCGAACAGGACACGTTCATGCGCGGTGTGTTGATCGATGACTTGCAGCTCCGAACCGACCTGGGCCACCAAGAAAGTGCGGCTCATCTGCCCCAACGGAATTACCTCGTGGCTGCCGGCGGGAAGATAGGCCGGTGACGCTTCTTGGATAAAGGAAACTTGCTGCTCTGCCGCATCACGCACAAACCGATGAGGAGCAGTTTCTGAACTTTGATCCGGCACAACAGCGGTCGATGCACGACAATCAGTTGATGGCGGGGGACTGCCCGCCCGGGACGCACCCTCTCCCGCTTGAGGCGTTCGCTGTCCCTCCCCTAAAGCCTCACGGACGGCCTGCCGGACTACTTGATGAACCACATCGGCGTCCACGAACCGGACCTCACGTTTGGCCGGGTGGACATTCACATCGACGCGGCTCGACTCAACGTCCAGGAACAGGACAAAGACCGGATGGACGCCTTTGGCCAGGAAGGAGCCATAGCCATCCGCCACGCCGTGCCATACCGTCGCGTTCCGGACCGGTCGCCGGTTGACGAAAAGATCCTGCGGGCTCTTCGACGCGCGCGCATGAACCGCATTGACGGTGAAACCGCTCAGGCGAATACCGGCGCGCTCGCCCCGCACTTCAATCGAACGATCGAGGAAGCCGGCATGATAGATCTGGAGAATACGATCGCGATCCGACGCGGCAGCCGGGCAATTGAGGACCTCCTGCCCGTTGTGGACCAGGCGAAACTGCACCGCCGGCCAAGCCAGGCAGATCTGCTGGACGACATGGCTGATGTGGGAGAACTCGGTGGCCGTCGACTTCAGGAACTTCTTCCGCGCCGGCGTGTTGAAAAATAGATCCTCTACTTCGACGCTCGTTCCTGGAACGGTCGCCACATCGTCGATTTTCGTCACGGTTCCGGCCGTCACGACCAGCCGGGTACCGACGGCGTCCTCCCGCGTCGCGGTGGTCACCCGGACCTTGGACACGGAGGCGATGCTGGGCAACGCTTCCCCGCGGAAGCCCATCGTGCGGATGGCCGCCAGGTCCTGATCCGACCGCAACTTGCTCGTGGCGTGCCGCTCGAACGCCAACGGCGCGTCCCGGCGATTCATACCTGCACCGTTATCGGTGACGCGAATCAGCCGGAGCCCTCCCTCCTTGACCTCGATCGTGATGCCGGTGCTGCCGGCATCGAGACTGTTCTCGATCAACTCCTTGACGACGGCCGCAGGCCGCTCAATCACCTCGCCGGCCGCGATGCGGCTGACCACGTCGCCGGGCAACACGAGGATTCGTCCATGGCTGCTTGTGGAAATCATCGCATCATGCCCCCGGAGACAGGCAGACGGGCCGTTGGCAGGAGAGAGGTCGCGGACGGCCTGGCGTCATCGAATTTCGGCCAACTTAGCCTTGGCGAGCTTCGCTTCGTCGGACGTCGAGAACTCCTCGATCACGCGCTTCAGATATTTGCGGGACTTGGCGAGGTCGCCGGTCTCCGCTGCGGAGAGTCCTAGTTTGAACAGGGAAGCCGGTACTTTTTCGTTCCCCGGATACTCGCTCACCACGTGTTCAAAGGACTGCATCGCCCGTACATAATCCTTCATGTTGTAGTAGGACTCCCCGAGCCAATAATGAGCGTTTGGCGTAAGGGATGTGGAGGGGAAATCTTTGAGAAAGCGATGAAACCCCGTTACGGCGAGTTCGTATTTGCCGTTGAGATAGTCATTGTATGCGAGATTAAAGGCCGACGTCGGAGTGATGGACGGCAGACCGGGGATTACCGGCGAAAGATCCGTTGGACCGGTCGGTTTGGTGGTCTTTGCCTGGCGCAACGTTTCCGCAGGGCTGTCGGCTTTCGTAGCTGAAGTGGGAGGGGGGACTTCTTCCACCTTGGCCAACCGACCTTCCAGTTTTTCCAACTTCTGAAGCCGGGCCAGAGCATCGTCGAGCCGCTGCTTGGCGACATCCGAATCCTTGGCCTTTTCCAGCGACTCGATTCGCCGCTGCATCGCCTCGGCGCGTTTCTGTTCTTGTTCCTGTGTCTTGGCGATGGTAGCAAGCTGGTCCCGCAGTTCAATAAAGTCGGCATGTTTGGCGCAACCGGTGATCCAGACGAGCAAGAGTGATCCAACCAGGAACAAGGACGCAATGCGTGGTGGACGGTGTATGGTCACTAGTGCGACTCCTTCAACTGCGACAGTTTGTCCGACGCTTTCCCGGCCTCTGGACTCCTGGGATATAACGTCACCACCTGCTTGAACGCCGAGGACGCTCGCTTGCGATCCTTCAGTGCCAGATAGGCATAACCCTTCTTCAGCAAGGCTGCCGGGACCTTCTCGCTCTGCGGGTAATCGGTCTCAACCCGGTCATATGCATCGATCGCGCGCTTGAAATCTTTCTTGCCATAATAGGACTCTCCGAGCCAATAGCGCGCATTCGGAGCCAGCTCCGAATGAGGATAGTCCGCCAGAAACGATGCAAAGCCCTGCCGCGCCCCCTCCAAGTCGCCATTTTTGAACAGAGTGAGCACGCGCTCGTATGCGTCCTTGTCTGGATGTTCCATCTCAACCGCGGGCGCCGGTGTTGGTATTGCCGGCGGCTCGGCAGAGGCTTGCGCCACCGCGGCTTCCGAGGCCGGCGCTGATTCAGGCTCCGACGGCGTTGAAACCTCCGCCGGCGTCGGCACTGGAACCTGGACGGAACGGTGAGCTGGTTTCTGACTCTGTTGGCGTTGTCCTGGCTTGCCGGCGCCGCGCAGTTGAGACATACCTTTGGAGAGGTCCTCCAACCGCCGATCCTGCTCATCCATCCGCGTTGTGAATTTCTGAGAGAGGTCCTTGGAGAGATCGTCCAGCCGCCGGTCCTGCTCGTCGATCCGCGTCATGAACTTGCCCCCCATGGTCTCCAGGGCCTTGACTACAGAGGCAACGCTTTTGTTCACCTCGCCCAGATGCCCCATCAACGCCTTGTTCACCTCGTTAATGTGAGTGGTCGAGGCTTTCATATCAGCCTCCACCTTGGCCGACAATGCATCCGCGCGCTTCGAGAGGGCCGCGCTCTGCTGAGAGAGCGACATCGACAACTGCGAGGTTGCCTCCTCTTGGCGGACCAATTTTTCTCCTAACCCTGTCAGCGCTTCTTTGAAGTTCGTCAGCGCATGGTTAACTTTATCGAGTTGGTCTTTATGCGATCGATTCTGCGCCTCTGCCTGCTGACTCAGAGCCGCCGACTTCGCTTCCAGGGCGTGAATATCTTTCTGTTGCACCTCCAGGCGAACATCGATCTTCTTCGAGGACTCGTCCGTCGTCTTTTTCACAGCCTCAACGATGGTTCTCTGCACGGAATCCAAGTGGGCGCGCATCTGATCCAGATTCCTTGCGATCTCGGCCCATAGTTGCTCGTTTTCGACCTTCGTCCGATCTCGGTCAGCCGCTATCTGCCTATCTTGATCGAGCAACTGCTTGGCAATGTCGCTCAGCCGCTTGTCCTGTTCAGCGGCTCGGCGATCTTGATCGGCGCTGCGCTTTTCGATGCGGGATTCGAGTTTGGCCTGCAAATCATCCAGTCTGTTTTCCAGAACCTTTCCTTGGTGCAAAGCCTTCTCAAGATCACCCTTCAGTGCCGGCAATTCCTGCTCCCGAATCGACGAAATCTCCTGGCTTTGCCGTGCCCTGGTCTGAGCAAGTTCTTCGTTTGACTGTTTGATTTTCTTCTGCAGATCTCGCTCCGCTTGTTTCAAGTCGGCCTGCTGCGCCACACACCCGGACAAGGCTGTGATCGCAACTGACACCGCTAGCCAACCAAGCTGTCCCCGGAAGTGGTCCTTCATATATAGACGCCCCACGCCTCGATGAACTACTTGGTCCGCAGCACCAGATGGCCTCGGCGATTCTGCTGGTAGCAGGACTCTGCGTGCTCCTTGCAAAATGGCCGTTCCTTCCCATAGGACACAACCGCCATCCGGTTGGCGCCGACTCCCAGCTCGACAAGATAGTTCCGCACCGCTTTGGCCCGCTTCTCACCCAACACCAAATTGTAGGCCAACGTGCCCCGTTCGTCACAGTGTCCTTCGATCTTCACCTGTGCGGCCTGGTTGGCCTTGATCCATTCCGCGTCATACGCCAAGGCTTGGCGGCCGTCTCCGCTAATCGTCCAACTATCGTACGCGAAAAACACGTCTCGCATTCCCGCTGCTACCGCAGCGGCTTGTTCACGCCGGACACCTTCCATCTGACGAGCCGCGCTGGCACCCGTGTCCGCTTTGGCGACTATGGCTCCACCGCCACCGATTCGTTCTTCGGAGGGACCCTTGCCCTCTTTGACCGCATCCAGCCCTTTCAAGCCACCGGCCCCACCACCCTCTTCCTGGCCTCGACCGGCCAATGCCGGCGAAGGAAAGTCCGAACCCACACCGCCAGGACCTACAGAGCTAGTGCCGCTACCTCCAGACTCCATCGATCCTCCGCGATCTCCCACTGATCCCCCGCCTCCAGTTCCGCTCGATTCAGCCATCGCAGGCCGGCTGGATTTCGCCGTTCCCTGTCCGGAGAACTGTGCATCCCCTCCGGACTGTACCGACTTTTTCGAGCAACCCGGCGCGCCGATTAATGTCACAGCTACGATCATAGCCGCACAGGATGTAAAGACTTGCTCACGCATGCGTCTACTCCTTTGTTGAAGATAACAGGTCTTGTCCGTTCTCAAAAATTGACCCAGTATATACCAGCCCAGATCATTTATGAACACTTCCGTTAGGCCGTCGAGGGGCGAATAATGCGGGCTAGAAGGCCGGAGACCAGGAGGGGGAACTATTGTGCACCCCGATAAAGGTCAATCGCTCCTGGTCCTTCCCATCCGCATTGATCATATAAATATGGCTTTGCCCCTCCGTTGTGGAGCTGAAAACCAGATGGCGTCCGTCGGGCGACCAGGAAGGGGAATCATCGATACCCGTCCCGCTTGTGAGCTGGACTCGCTTTTGCCCGTCCGGTGTGATCAAACACAGCTTGTACTGTTTCGCTGGCGTGCGGCAGACATACGCAATCCAGTTTCCTCGTGGCGACCACGCCGGCGCCGCATTATAGTCTCCTTCATAGGTCAACCGCCGGACATTGGACCCATCGGCGCTCATCAAAAACACCTGAGGCCCTCCGCCACGATCGGACGTAAAGACGATCTCTCGACCGGACGGCGACCAAGACGGGGAGAGGTCACCGGCCGGATTGATGGTCAGTCGTTGCAAGCTTTTGCTGCGGGTATCCAGTTTATAGATCTCCGAGTTGCCGTCTTGACTCGTGGCAAATGCCAGGTAGTTTCCATCGGGGGAGAGCGCCGGCGTAATGTTGAGGCCATTCAATGAAACCAGAGTCCATCGCTTGCCGGTCGCGAGTTCGATCATGTCGATATCTTGCGTGTTCCGGTTGCGATACGCGGTGAACACCAGAAAACGACGGTCCGGCGACCACCGCGGCATCAGATTCAGGAAGCCGTCGGCGGTAATCTGTCGGGGCTCGTAACCATCGTAGTCCATCACGAACAACTCACGGGCGCCTCCCTGTTCCGAGACGAACGCGATCCTGGTCCTGGCAATACCCGGCTCACCTGTGTACCGGAACACCAGTTCGTCGGCAAAGCGGTGAGCCATGAGCCGCACGACGGAAGGGGAACCGACATACCGCTTCCCTCCCACCACCTCGTCGCTTCCGCCGTCGTAGACGTACCCATCCATCATGACGTCGGTATCTTTGTCGGATTCTTTCGTGCTGGTTTTTCCCCACACCAAAACGGACACGCCGTTGTCGGTCGCTTGCTTGAACAGCGTTTTGTCCTCGCCCCCGACATCCCGCACTTTGATGCCGAGGGCAGGCAGATCGACGAGCGAGAAAACAAGAGACCGCCGCAGATCAGCCTTGAACACCTCTTCAATGCGCCCGCCAAGCCACGCCGGTCCGGTACCATTTTGAAATCCGAAAACCCCGATCGGGATCTTCTGGAAATCAGGCCTTGTTGCCTCAAGAAACACATCGGCAGCATTGGACTCCAAAATACCAACTCCGACAGCGCCGATGAAAAGGCTGCATATGAGAAAACGCGCGGTGGTCATCATTCTTATCCCGCCTGTTGCTCCCCGACCGAGAAGGTGAAATGCGCGTCCAAAGACGAGTCCGCCATCTCCGGCGGAAAGACCGGAAGGGGGTTGGCATACAGGACCGCCCGCTGCCCCGCTAGGTCGTAATAATCGTTTCCCGATGATCGTTCAACCGTCACCCCGCTTACTTTTCCCGACCGATCGAGGCGGAATCTGATCACCACAGTCAGCCTCTGCCCCGACACATCCACCGGCGGCGCGGTCCACTTGCTGCTGATGATGGCCTGAACTCTGGCAAGGTACTGGTTCGACCCTGACGATGACCCAGGCGCTTTCAGCATGGTGTCCGGAATTTTCGCATTCGGCACTTTCGCCGTCACCGGCGGCACCGGCCGAGAAGGGACCTCCTGAGCTTGCGGCTTGGTCTCTTTGACCAGCTCCGGAATTTTGCGAACAGGAGGCGGAGATTGCAACTTCTTCAGCTCCTTTTCAAGCTCGCGATCGACCTCTTCAGAGAAGGAAGACCGGTCCGGCGCCGTTGCTACCGGCTTAGCCGGCTTCGCTTGTTCCACTGGAGCATCGGTGGTCATCCGAAGCTCCGGCACTTTCAATTTCCCGAGCAACGAATCGAGATCCCTCTGAAGCTTTTCGGCGGACCGCTCCGTTTTCGTCGTCACTTGCCGTTGCGGTTCGGCAATCGGCTTCGAGGGGCTGATATCTCCGAATTGTGGCGCATCAGGAGGCAATTCGATCCCGCGGAGCACATCCCGCATCACATCACCAGAGGCGCGTTTGACTCCCTGGGCCTCGCTGCGGGAGGCAGGCGCGGCAGGCACTGGAACCGGCGTAGGTACAGGGGCGGGATGAGCCGCCACAGGCGCCGGCGTCGGCCTGGAAGCGGATTCGGTAGCCGGCTTGGGTAACACCGGCAAACTCACCAACGTCACCTGGACCGCTGTCAGCGGCCGTTCGCCCGTATGCGTGAACCGGACGCCAGCGACGAAGGCCAAGACACAGAGATGCAGGAGCAGTGAGACGGCGACAGTCCATCCCAGACGGCGGCTTGCCAGGTCCAATCGACTGTCGATGAAGAAAATCCTTGTTTGCGTCGGATAGGTTTGCGTTGCCATAGCGAATCATCTTGCCGAGCTCGATCGGGAGAGAGGCGTTCAACAGACTTCCGCGAGACTTCCGCGACGACCTCGATCTCACGGACAAGGCCGGCAAGGCTACCCCTTGCGTGGCGCCACCGTGACAGACCCCGAACTCCCCACTCGTTCCGGCGCCACCGGATCGGTCACCATCCCCAGCTTTTCGATCCCGGCCCGTTTCACTCCATCCATCACCTGAACGACCACGCCGTAGGGCACATCCCGGTCCGCTCGTAAATAGACGGAAACCTCGTTGTTCTGTTGCTTCAGGACCTTGAGCTTCTGCTCAAGCTGAGCCACGCTGACAGGATCTTTATCCAGATAGAGTCGCTGATCCTTCTCGATCGTGAGCACCGCGCGCATCTCCGGTTTAATGGTGTTGGTCGCCGACGTAGGCAACTTGATATCCATCCCGCGATACAACATCGGAGCCGTGACCATGAAAATCACGAGAAGAACGAGCACGACATCTACCAGTGGGATCACATTGATCTCCGCCAGAAAACGCCGGTGTCGCGATTCGAAGGTCATCCTCTGCCCCCCACCGTTCCATGCTTCATCCGCTGGTGAAGTGCATTCAACAGCTCTACGCTGAAGGTATCGAGCCGAAAGGCGGTGCGCCGAATCCGCGTCAAATAATAATTGTACGCAATGACGGCCGGGATCGCCGTAAACAATCCCGCTGCGGTCGCGACTAGAGCCTCAGAAACTCCGGGAGCGACGGCGGCGATGCTGGCGGTTCCCTGCATTCCGATCTCGCGGAATGAATCGATAATGCCCATCACAGTCCCCAGCAATCCGACAAACGGCGTAATGTTGCCGGTCGTCGCCAGCACCGGGAGGTAGGCTTCCAATTGGGAAATTTGGTGCTGGACCGTGTGCGCAACCGTCCGCTCTACATACTGGCGGTCAAGGGTGCCCACCGCCTCGCCTTCCCGAACGGAAACGGTTCCCGACTGTCCGGCTGCCGCTTCCGGCTGAGCCACAGTGAAGCGGTCCATGACATTATGAAAAACCTTGGCGGTCGGCCCGCCGGCACTCCTCCTCGCCTGGCGGACCAGATCATCGAGATCTTTACTCCTGGTAAATGCGACTAAGAACCGCTGATCCGCCTGGTCAGCCGTGCGAAATACCCGCCACTTGTAGAGAATGACCGCCCATGACAGAACGGAAAACAAAAAGAGCAGAAGCAGAACAATCTTGGAGACGATTCCGAGCGAACCTATGAGTCCAAACACACCGGACTGAAACATCATTCGTTGAACGAAACTCCTCCCCTCCGGATCATAAACTGAGTCGTTATGGATTGTAGCAAACGCAGGGAGAAATGGCGGGGCCGACGGGATTTGAACCCGCGACCTCCAGATTGACAATCTGGC
>JBBIQV010000018.1:0-52642 GCA_037442105.1 Nitrospiraceae bacterium | reverse complement strand
GACGAGCCACTTGCTGCCCTAACTGATCCGGCACGACAGAGAACAACGTCGCCTCGCGCGACAGGGCTAATTGATCAATGATCTCCTGGCGTGTTACATGCTGCAGCCCCTGCACGATCACCTCGCGCACCTCGAACCAGCTTTTAACGAGCGGCCCGGCCTCCCGCGCCGCCATCAACACACCCGCCGTTCCTACGCCGAACAGTGCGAGCCACGCCGTAACTCGCATGCCTTTCCTGAGACGACTCCACCATCGGTCGGAGCGGCTATGTCGGTGAGGCGCAACCCGAGCCCAGTTCGACTGCTTGCGTTGGTTCGGCTTCGGTCCCTTCGGCATTTCCTTACGCCGCTCTCGCGATGGCTTCATTCGCTGCTCCTAATTCTCTCCCAACATCCGGTTACATCCGGTTCGCTCTGCGGAGGGCGGATTCGAGAATCCGTTCCGTCAGTGACTCGTAATCGATGCCGGCCTTCGCCGCCGCCATCGGCAGGAGGCTGGTTTCCGTCATGCCAGGAACCGTATTGATCTCCAACACATAGGGACGCCATCGCGGCGTGATCCGGAAATCCACTCGAACCGCCCCGTCGCACCCCACTACACGATAGGCCGTGATCGCCAGATCCCGAATCCGGCGCGCGATCGTTGCGGACAGCGGCGCCGGACACAAGTACTGTGTCTTGCCCTTTTCATACTTCGCACTGAAATTGTAGAAGCCGCCCGGCGCGACGATCTCCACGGCAGGCAACGCAAGCAACCTCCCGTCCGATCCGCCCAGAATGGACACCGTCACCTCGTGACCCGGCACATAGGCTTCGACCACCGCCTCACGCTCGTACCGGTGGGCCAGTTGCAATGCCTCCTTCCACCGTGATGGTTCTCGCACGATGGTGACGCCGATCGATGAACCTTGCGTCGCCGGCTTCACGACGACCGGCAGCTTCAACTTGGCGGACCGAAGGACTCGGTTGGCCGTCGAACTCTCTCCCCGATGGACGACCGTGCCGGCCGGCACCGGAATCCCCTCCGCCCTAAGCAGCGACTTGGCCGTCACCTTATGCATGGCCACCGCGCTCGCCAGGATCCCGGAACCCGTATACGGCATCTTAATCGACTCGAGGAACCCCTGGATGGAGCCATCCTCTCCGCCCGGACCGTGCAACGCGAGAAAGGCGATTTCTATCTTTTGATCCGCCAGCTCCCGAGTGAGCGAAGGGCCGACATCGATGGCCACCGCGTTGTAGCCGCGACGTAGCAAGGCCTGATGAACCGCCCGGCCGGTCTTCAGGGAGATGTCCCGTTCGGCCGACTCACCACCCATCAAGACCCCGACGCGCGCTCTCGTTAGTGGCATCGTCTTTCCCCGTGATGGGTGATGGGTGATGAGTGACGAGTTGGAACCATCCGTCTTATCGCTTGCCACCCTTCACTCATCACGCTTCACTCATCACCCTCTTTCACGCTTGCCCGACAATTTTCAATTCCAGCTCGAGCGTGGCCCCGGTGCGTCGCTCCACTTCACGTCTGACTTTCCTGATCAACGCCACCACATCCGCCGCACGAGCCTCCCCGCGATTCACGATGAAGTTGGCGTGCTTTTCCGACACCTGCGCATCTCCTACGCACGCCCCCTTGAGTCCGGCCTTCTCGATCAGCCGTCCGGCAGAATCCTTCGGCGGATTCTTGAAGACACAGCCGGCGCTCGGCATGGTGAGCGGTTGCGTGTCCTTCCGATACTTGAGATAGTCCTTCACCACTCCTTTAATCGCTTCCCGCACGCCTGGCTTCAGTTGCAACCACACTCCCACCACGACGCCGCGCGGCAGACGCGCGCGCCGATAGGCAAAGGCGATGGCTGATGCGGGACGCTCTACGACACGTCCGGTAGTGGTCACGATTCGAACAGCTTTGACGGCACTGCTCATCTCGCCCAGCCTGGTTCCCGCATTCATCACCACGCACCCGGCCACCGTCCCCGGAATACCAGCCGCCCACTCGAGGCCGGAAAGGGACCGTCGGATCGCATGGCCGATCAACGTGGGCATCCCGACGCCTCCCTCCGCATACAGAACATGTCCGGGTTCTTCCTTTATCGCCCTGAGCTTGGCCAGACTCACGACCACTCCACGGATACCACGGTCTCTAACAAGAAGGTTGGTGCCGCCGAGCACAAAAACCCGGACCCCGGCTGCATAGGCCTGTCGGACCAGCCGACACACATCCTCCACATCGGCCGGCTCCGCAAGTACGTCCGCCGGCCCCCCAATCCGAAAAGATGTGTGGTCCCGAAGCGGCGCATTGAAGGTCACCTTCCCTCGCAGGCCGGCGACAACCTCCCGTAGATCCTTGGCTGCGATCGGCTTCCGGCTTTGCGCCACCGATCGACGGCGCAGGACCTTCTTGCTCATGACGACGGCGATGCCGAGGCGGGAAGCCGCTCCAACAGCCCCACCCCCGCTTTCCAGATATCCCCCGCTCCCAAGGTGATCACGAGGTCGCCCGGCTTGAGCGCCGGCAACACGCAATCGGGCAGTGTTTCCTTCCGCTCCACGAACGTCACTCCCTGATGCCCGGTAGCCCGCACCGATTCAGCCAGTTTCGCCCCCGACACGCCCGGAATCGGCGCTTCGCCGGCCGCATAAATCTCCGTCATGTACAACAGATCGGCCTGATCAAACGCATGGGTAAACTCCGCGATCAAATCCCGCGATCGGGTGTAGCGATGAGGCTGGAACAGGACGACCAGCCGGCGATCCCATCCCTGCTTGGCCGCAGCGAGCGTGGCCCGAATCTCCGTCGGGTGATGGCCGTAATCATCCACCACCATGACTCCGCCCTTTTCTCCCCGAAGTTGGAAGCGTCGCTCGACTCCCGTGAACGATGCGAGCCCCTTCCGGATCAGGTCGAGCGGCACATCGAGTTCCATCCCGATTGCGATCGCCACGAGGGCGTTGGACACGTTGTGGACGCCGGGGATCGCCAAGCGGAAAGGGCCGAGATTCTTGCCGCGGAAATAGGCGCGAAACTCCGATCCCCATTCCTTCAGACCGATTTCGGCGGCGCGAAAATCCGGCGCCGCACCGTCTCGCTCCCGCAATCCATAGGTTTGGTATCGCTTGACGATTCGCGGGAGCAGGTTGCGGAGCCGTTCGTCGTCCGCGCAGAGCACGGCTAATCCGTAGAAAGGCACCTTGTTGATGAACTCCAGAAAGCTCTCGTTCAGGCACTCCATAGTGCCGTAATGTTCGAGGTGCTCCCGGTCGATGTTGGTGACGGCCACGATGGTCGGCGCCAACCGCAAGAAGGAGCCGTCGCTCTCGTCCGCTTCGGCTACCAGGAGATCGCCGCGGCCGAGCCGCGCGTGGCTCCCCAGTGCGTTCACCTTCCCGCCGATCACCATCGTCGGATCCAGCCCGCCTTGCGCGAGGACGCTGGCCACCATGGATGTGGTCGTGGTCTTCCCATGAGCTCCGGCGATCGCGACGCCGTACTTCAACCGCATCAACTCGGCCAGCATCTCGGCGCGCGGGATCACCGGGATCTGCTTGGCCTTCGCCGTCACCACTTCGGGATTCGCCGGCGACACGGCCGACGAGATCACCACGACTTGCGCCTCGCCCACATTGGATTCCTGATGGCCGATGAAAATCCTCCCTCCGAGTTCCTCCAGCCGCTTCGTCGTATCGGACTGATGAAGATCGGACCCGCTGACTTTGTAGCCGAGCGTGAGCAACACCTCGGCAATACCGCTCATGCCCGCTCCGCCGATGCCGACCAGATGGATATGCTGCGTCTTGCGAAACATCGAGGTGCGCCTCAGCCCATTACCCGACTTGATCCCATCGCCACGTTGAGGAGCCTGGTCAATGCCATTACGCTCTCGCCCTTCCAGCAGCGCCGTTGGTCCCATTCCGCCCTCCCGTAAGCGCATAACATTCGCGCACGATGACCTCGGCTGAATCGATCCGTCGCATCGCCATGCTTCGTTGACTCATCGCCCGCAACCGCTCCGCATCCCCTAGAATGGATCGGATCACCTGTGCAAGCCCGGGACCGGTCAAATCGGACTGCGGAATCACCACCGCGGCACCCGCCGCCTCCATGACTTCCGCATTCTTCGCCTGGTGGTTGTAGATGGCCTGCGGCAATGGGATAAGGATCGCCGGCTTTCCACTGGCCGTGACTTCCGCGACCGTCATCGCACCGGATCGCGACAGGATCACGTCGGCGGCGCGCAAGACCCGCGGCATGTCGTAAATGAATGGCACCACATCAGCGCGGAACCCCGCCGCATCGTAGGCGGCCTTGACCCGCACATGGTCCGCCTCGCCTGTCTGGTGTGTCACCAGCAGCATATCTCTCAGGTCGCGCAGCTCCGGTAACGCTTCAATCATGGCCGTATTGATCGCCTTCGCACCCTGACTGCCGCCGAACACGAGAAGTCGTTTTCCACCTCGCTCGGTCGGCGAACCGGCCGCCTTGCTCTCCGGCTCCAGAAACGCTTGGCGCACCGGGGTGCCCACCACGCGGGTTTCGGACCAACGGAACGCACCCGCTGCAGAATCGAAGGCGACGAAGACGCGCTGCGCGAACGGGCCGACCGCTATGTTCGCCATGCCTGGGCAGGCATTCGGCTCGACGATGACGCGTGAAATGCGCAGCAGAAAGGCGGCCAACACCACCGCCGGACTGGTGTACCCCCCGACACCGATCACGAGGTCCGCCCGCTTCGACCTGAGGAGGCGAATCGCCTGGACGATCACAACCGGCAAGCCGATCAACGCCGTGATCGCTTCTCGGATTCCACGTCCCATCACCGGCTTGGCGCCAATCAACTTCAACTCGAACCCCTCGTGAGCGAGCACTTTGGACTCGATCCCGCGCGCCGTGCCGAGAAACACCACCCGCGTCGACGGGTCCCGCTTGAGAAACTCCCGCGCCAGCGCAATAGCGGGATAGAGGTGCCCCCCCGTTCCCCCTGCTGCAATCACGATGTTCATCAGCCGCCTGACCCGGCATCTCCGCCCCGTCCGCTACCGGCCCGTCCCGCCTGTCGATCCCGCGAAATGCTGAGCAGCATCCCCACTGCCGCCATGCTCACCACGAGCGAGGAGCCGCCATAACTCACGAACGGCAGTGTCAGTCCTTTGGTCGGCAGCAAGCCCGTCACCACGCCCGCATTGATCAGCGCTTGCAGACCGATCAGCAGCGTGATGCCGGTCGCGAGATGTCGGCCGAACGGCGTGCGAGCCCGAGCGGCGATCCGAAATCCTTTCACCACGAAAACGGCAAATAACAGGATGATGCCGGCGGTGCCGACCAGTCCTAGCTCTTCGCCGACAAGGGCCAAGACAAAATCGGTATGCGCCTCCGGCAGAAAGAACAGTTTCTGCTTGCCCTCGCCCAACCCGACTCCGAACGCGCCGCCGCTGCCGAATGCCAGAAAGGACTGCGTGACCTGAAAACCGGCGTCGGCTGCGTCCTTCCACGGCGCAAGAAAGGTGAGGAGCCGTTGGCGGCGGTAGCTCGATCCCAACACCAACGCCAGCACGACCGGCACGGCACAGAGCGCCAGCCCGAAAAGATGCGAAAGCCGTGCGCCCCCCAGGAACAACATCCCAACCATGACGACGCCCATCACGACCACTGTGCCGAGGTCCGGTTCGAGCAGCACCAACCCGCTCAAGAGCCCCACCACGACCAGTGGAGGCACAAAACCGGTCGGGAAGTCCGCAATCTTGTCCCCCTTTTTGGTGAGGTAGGCGGCCAGATAGATCACGGCGACAAGCTTGACCATCTCTGCTGGTTGAACGGAAATCGGGCCCATCCGCAACCACCGGCGCGCTCCTTTCGCCGCGACGCCCAGGGAGGGGATCAGAACCATGACCAGCAACACGAAGGTCAATCCTAGAATGGGAATGGCGATGGTGCGCCAATATGTGTAGTCGACGCGCGACATGAGGTGAAGCAGCAGAAAGCCGAAGGCGAGCCAGGCTAATTGTCGCTTGAGGAAATAACCCGGATCGTGAAACCGATTGCCGGCCACGACGGCGCTGGCGCTGAATACCATCACCAGTCCCACCAGAGCAAGGACCATCGTGATGACCAGCAAGGTGTGATCCATCGCCACCCGCTTGTGCGACCGCTGGCCCGATGTCGGCCAGGGCAGCGCCAATGTGCCCGCAGTCTTCTGCGACATCCATACGCCTCGTTTCAGGAAAGCCGTCAGCCATCAGCGTTCGGCCTTCAGCGCAACCCGAGACAGCCGCATCGTTCCATTCTCACGCTGACGGCTCATCGCTGAGCGCTGTCATGACTCATGAATCCGGCAGCTCGTTCACGAGCTGCTTAAACTGCCGGCCCCGATCCTGATAGTCCACGAACATATCGAAGCTCGCACAGGCGGGCGAGAGCAGAACGACATCTCCGGGCGCCGCCTCCCGCGCAGCCAACTCGACTGCATCTCGCAACGTACCCGCATGGGCGATCCGATCGAATTCTCTCAGCACCGCGTGAATCCGCGGAGCCGCCGCACCGATCAAGACCACGCGCTTGACCCGCTGCCGAATGGACGGGACGAGCCGAGCGAAGTCGGCGCCCTTGTCGTAGCCGCCGGCGATCAGCCAGATCGGCTGGTCGATGCTCTCCAGCGCCTTCAGCGTGGCATCGACATTGGTCCCTTTGGAATCGTTGACGAATCGCACCCCGTTCCGATCGCGCACCACTTCCAAGGCATGCTCGATCCCCGGGAAGGTCGCCAGCACGCGCCGGATCGCGTCCAGCGGGCATCCGCTGAGCAGCGCAAAGGTCGCCGCAGCCATGGCGTTCTCCACATTGTGCATGCCGAGCAGCCGCAACTCGCTTCTCCGACAAATCTCTTGTTGCCGACCGGTGACCGTCGTCACAAGGCGATCCCCTTCCAACCAGGTTCCGCCGGCCACCTCGCCGCCGACCGCCCTCAGGCGGCTGAATCCCAGTACTGTGGCACGACTCTTCGCCGCCAGTGCAGAGACCCGCTCGTCGTCCAGATTGACGAGCGAGTAATCGCCTGCCGCCTGGTTCTCGAACATCCTGGCTTTCGCGGCCACGTACTCCTCGACACTGTCGTAGCGATCCATGTGGTCCACCGTGATATTCAACACCGCCGCGATCCAGGGACGGAACTGCGCGATCGTCTCCAATTGGAAACTGGACACTTCCACCACCAGCGCATCGTAGGGTCCACCCTCGCCGCCTCCTCCCTGCCCGGCTCGATAGACCGTCAGCGCCGCTTCGCTCAGCGCGGTTCCGAGGTTGCCTCCCACAAACGCGTATTTGCCGCTTTCATGGAGAAACCGTCCGATCAAGGTGACCGTCGTGCTCTTGCCGTTCGTGCCCGTGACCGCCAGGATCGGCGCCTTGAGAAACCGCGATGCCAGCTCCAATTCACCGATCACCGTCACCCCGCGGCGCCGCGCCCGTTCGAGCGCCTCAAGACGATACGGCACGCCGGGGCTGATCACGATAAGATCGGACTTTTCTAACGCCGTCTCGTATGCGGGACCGACGGCGGCCGGGATTCGTTCCCCGTCCAAGATGGACAACACGCTTACCAGTTCGTCTTTGGTTTTCCGATCGGCCACCGTGACCAGCGCGCCGGCTGCCCGAAGCAGACGCGCCGCCGCCACGCCGCTTCTCGCCGCCCCAACGACCGTCACACATGCGCCCGCAAGATTCACGTCGGCCAACCCCACCACGCCATCACCGTAGCTTCAACGTGCTCAAGCTCAAGAGCGCGAGGAGAATCGCGATAATCCAGAGACGCACGACCACTTTCGGTTCTTCCCATCCTTTCATCTCGAAGTGATGGTGAATCGGAGCCATGAGGAAAATGCGTTTCCCTCGCGACTTGAACGACAGGACCTGAAAGATCACCGAGACCGCTTCTATGACAAAGACGCCACCCACAAGCAGGAGCAATAATTCGTTCTTGCTGATGACCGCCACGGTGCCCAAGGCCGCGCCCAGCGGAAGCGAGCCCACATCCCCCATAAACACCGATGCGGGGTACGTATTGAACCAGAGAAATCCGAGACTCGATCCCAGGATGGCTCCCGTGAACACGGCGATCTCGCCCGACCCTTCGATGTACGGAATCAAAAGGTACTCGGCCATGATTCGATTGCCCGTCACATAGGCCACGATCGTATATGCCAGCGAAGCGATCATGACCGGCCCGATAGCCAACCCATCCAACCCGTCGGTCAGGTTCACCGCGTTGGAACTCCCGACGATCACCAGCACCGCAAAGATCACATAAAACCAGCCCAGGTCCGGCGTAAAATACTTGAAGAAAGGAACGCTGAGCTTGGTGCTGTAATGCGGCATCAGATAGAGAAACAGGCTGATCGCGAGCGCCACGGCGATTTGTGCCACAAACTTTTTGGACGCCGAGAGGCCCTTCGATTGCGCCTTGACGAACTTCAAGTAGTCATCGGCGAAGCCGATCGCGCCAAAGCCGACCGTCGCCGATATCACCAGCCAAACGTACCGGTTGGTGATATCGGCCCAGAGCAACGTCGAGAGCAGAACGGCGAACAAGATTAGGATCCCCCCCATGGTTGGGGTGCCGCTCTTGGCCAGATGCCGCTTGGGGCCATCATCACGGACCTGCTGACCGAGTTTGATTTCTTGCAGTTTCCGGATCAGCCACGGCGCGAGGACGAACGCGATGAGAAACGCCGTCACCGCGGCATAGATGATGCGGAAACTGAGATAGCGGAAGACATTGAGGAACGAGAATTCTGTGTGGAGTGGGTACAGCCAGTTATAGAGCATTCCGAGTCCGCTTTGCTTTTGCAGGTAAGGGAGCTAGCCGATCAGACCGCCCCGGTTGTTCGTCATGCTCCCGTCAGGAGGCTTTGCTCGCAACTCGCTTGGTTCCCGTCAGCGCCTCCACGACTTGCTCCATCCTCATGCCGCGCGACCCCTTCACCAGGATCACATCGCCCTTTTGTGTCAGTGTCTTCAGCACCTGGCCCGCCGCGGCCGCATCGGGCACATCGATGATCTGACCAGCAGCCATGCCTGCCCGTCGCGCACCTTCTCCGATGTGCCGGCCTAAGTCCCCCACCGCGACGAGGTACGTGATGCCCTGCATAACGAGGTATGCTCCAACCTCGTTATGCATGTTCTGCGCCTCGGGGCCGAGCTCCAGCATGTCCCCCAACACGGCAATCGTTCGGTTGGATCCACCGAGTTGCTTGAGCAACTGAATCGCGGCCTTCATCGATGCCGGATTGGCATTGTAGCAATCGTTGATGAGGCGAATCCCCCGCCATACGGTCACTTGGGAACGCATCGACGCGGGCCGGAAGCGCGCCAACCCCTCGGCAATCCCTACACCACTCAGACCCATCACCGAGCCGACCGCGGCCGCCGCAAGTGCGTTGGTGATGTTATGATTTCCATGTACCTTCAGACGGACCGTTGTAGGCTTGGCCCTTCCGGGCAGTGCCAATCCGAATGTGGCCCCTTGCCGATCCTCCCGACGCAGGTTGACGGCGCAGACATCGGCGTTGGGCGACAGCCCGAATGACACGACACGGCAACGTGCTCGAGCAGCGAGATAGTCGAAGTAGCGATCGTCAGCGTTCAGAACCGCAACTCCATCCGCGGGCATCAGATCGAGCATTTCTCCCTTGGCCTGCGCCGACGCTTCCATGCTTCCGAAGAACTCCAGATGATCCGGCCCGATGTTCGTGATAATGCCGATCGTCGGCCGCGCAATCTCACAGAGACGCGTCGTTTGGCCCAAGTTGTCCACGCCCATCTCGATGACGGCAGCCTCATGGCGCGAGGTCAAGTTGAAGAGGGTCTGTGGCACGCCGATCCTGTTATTGAGGTTCCCCTCGGTCTTGAGCACGGTCCAGCGATGCTCCAACACGGACGCCACCATTTCTTTGGTCGTCGTCTTCCCATTGCTGCCGGTGACAGCAACCACCGGAATGTCGAACCGACTCCGATGGTGCGACGCCAATTGCTGATAGGCGAGCAAGGTATCTTGGACACCGAGAAGAAAGGCCTCCGCGCTTTTGCGTGAGCTGCGCGGCCCCGCGGGCTTGGCGTGAGGGAGCTGAAACCGGTCGCGGACGAGCGCGCCCACCGCCCCGCGCGAGAGCGCCGCCGCCACGTAGTCATGGCCGTCAAACCGGTCACCCTGCAAGGCAACAAAAAGATCGCCAGGACGAACGACCCGTGAATCCGTGCAGACCCTCTTGATGCGCTTCTTCAGCCAGGTCGGCGTGCGCCCGGCCAACACCGTGGCGCTGATCACTTCCAGCATTTCTTCGACGGTGAACAACGCCATCAGGTGTCCCGTGCTTAACGCTACTATGCCCACGCTTCGTCTCTACCTCTGCCCTCTCATCTGCTGAATGGCCGCCTGCGCGACTTCCCGATCGTCGAAGTGGTGCTTCGTCGTGCCGATGATCTGATAATCTTCATGCCCTTTGCCCGCAATGAGAATCATGTCGCCGGGCCTGGCTTCGCGTACCGCCGCCTCAATCGCCTGGCGCCGGTCGGCAATCATGCGGTACTGTACGGACGGTTTCTGTCCCAGAGCCTCACGAACCCCCACTTCCACCTCTCGAAGGATGGCCAGAGGCTCCTCCGTCCGCGGATTGTCCGATGTCAGCACGACCACATCACTATACTGCACGGCGGCACGTCCCATTTTAGGTCGCTTCCCCCGATCCCGGTCCCCCCCGCAGCCGAACACAGTAATGATCCGGCCTGTCTTCAAAGTCTGAGCAGCGGTCAAGAGTCGGACAAGCGCGTCCTCGGTATGCGCATAGTCTACGATGACGGTGAATTCCTGTCCCGCCTCCACTCGCTCAAAGCGGCCGGGGACATTCCGCACTTGAGTGATCCCGGCCCGGATCTGATCGAGGGGCACCCCTTCATGCAACGCGACACCCATTGCAGCCAGCAAGTTATAGACATTGTGCTCTCCTACCAGCCGGCTTTCTATCACACACTGCCCTGCAGGTGTGACGGCTGTGAAGGTCGTCCCCGCCAGCGACAACTGCACGTGCTCTGCCTTCAGATCCGCCTGGCCGCGCAACGCATAGGTCCACACCGGTACGGAGCAGGCGTCTACGACTTTGGCTCCTCGCGGATCGTCCAGATTGACGATGGCGCGCTTCTGTTTCTTCTTGCCGGCCGCGGTCAACCCGGTGAACAGCCGCAATTTGGCTTGGAAATAGTCTTCCATGTCCTTGTGGAAGTCGAGATGATCCTGCGTAAGATTGGTGAAGACGGCCACGTCGAATTCACATCCGGTCGTGCGGTCGAGCGCCATTGCGTGTGAGGACACTTCCATCACCGCCGCATCGAGACCGGCCCCCACCATCTGAGACAGTAACTGTTGGAGATCGATCGCGCCCGGCGTTGTGTGAGAAGCTGGGATCGTGCGCGCCCCGATCTGGTAAGCAACGGTTCCGATCAGCCCGACTCGTTTCCCGACCGCCTCCAACAAGGCCTTACACACATAGGTCGTAGTCGTCTTCCCATTTGTGCCGGTCACCCCCACCATGCGGAGACGCGAGGACGGGCTGTGATGAAAGAGACTTCCCAACACTCCTAGCGCCCGTCGCGAGTCAGCCACGCGGACCAGTGGAGTGGGCCCGGTCGATACTGCATCCTGGATCACCACTGCGCTCGCTCCTGCTCTAAGCGCAGCCTGCACGTAGTCATGTCCATCAACCCGTTCCCCTTTGACCGCTACGAACAGGCTTCCCGGCCCGACCTGACGCGAATCATCCGTCACATCGGTAATCGTGACACCAAGATCGCCGCAACGCTCGATCACGGAAAGTTGCTCGTCCGGTGCCTCAATCAGTTCGGCCAACGTCATACAGCGCAACAATATCCCGAGAGCGTCACAGTTTGGCCGCCAGCGCGAGGCTGACCGGCTCCTCGGACGAGATGCCGAGATACGGCAAGACCTGCTCTCCGACTTTCCGAAAGACTGGCGCCGCAATCGTCCCGCCCCAGGCTTCTCCCTGGGGTTCGTCAATGACCACAATCATCGCGAGCCGCGGATTATGCGCTGGCACAAACCCGACGAAGGAGCCGACGAATTGCGTGGGCGAGTAAGTCCCCGTTCTAGGATCAATCTTTTGCGCGGTGCCGGTCTTCCCCGCCACGCGATACCCATGAATAGCCGCACGCGTGCCGGTACCGTGCGTGACGACCCCTTCCAGAATTCCTGTGAGCGTCCGCGCGGTTTCCGGCGAGATCACCCTGCGGCGCACCTGCGACGACGTCTCTGCAACGAGCTGTCCCTTCGCATCGCGGACCTCAACCGCCACGTATGGCCTGAGTAGGACCCCGCCGTTGGCGATGGCGGACACCGCCACCACCATTTGCAACGGCGTGACCCCGATTTCTTGTCCCATCGCAATCGATGCAACGGAACGCCGCCCCCATTCACGTGGATGCTTGAGCAGCCCGGCGACCTCCCCCGGGAGATCGATTTCCGTCCGTTGTCCAAAGCCGAACGCTTGCAGGTACCGGTAGAACCTCTCCTCTCCCAGTGCCATTCCAGTTTTGGCAGCGCCAATGTTGCTGGATTTCTGAATCACCTGCGCAAAGGTCATCCAGCCGGCACGCTCATGGTCATGGATCACTGTGTTAGCGACCCGCATCTGACCGTTTTCACCGAAAACCGTGCTTCCTGGAGTCATAATCTTTTCTTCCAGAGCCGCTGCCGCGACAATCACTTTCATTGTCGATCCGGGTTCGTAGGCATCCGTCAATGCGCGATTCCGCCAACGGTCTGGAGTTAGGGCGCCGACAGCATTCGGATCAAAGCGGGGGCTTACCGCCATCGCCAAGATGGCTCCCGTCTGCGGATCCATGACGATGATCGTCCCAGCTTTTGCATGGGCACGATTGACCGCGTCCTCTAATTCTTTTTCCGCGACATACTGAATAACTTCGTCAATGGTCAGAGTCAGACTATGCCCTGGTGCCGGAGTCTGCTCTCTGAGGCCTTTGGGGAACACCGTTCTGCCGAGGGCGTCACGCTGCAATACGACGACCTGCTTCTCTCCATGAAGAGAAGCTTCGTAGCGACGCTCGATGCCTTCCAGTCCCTGCCCATCGATCCCGGCAAACCCTAACACATGCGACAGCAGCGGCCCCTTGGGATAGAAGCGCCGTCCTTCCATCACCATACCGATGCCCTCCAGAGGCATGTGATCGAGCCGTCGCCCCTGTTCCGGATCGACCTTGCGCGCCAACCAGACGAAACTGCGGTCCTGCCTCAATTTCCTTTCAATCTCGTCGGCCCGTACCTGCAACACCGGCGAGAGATACCGTGCCGCACGGGCGGGATTGTCTAAAGATGTGGGAACTCCGAAGACCGACGGCACCTCCATATTGATGGCGAGCACCTTGCCGTGTCGATCGTAGATCGTGCCCCTGGCTCCCTCGATCGCCACAGTCTTCTGATGCTGGCGGTCAGCCTTCACTGTCAGCTCGGCGGCCTGAAGGACGTGAAGATTGAACAACCTCACCAACACCGCGCTGAAACCGAGTGCGAGGACGAAGCCCATGACAATGCGACGCCCTCGATAGGGAAACCGCATTACTCGCGCCCCCCCAACTTGATCATGTTTTTAGCAAGCTTCAGCTCCGCACCTTCAGGAACCGTTCGTGCCGGTCCCTCAGATTCCCGATGGACCAGAACAATCTGCCCCCGCTCGGGAGGAATCATGCCCAACTTTTCCGTCGCCACCTTGGCGATTCGTTCGGGCGACGTGAGCGCCGACAATTTCACTTGCAACTCGTCTCGCTCACGCTCGAGTGATATTTTTTGCGCCTTCAGCCGTTCGACCTGATACCCGACACGCACCACGTCAACGCGCTCCCACACAAATGCGAGCACTAACGAGAGCCCGATCAGCACGGCCGCTAATCTCATGGTGCGATCCCCCCTAGACGCTCGGCCACCCGCAACTTTGCACTGCGTGCCCGCGGATTTCGGCGGCACTCCTCTTCCGAAGGTACTTGCGGTCTCTTCGTCAAGACCGACAGTGTCGCCCCCGGCTCCTTAGACAATGCACGGAATGTATGCTTCACGATCCTGTCTTCCAGAGAATGAAACGAAAGAACGCACATACGCCCACCCGGCCTAAGCAGATTCGCGGCTTGCCGAAGCGCCGGCTCCAATGCATCCAACTCCTGATTCACGGCAATTCGCAAGGCCTGAAAGGTCCTCGTGGCACAGTGAATCCTCCCGTGTCGGTAAACCGCAGGAACAGCCCGCTCGATAGCCGAGACCAGATCGCGCGTGGTGCGCAGTGGAGAAATCTGCCGGGCACGCACTATGGCACGTGCGATCCGGCGAGAGTAACGCTCCTCTCCGTATCTATGGATCAAGTCCGCCAGCTCAGCCTCTGAAAGACCATTGACAAGGTCCGCCGCGCACAGCTTTGCGCTTTGATCCATTCGCATATCTAAAGGCCCGCTCGCCGTGAAACTAAAGCCCCTCTCAGGCCGGTCAAACTGAGGCGACGACACCCCGAGATCGAAGACGACTCCGTCTACCTTCTCGATACCAAGACCGCGAACATGATTTTGCAATTCACGGAAATTACCCTTGATCACGTGGACCTCGCATTGGAAACCAGCGAGCCGCTCGCGCGCCGCATGGACCGCCTCTGCATCTTGGTCAATTCCAATAAAGACACCTCCCGGCTCACTGCGGGCTATTATCTCGAGACCAAGTCCTCCATACCCAACCGTGCAATCTACGTACACCCCCCCCGGTCGGCATAAGAACCACGAAACAATTTCGCCAGCCATGACTGGCATGTGGCCGGATATTTTTCGATCCACTCTAGCTCCATCTTCTCCCACTTCTACCCACTTCGCGGCGCAGTATACTCGCCATTAATAAGTTGTCAATAAAAATTTCATGGACTTAGGACTTGATTGCTCGTCAACGTCTCCTGCGCCTTCAGAAATAGAATTTTCCCACTTGATTAGCCATTCTGAAGCTCTCAACGAACCCACCACGCCGCTGTAAGGTGAGAAAGTTTTCCCTGAGCTCGCAGATCGCCTTTGGTGCGGCGCAACCGCAGGCTGCTGGAAAAAGCCGTTCGGTTGACATTTCAGGATGCTAGCGGGAACAATGAAGGCATGAAATCCTGGACTCCGATAGCCGCCCTGACATTGATGATCACCATCCTCGGCACAGGAATTTTCCCCGTCACGGCAAGCGCAGATGGCAATGATTTAGGCACCGTCTATTGGTGCCCCAGCCGTCCTCCAGACCAGCAATACTCAGCCACGCCGGCCCAAGGCTGCACGCCGTTGGTCGAGAAGCAAGAGAAACCTGAAGGGCAGAATGGCGACGTGAAGCAGAGGGAGGCGATTCAACTCGATGGCGTTCAAAGCGAGGTCTCCCAGTTTCTCCGAGCATACAACCAATTTGTCGAATGTTGTGCAAGTCGGTTGGAGACCGAGGAACAGTTGAATGAACTTGAAGAGCGAGCGGTTCACCTCGTTAATGCAATGCAAGAGACGGGGTTCGTCCAGCGGTACATGTACCAACGAGGAATGACGGTCTCACAGCTCATCACACCGGTCGTTCAGGCGAGAAATAACCTCAAGAAGCTCCGGATTCAGCACGAGCAGATGCGGGACGCTCAAGGCAGGCGCGACACGCTGAACTACGAACAGGCGGGGCGAGAAACCCTGGCGATCCAAGAAATGGAAGAAACGATTCAACGAGACATCCGTGGCACAAAAACTCCGTCCGGTCCGAAAACCGGGACCGACATCGGCATGACCCCCGGCACAGGAGCTGAGATTGGGAAAACGCCGGCGGCAGGTCCGCGCATTGGAGGTGGAGGAACAACGGGCCGCGATATCGGCGCGGCGGGGAAGACCGGCGCGGAGATCGGGGCGACCGGATCGGTGGGGTTCGGAGTCGGAGGCACAGGCCGAGCCGGCGCGGCGATTGGAGAATCGGAATTCAACCGCGAGTCTTCGAGCGTCGGATCATCACTTCAACAGTCAACCGTAGGATCAAGCCTGAGTGACTCGACCGTCGGTTCAAGCCTCGGCTCATCAACGGTCGGGTCGAGTCTGCAGGATTCGACGCTGGGCTCCACACTCGGCAGTTCAACAACCGGTTCATCTCTTCAAAATCGGGGCACGGCGCAGCCATGAGCACCGGCACCTCTTTGCCCTCTCATAGATTGATCACGGCTCAACCGGCTTCACCGGCCGCAAGGCCACCCAGGTTTCTCCCCCATCGATGCTGCGATACAGCCCGCTCCCGTTCGTGCCCGCGTAGAAGAGTTTCGGATCAATCGAGCTCTGCGCTAACGAGCGCACATTGAGCGTGGCCAAGCCGGCGTTCAGCGCCTTCCACGTTGAACCGCCATCCTCACTGCGATGAATCCCATCCCGGCCGGCTAGATAGATTACGCCGCGCCGCGCCCGGTCCAGCACCATCGCGATAATCATCTGATCCTGGAGAGACTGCCCGATTCGCCTCCACGACTTCGCCGCATCGGTGGATTTGTACAGACCGCTCAACGTGGCGGCATAGACCGTGTCGGGCTCGTGGGCATCCACCTGAATCGCCGTCACGCCCAATGCCCTGGAGCTTTTCACCATCTCGGGCGGCACTAAGCCGGTATTGACTTTCTCCCAGTGCCCGGCATGATCGACAGACTTGTAAACCCCGCCGCTCGTCCCGGCATACATGATGGCTGTATGTGTCGGATCGAGACAGAGGGTCACCACCATCAGCACCTCTTTCATCCCATCCATCCGCTTCGTCCAAGCCTCGGCGCCGTTGATCGTTTCGAAGACACCCATAGTTGTCGCCACAAACAGGTGGTTGTTGTCCGCCGGATCAAACACAAACTGATTCACGACCGACGAGATCGTGACATCGTCGAGCCCTGTCCGCTGCGAAGTCCACCGCTGCCCACCGTCGTAGCTCTTATAGACCGCATCCCCCTTCGTGCCGGCATACACCGTAGCCGGATAAACCGGATCAATGGCCATCGAAATCACGCGCGAGTGGCTCATGCCCTTCGAGAGGTTGTGCCAGGTTTCGCCCCCATCCCGCGTTTTGTAGATGTAGTCATTCGTCGCCACGTAGAGAATATTCGGATTGGTGGGATGGAGGGCAATGACGACGATGGGATCGCTGCGGTTACACCCGGTCCCGGCGACGAGACTGACCGCCAGCAGACACAGCGAGAGGAACGGCCTGATTAGCCTGTCCGCACCGCGACAAAGCACGAAGGCAACGCCCGAAGAGACGGGGGACATTGGCGCCTGAGGCCCGGTCATCTACCGGAAGTTCACGAACTGCAAATCAATCCCAAAGTCCCTCTGCTTCAGAAATGCGATCGCCGACTGGAGCTCGTCTTTGCTCTTGCTCAAGATCCGAACCTGCTCGCCCTGAATCTGGGTCTGTACCTTCAGCTTCGAGTCCCGGACCTCTTTGGTGATCTCCTTCGCCTTGTCCGCTGAAATGCCGCTCTGGATTTTGATCACCTGCCGGACCGTTCCACCGAGCGCCTCCTCCACCTTCCCGTACGTCAAGGCTTTCAGCGACACGTTGCGCTTCACGCATTTATTCTTCGCGATATCCAGCACCGCTCTCAGCTTATACTCATCATCGGAGACAACGATCAGTTCCTTCTCCTTCTCTTTCAGCGTCAGCTCGGTCTTGGAGTCCTTGAAATCGAACCGCTGCCGGATCTCCTTGAGCGTCTGATCCACAACGTTCTTCATTTCCTGCATATCCACTTGCGAGACAACATCAAAAGAAAACTGATCAGCCACGATTTCCTCCTCTCAACAACATCCGCTGTATGGAAGGTGAATCCCGTCACTCGCCGTCGGATGCATCCGCGCAGCCGATCCGCCGCCCGGCAACGCCGCCACTTCGCTGCTCGTGAACGGGCGCTTCAGAATCACGTACCCGTACCATTGCGACACACTATCGACCAAGACGATCATCGCCAGCAAGGCCACCACCGCGACCAGCACCGCATCGAGATACAGAGCAAAGGCTTGCCCACCGCCGCCGGCGGCCGCCGCTCCGGTGACAAATAATCCAAACATCTCATACGAACCGGTCAGCGTGACCACCCCCACAAACAGCATCGGGAGAGCCGTGATCCATAGAAATTGCGACTTCCGCATCTTAATAAGCACCGTCGTCCCAATGCAAAGAGCCAAGGTGCCGAGCAACTGATTGGCAGCCCCAAACATGGGCCAGATGGTCGAAATGCTCCCGGTCCCAATCAAATACCCCCAAGCCCCGACGACCAACCCGCTGCTCGCCAACACGCCAGGCCACCAGTTGAACCCTCGAAGCGGAGGATACAGACGTCCACCCATCTCTTGAACCAGGTAGCGCGCCACCCGTGTACCGGTATCAATCGTCGTCAGGATGAACAGCGCCTCGAACACCAGCGCGAATTGATACCAATAGGCCATCAGCCCTGCCATGCCGGGCAGCGCCGCGAAAATCGACGCCATACCGACCGCCAACGAGACGGCTCCGCCTGGCCGACCAGCCACATCCACCTCGACCAGTTGAGAGAGGTCCTGGATTCTCGACACGGGGAATCCCGTCGCAGCAAGTGCATCGGGGGCAAGCATGGTGTTGATCGCCAGATAATCACCGGGAATCAACACCGAGGCCGCAATCAGCGCCATCACGCCAACAAAACTCTCTAACAACATCGCGCCATACCCCACCGGTGCGTGAGACTCCCGCTCGATCATCTTCGGCGTGGTGCCGGAGGACACCAGCGAGTGAAAGCCGGAAACAGCGCCGCACGCAATGGTGATGAAGAGAAACGGGAAGAGCGTGCCCGGGATGATCGGCCCACCGCCGTGCGCAAAGATCGTGACGCGCGGCATCTCAATCGCCGGCGCCATCAGCATCACGCCGAATCCCAGCAACGCCACCACTCCGAGCTTCATAAAGGTGGAGAGGTAGCCACGTGGCACCAGCAACATCCACCCAGGCAGCACCGACGCAAGAAACCCGTACCCGGCCAACAGCCAGACCAACGTGGGGCGATCGAACTCAAACCATCCTGCAAGCGATGACTGGGCCACCACCCGCCCGAAAATCACGGACGCGACCAGCAACACCACCCCCAGCAGGGAGACTTCGGCCACCCGGCTAGGCCGGAACTTCTGGAGATAGAAACCCATCAAGAAACCGATGGGTATCGTCATCGCAATCGTGAAGGTACCCCAGGCATTCCGGTAGAGCGCGTTGACGACCGCAAAGCCGAGGCCGGCCAGCGCCACGACGACGATGAAGAACACCGCCACAGCCGTCGCCGTTCCGGTGACAACTCCCAACTCATCACGCGCGATCTCCGGCAACGAACGACCGTTCCGCCGCATCGAGGCCACAAGGATGATGAAATCCTGCACCGCACCGGCGAGCACTGCTCCGATGACCAGCCAGAGAAAGCCGGGAAGATAGCCGAATTGCGCCGCCAACACCGGGCCGAGCAGCGGTCCGGCGCCCGCAATGGCCGCGAAATGATGACCGAACAGCACATACTTGTTCGTGGGGTGGAAATTGACGCCGTCATTCAACCGGACAGCCGGCGTCACACGCTGGTCATTCAACTCGACAACCTGACGGGCCAACCACCGCCCATAGAATCGAAACGCCAAGACATAGATGCAGCCGGCCGCGACGACGAGCCAAAGGCCGTTCACCTTTTCAGCGGGATTGAAAACGCCGGTGACAAAACCCAACGCCACTGCGCCCAAAGCCGCGAGCGAGCCCCACAACACCTGCAAGACCAATTTCATGCACGGTATCGTAACAAGGCGATCCTGACCTGTAAATGGGAACGCCACGATGAGGGCACCTGTTGGAGGAGAGCTCGTGCGGGCTAGTGGGCGGCGTGTGGAGGCGTCGCCGGCTTGGTTGAGACGCCCAGACGTTGGCTCTGCCTGTCCAGATAGACCAACAGGTCGCCCACGTCGGTCTCCGACAACCCTAGATTGGGCATCCTGACCCCCTCATACTTGGCGGAAAGGGCTACGGCAACGGGGTCTTGATTCGCCCGCATCACGTCGGGCCTCTGCATGAACTGAGAGAGCCAGGCGCGTTCCCGGCGAACCGTCACGCCCTGGAGGTCAGGGCCCACGAGGTCCCCCTTCCCGATCGTGTGGCATGAAGCGCAGAGCTTCACGAAGAGGGCTTGTCCCGTCTGTCCCACCGAACGCACGGGCGCGACATTTGTAGAAGTCGTCCCCGGCCTGCGGACCCGCTGGGCTCGCCACTGCGGGTCCATCTCCAGCACCACCTTGGCGACCAGAGCCACGTCTTGGAACAGGGAGGTGCGCTCCCAATCGCCGGTTGCCCCGTTGCCCGCCATCGCGTCATTCCTGTGGTCGGCCAAGCGGTTGCTCCGCTCCCCAAGCTTGTAGCGCACCTGCTCGATGTCTTCCGGCTTCCCCGTCAGAAACAGCCATCCCGGTCCTGCGTGAAAGGCCGCTGCGTGTTTCTTGAGCACTTCCGGTGTGTCATGGGCCGGGTCCAACGTGATTGAATAGAAAAATATGTCGCGCCCGACTCGATCGCCTAACGATTTTTGGACCTGCGCCATTCTCGCCGTCACCAGGGGACAGACTTCTTTGCAACCGGCGTAGATGAAGTTGATCAGGACGATTTTGCCCTTGATCAGGTCGTCATAGAAATGGACAGTCTCCCCCTCCTGGGTCACGAGGGGCACGTTCGGGAAGTAGCTCTCTCCCCAGGTTGCGGCGGAGACCATGGTGTCTCCAAGCAGCCCCAGCAGCGCCCACGTGACGATCACGAGGACTGCGACACTCCCCCATCGAGTCTTGCCCATGGCGCGCCCCCTCTTTCTCGCGACCGGTCCGCCCAAGCCCGGAGACCGTCCTTCTAAAGGCGGCCTCCGAGCTTCTGCACCTGATGTTATCTCCTCCTCCTTCCGGATCTGCCAGACCCGCTCCCGCTGCTGCTGGTCGTGGTCGTGCCGGTCGTTCCTCCAGTCCCGCTCCCGCTAGATCCGGTCGTGGTGGTGGTGCCGGACGTGCTCCCAGTCCCACCGGTGCCGACGACCCCGCCGTTCGTCTGCGCGATCGACACCGAGTTTCCGGCCGGATTCCCTTCTGCCAATACCTCCGGGGTCATAAAGGTCACGCCATCGGGGGAGGGAATCGGCGTCGGAATGATCTCCACATGCACATCTGAATCATTCGGATTGTTCCTGTCCGTGAGGACCTGGTATCGCAGCAACATGGCGAAGTCTTCGTGAACGGTATTATGGCAATGGTTCACATAGGCGCCGCCGTACTCCCCGAACCGCACCTGGAATTGGACCCGCCCGCTCGGCCGCAGCCGCCAGATATCCTTTCGGACCAGGCGCTCCGTCGCCGGGATCGGCTCGTTGCCCCGGTTCATGGTCATGCCTTCCTCAAAGTGGAGGTGGATCGGATGGTCCCAGCCTCCGCCACCGTTCTGATAGGTCCAATGCTCGACTTCTCCCGGCTTCGGGATCAACAGAGAGATGCGATTGGCGTTGAGGGAGTGCGCGGACTCCCCGTTCACCTTGATCGACCAGGGGAACGATTCCCGACCGCCGCACTCAGGGATACAGGTCCCCGTGGGAGTGTTTGTTGAGTCCCCGCCGCCCCTCACAAACTCGACGTGCCTCGTTCGGACCGGGGCGACGATCGGAATCTGCTCGGTCAGCGTCGGCGGAACCTGACTCAGATCCTGACTGCTCGCGTAGTGGATGTAGCCAGGCACATCCACGCTCTCGACCGCGCCGACGATCCGGAATTCCATGACCGGGCCGACGGCGGTATCCGGTGAATTTCTTGCGAGCGCCTGCGCCAGTGACAAGGCCTTGTCGGGCTTGCGCCCGTCCGTTTGCTGCAGCAGATTCACCAGCGTGACCTTGTCCCCGATTTTGAACCTGGAGAAATCGACGACGATGTCGTACCGCTCCGCCGTGCCCTGCTGGTCGAGTTGGGTGAGCAAGAGGGGACGGACCACGAAGTTGCCGTCATTGGCAATGAACTGGAACGGGACAGGTCTCCCATTCTGATCGGCGAGGGCCAACTGAAGGAACCGTGACATGGACGCGTTTATGGTCCGGAAGCGATATTTGCGCGGCAACACTTCCATGTATGGCTGCCAGGCGAAGTTGACGTGCAGCCGATCACCGATGAACCCGTCGGTGGTGAAGATATCGAAGAAATACTGGCCGCTTGGATCAGTCGCCATATCGGCGATCAAGAGGTTCACGTCGAAATCGAGATTGCCCCAATCCAGCAGGCTGCCGCTGGGGAGACGGAGATTCACGCCGTCGGTCAGCACCTCGTTCCCGCGATCCGGCCCGCTGTAATAGTTGATCATTGCCGCCATGCCCTTGTAGACGTTCTCGGAAGTGAAGAAGAACCGGTGGTCGTGGAACCACATGGTCCCTTGCAGCTCGCGGAAATCCCCGGGCACCTGGATCAGGCCGCCGCGGCCGTCTGGTCCGGACGCCCGACGATCCGTCGCGCTCCGATTGATTTGGTCGTGCCGCGCCAACGTCGTCCCCCAGTGGTAATCGTAGAAGGTCCCGGGGAAGTGATAGGCGTTGGAGGCACCGTCGCTTTCAGCTCCATTGTGGGCATTATGGAAGTGCGTCGACATCTCATTGCGGCCGAAGCCGCCGTTCGCGGTCCGGTCCACCGGGCAACTGTTATGGATCCGCATGAGGATGGGCTCCCCATACCGGCCTTTTAACAGTGGAGGCGGCAAGTGGCTCGCGCCTCCAAATCCTCCTTCATAGAAGGACCAGACTCGGTTGGCTTGTTGGTCCGGCCAGGCCGGGTGGAACTTGGTGCCCGGCGCGCACGGTCCGAGCGACATGAGGTACCCCACCTGAGGGAAAAACTCTTTCCAGCGCTGGTGTCCGAACCACTCCCCGGGAGGACGGCCTTCGATCGGCCCCCGGTGCGTGATGGGGTTGATGTACGGATTCGCCGGCGTGTTGCCCGCCGGGTGATTGCTGAAGTCCGTGTGCCAAGAAAGCCGCTTTGCGTTGAGCGGCTGATTAGGCAGCACGCCGGACGGCCACCGGGCTTCCCATTCGCCGTTCGGCATCACGATCTTCGTCAGGGGTAGCGGTGTTTCTAAGTGGAGCCGCGGCAGCGGCTGCGTCAATGGAAAGGCGCCGTCGATCGGCGTCGGCGGGACGCCCGTCGGCTCGCCGGCAAAGGCGCTCTTGGCATAGGGGCTCAACCCGTTCTTGTTGAGCAAAAGCCCTGCAGTCGTGAACAGTCCCCACTTAAAGAGATCTCGTCGCGTGATCTGGCCGTGAGAGAGCGCTTTGACGATCTCCGCGCGATTATTCCGCGCGTTTTGGGCTTCCCTCAGCCGCCGCTTTGATGCATTTGATGGTAAGTATATGGACATGGGAAACTCCTTCTCCACCTTTCCCTCCTCCGTCGGCCACAGAAAGGGAACTCAGTTGAGATCGTTCATTTCCTACCCATGTTGAACTTGACAAAAGGTGGAGCGCGGTCTCCTTCTGCCGGCTTGGCACGCGCGTCCGGGTATCTGAATGGCTGTTGGGTATCGGACATCGCTTCAGTTCCGGCTACACTACAGAAACGACGCGAGCGAGTTGGAAGACGATAGATAGATAGATAGATAGGCATTCTCCAATTCAAATGGCCTGCCGCAACGTAAACCCAACCGATTCATAAAATCCTCCTGATCTCCCCCCGGCAACATTGATGCACAACCTCACCCATTCTGATGCAAACGCTAGCATCCGGCATCAACCAGTACAATCCACCAAGGGAGGTAGTATTAAGGATGAATTTCATGTAGTTGTTTGAACGACAGGCAAGGCAGTTCCGGCCACGCGACCAAGTCAACGCGAATGGAAACAGGTAAGCGGTCGCCGCTCTTTACAAAAACACACGCCTATGAAAAAACACCGTGAGGGGGATTGCGTTGCGTACAGAACATACAGAAGAAGGGGTCATTCGATGCGCTATCGCGCTCTAGGGAAAACGGGTGTCACGATTTCTGAGGTCGGGTTCGGGGCCTGGGGAATCGGCGGCAGTGACTGGGGTGGCGCACGCGACGAGGAGTCCCTGTCCGCACTCCATACTGCGATCGATGCCGGGGTCAACATCATTGATACGGCGCTCGCCTACGGCGATGGTCATAGCGAGGCCCTGATCGGGCAAGTGGTCCGAGCGCGCCGCGAGCGCGTTTTTGTCGCCACGAAGATCCCACCGCTCCACACAACATTTCCCACTCGATGGGTCAGCGCGGAACAGGCGTTTCCCCCTGAGCACATCGTAGCCTGCACCGAGCGCAGCTTGAGGAACCTGAAGCGTGATTGCATCGATCTGCAGCAGTTGCATTTCTGGCGGGACACGTGGATCGAAGAGGACGGTTGGTTTGAAGCCCTCAGGAAACTGAAAGAAGCCGGAAAGATCCGCTGGGTCGGGGTTTCACTCAGACACCACGCGCCCGAATCGGCGCTTCGATTGGTCAACAGCGGCCTGATTGATACCGTCCAAGTGATCTACAACATTTTCGACCAGTCCCCCGCCGAAGCCCTCTTCCCTGCCTGCCTGGAGCACAAGGTCGGGGTACTGGTACGCTGCCCCTTTGACGAAGGAGGGTTAACGGGGTCCATTACCACCGCCTCTGCCTTCCCATCGGGCGATTTTCGCAGCTCTTACTTCGCCGGTGAACGCAAGACCCAGTTGGTCTCCCGCATCAATTCGCTCCAGAAGCTGCTGGGCACCGAAGCGCGCACGTTACCGGAGTTGGCGCTGAGGTTTTGTCTCGCACATCCTGCCGTAAGCACGGTTCTGGCAGGAATGCGGTCTCAACAGCATGCTACGGAGAACTGTGGGTTTTCAGACAACCGAAGACTCCGTACAGAACTTCTCCAAGAGCTGAAAGCCCATGCCTGGATGCGGAATTTTTATGAACGCGTCCCCAGCGGGTTTCTTGGCAGAGCAAAATGGCTGATCAAGAGACTGATTCGCTACTGACGGCGAGAGGCACGGTTTGCTGCGAGGTCGCTCTACCTTGCCTGATTTTCCTGGACCGCCGCCGAGCGTCCACCGATACAGACCAGGCACAGCAGCCCCAGCCCGATCCAGACTAATTCGCGGAACCGCCGCAGCAACGCAAACGTAATCCCCGTTACCTCGCTGTAGCCGAATGTGGTGAGCAGCAAGAGGTTCCCGCCATCCTGGGCACCGAGGCTGCCGGGAATGAAGAACGTTCCACCTTTGATGAAGACGGAGAGGGCCCCGACGGAAATGGCGGACAGAGCGTTCGCCGGTCCACCGAGATAATGAATAATGACGTACACCTCCAGCGCTTCAGCCAACCAACCTAAGAAGAACAGGCCGGTGGACGAATAGAAGGCCGGCCGGTTGTGTGTGTAGAAATTCAAGATTGTGTGGTCCAGCGACCGGAGTTTCTCCTCCCGGGATTCGAGGTAGGCGATCTTGATTCCTATTTTGCGCAGCACTTCGAGCAGCCATGTGAACAAGCCTCGCCGCTGCACAAACACAAAGGCCATCGTCCCGAACAGCAGAAGGCCGACGCTCAACAAGGCCGCCACGGCGGTTTGACCGGACGAACCGTTGGCGCCGAGCACCCAAAATCCGAGCGCGATGCCGAGCAGAATGAACAAGACTTCGGCAATCGTCATGGTCGTTTTCGCGATCACGACCGAGGCCAACCCCTCCACCATCGGGACATTGTGCTTCTTGAGCAGATAGGCCTTCAGCGGTTCCCCGCCCATATACGCAGTCGGCGTCGTCATGTTCACCACTTCGCCGGCGGTCCGGATCGCCAGCAAGCGCCAAAATGGAATCGCCTTCGCCGATGGCCCCAACGTGACCTTCCAGCCGTAGGCCTCGATGGTATACATCATGACGGAAGGAATCAGAATGATGAGGAGCGCGAGCGGCCCAAGCTGCGCCGCGGCGTCGTAGATGCTCCCTGGACCGATATGCCAAACGAGGAGAAGAAGAGCGAGGAAACCGAGGAGGAGTAGGAAGAGTCTGAGCACGCTGATCTACGAACCGCCCTGCAAGGGATTCGTATGGGTGACCGCGGAGGGCCGAATAACCCAGAGCATGATCACCGAAAAGACCGCAGACCCGATGGCCGCCATCCAGAGGAACCACTCCAGCCTATCGAACAGAGCAAAGAGCAACACCACGACTGAAAAGTCCCGGCTGGCGACGTTCTTGAGCATAAAATCCGACCAAGCCGCCTGCACGGGTGTCTTCCATCCGCGCTCGTTCTTGATCTTCTGCGCTTGGTTGACCAACACGAAGGATAGTCCGTTGCCCAGAATTGCGGCCGCACCCAAGACGAGCGGAATCCAGGCATCGTCACTGCCGGCTATGCGGAGACAGGCACCAACGGCAATGCCGGCAAAGATAGCCATGTGGACGATGTTATCCATGGCGATGTCGAGCCATGCGCCGAACGGAGATTCCGTGAAGGTGAGACGCGCAACCTCGCCATCGCAACAATCGATGATCGCCGCCAACTGGAACAGCAACGCGGCCGCGATACCAGCCGTGTAGGTCCCGAAGCCGAAGCCCACCGCCGCCAGCAAGCCGACCACGGTCGCCACGATCGTAATCGCATTCGGCGAGAACCCGAGCAGGAGAAACGCCTTCGTGAACAGCCGCGAGACTTTGCGGTTGAAGTAGCGGTCGACGAACCCCTCGAACTCTCCCTTGAGTGATTGAAAAAGCCGGCGTTCGGCCGGCTTTACATCGGTTATATCCTGCACATCGCCGTACCACCGTGCCGGGTCTGTCGTTGTCGAGACCGCTCGAACCCGTCCCTCACCGGCAGCCTGCTGTAACCACTTCCAGATCGGCATCGAGCCTGTGATTTCTCCCCCACCACCCCGGCTTGTCGCACCCATTATCCCGGCCGGTAAGACCACAAGATCGGCAGCAACCTGACTTGCCTCGTGCCCGGTCTGGTTGTGGAACGCAACCAGCCGGTCCCCATCTAACTGTACGGCGGGGTTGCGCCGTCCCATCGGTTGCGCTCCTCCCTCACCCCGACAGGTGACCACAATGGCACAGCCGTCTTCAACCGTCTGACGGAGATGCTCGATCAAGCCGCGCGAAAACACCGCCTTGACGCTCGTGATCAGACAGAAGCCCTGCGCCTCTGCCGCCAACGCCTCCCACGTACGCTGGTCTTCCAGCGGGAATTCCCGGATCGGCATCCACCGCACGGGGATCGTCACGCGCGCCCCTTTCCTCAGGACCTGCTTCAGCGCCTCGGCTTCGGGACCTGCCAGGACGATGAGCTGGCGGATGCCGGCTCGTTGCAGGGTCAAGACCGCCCGCTGGAAGAGACTGACTCCGCCGACTTTCGTCAGCGGGCCGACACTGGTCACACCCTCCCTGCCGCACCCCGTGAACAACCCGGCCGACGGCAACAGAATCGCCGTGCTCAAGCCCTGAAGGTCCGTCTGTTTCTGTACGACGCTCTCGCTCATCTTGAAATACCGTCAATCGTCATTGGTCAACCGTCAATCGGAATTCGGCAATGGGAAGACCCGGAGTTTTCTCTCACGAATGACGGATGACGTGTGACGGATGACGTTTTTCTCCCGTTGCTACAGTTTCGGCAGAATGTCGCGCTCCGCGCGCGCGACGTCTTCTGGAAAATCGATCTCCGTCCAGGGCAGGCCGCCGATCTTCTCGTGCCCCACTTTCACCTGACCGAAGAATTCCAGCAAGCCGTCTTCATATTCCATATCCCAAATCTCGCGATCGACGTAGCCTTTGAGTGAGTTGATCACCGCCGGCGCGTCCGCGTGCCGGACACGCAGGAACCCGACTCCTTCTCCGGCATAATCATACCGCGCCGGCATCTTTTTCGTCAGCGCAATCACGCGCCCGCCTTGCACCACCACCATGCACTCTTCGCCCCGTTGTTTGACCGTTTCGTCCATCAAGAGACAATTAGGCGAGGACGAGTGGACCAGGCGACGCAGGATCTCCCGGTGGAACAGCACATCAGCGTCCATAATGATCACGTCGTCATCCAACGATGTCCGCGCGATCCATAAGGAAGAGATGCTGCCGCGGTGAAACCGATCGTTCACTAAGTACTCGACCGAGACCCCGTAAGAATTCCCGTCCACCGCCGCGCGAATCATCTCCTGCTTGTACCCGACGACGATGGTCGCCCGCCTCACTCCGAGGCTCGCCAAGCTCTCCAAGTACCGGTGGAGCAACGAGCGCCCCTCGAACTCGATCAGGCATTTGGGCTTGTGTTGCGTGATCGGCCAGAGTCGCTTTCCCACTCCGGCCGCAAGGATGACGGCCTTCATGTCCGGACAGCCGCACGTTCGAGGACCTGTTCAAAGGCTTGCAAAAATCCATGGATCTGTGGTTCGGTCAGCGCCCCCATGTTCGCTACCCGAAAGATTTTCTGCTCGAGTTGTCCTTGTCCTGCGTAGATCACGTACCCCTGTTCTTTCAGCCGATCATGCACCGTCTGATAGCTCAGACCGGCAGGCAAGTAGTAGGAGGTGATGGTGTTGGACTGCAACTCCGGCGCCAGCACTGCCTTCAGTCCCATCGCGCTCATCCGTTGGCGGATCAACGTTGCCGCTTTCCTGTAACGCAGTTGGCGATTTGCCACTCCCTCTTCCAGCAGCTCGTTCAACGCCTCATCGAAGGCATAGCAGAGCTGCACGGCAGGGGTGAAGGGAATTGTGCCGTTCCCCTGATCATCGATGTAATGGGTGAGATGGAGGTAGATCGACCGTTTGGGATAGGTCTTCATTCGTTCGACGAAACCCTTGCGGACCAATACGAAGGATACGCCAGGGAATCCTTGGATACACTTGCCCGCCGTCCCGGCCACCATGTAGATATGCGGCCCCGCCACATCGACCGCTTCGCCGCCCAGGCCGCTGACGGAATCCAGAACGAATACGCGGTTCTGGCTATCCACTACCTCCGCGATCTCTTTGACCGGATTGATCAGACCGGTGGTCGTCTCGTGATGCACCATCGCGACCGCATGCACTTCCGGATGCTGCCTCAGGGTCAGCCGGAGCTTTTCCGGATCCGGCCTGGTTCCCCACTCCAGTTTCATCTCCGCCACGCCCAGACGATGCAACCCGATCATCGCGGCCATGCGCTCGCCATAGACACCGTTGTTGATCACGGTCATGCGCTTGCCGGGCGGCAGCGCGGACATGATCGAAGCTTCCACCGCCGCCGTTCCGGAGCCGGCCAAGACCACCGCCACATACTCGGACTCCGCGCCGGGGACGAACGCTTTCAGCAGCTTCCGTTGAATCCCGTGCAGCAGCTCCGCGAACTCGGACTCGCGGTGGCAGATATCGGGCCGGTACAGCGCCTGCCGCACCCGTTCGCTCACGTTCACCGGACCGGGGTTCAACAGAATCATCTTTCCCCCCTCACTCTCTCACTCTCTGATGCTGGACAGGCCGCGAAGGCAGGGACTGGACTGTTCCCCCTGCGGCCGTCGAGCGAGCACCTTCCGAGGTGCGGGCTCCGGGAGCATAGGAACAGTCCAGTCCCTGCCTTCCTTACTCGATCGCTTTCATAAAACGTTTCGTAATCTCCGGCGGCTCCAGCATCACCCGGCCCACATCCTCGGCCAGCTCATTGACTTTGATGAGCAGCATGCTCGGTCCGTCCTTCTTGAGTATGTCTTTGAACTCATACACCACATCTTCGCGCTCCCGCACCCGCTCCACATTGACGTACCCGGCCGCCTTGGCGACTTGTTCGAGACGAACCACGTTGGAGATCGTCGGCTGATTGCCCGTGCTGCCGTAGACTTCATTGTCGAACACGAGATGGATGAAGTTCTTGGGCTTCATCGCTCCCACGGTCGCCAACGTGCCCATCCCCATCAGGACGTTCCCGTCGCCGTCGAAGACCACCACCTTCTTGTCGGGTTTCGAGAGCGCCACCCCCAGCCCGATGGCCGCCGCCACTCCCATCGACCCGATCATATAGAAGTGCGTCGGGCGATCGGCAATCTTGTATGCTTCACGCGAGGGAAAGCCGTTGCAAATGATGACCGGCTGATCGGTCAAGAGCTGGAGCACCGCCGCCATCGCCTGCGCCCGGCTCTGCATGGTCCCTTCCTCGGGTCTCATATTCTGCCCAGCGGATAGTGGGTAGCGAGTAGCTCTGAGCTATTCGCTGTTCGCTGTTCGCTATTGGCTCGCAGCGTCACGGGTGCAACCCCTTCACGACACCTTTCTGGATCAACAATGCGACCGGAATCCGCTGTTTCATAAACGTCTCGCCCACCCACTTGAGATCTTCGACCGCGGTCTTCTCGGAAAGCGTTCGATGGGGAATCCGCATCGTATCGAGAAGCTGCGTCATCGTCTGGCCCATCACGAGATGTTCCGGAGCATCCTTGCCTTGGAACCCCCGCCAGGACACGATCAGGATACAGGGCTGCTGATAGATCAGGTTCAGAGAAATCAGGACGTTGAGCGAAGTGCCGAGCCCGGAGTTCTGCATGAGCACAACAGGCACCTTCCCGGCCATGTAGGCACCGGCCGCCATCCCGACCGCTTCATCCTCCCGCACGGCAGGCGTGTAGAGCCGTCGCTCCATCAGTTCGGCGATGATGCCGCCTAAGATGGAGTCCGGGACGCCGGTGAAGAAGTTGACGCCCATGTCCTGGAGCGCCTGCACGAACGCATCGCTTTCAATCATGAAGTCATAGCTCCAAGCGAACAGTGAGCCACGAACAGCCGGTAGCTCCCAGCTATTCGCTATTAGCTGTTCGCTCTCGTCGGAAAAAGCGAAGCGCATTATAGCCAAGCACCAGAGCATTCTCAACAAAAGGACGGCAGTTGCCTCGATGCGGCGGCCATGTTACCGTGCAGGCACAAGGAGAGGCGGAAAATGCGAACGATTGTTCCCTCCGCCATTGGCCTCTACATTTTGCTCGCCATCGCCTTGCCGACGGACGCCGAGACCATGATCGCCGATCCCAAGGGGTTCCAGAACATCCCGTGGGGTGCATCGCTCGTCAACCACCAGAACTTGACTGTGACGCGCGCCGGGCCACACATCGACGAGTATCAATTAAAGAACAAGTCGCCGCAGTTCGCTGAGATGGAGATGGACAGTATTCTGTTTTCGACGGTGAACGGGCAGTTCGCGCGTGTCACAATTCGGTATCGCGGCGAGAAAACCCATCACCAGGTCCTGACCTACCTCGAGCGCAACTTCGGCGTGCAGGAACGGGTGCCGGGCCAAACCGTGCGCGGGTTGAATCAGCAATTCAACTGGCAGGGCACAGACACCGAGATCAATTTGACCTACGATGCGTATAGCGAGCGCGGCTTCGTATTCTTCAACAGCCGTACCCTCGCGCCACGGTTCAATGACTACATAACAGACTCAGCGGAGTAAGATGCACTGGACATCCTCACGACGGTTCCTCCTCCTTCCCATCATTGCGGCAGGTGCCCTGTGCTCGCTTCCTGCATCTCTCACCTCCGCCACGCCGATGGAGAATGATCCAAAAGGCTTCGAGGGTATCCCTTGGGGTGCGGCCTTCTCCGAGACGGCCGACTTCGCCCTAGTGGAAGACAGCCCTCGCGTGAAGGGATACGAACTCAAACAGGGACCGCCTCCGCTTGGTTCCGCGAAGGTGGACTCCATGCGGTTCCTCACCGTCGATGGGCAGTTCGGCAGGGTCACGATTCGCTATCACGGCACGGACACCCACAAGCAGATCATCGACTATTTCCAAACCAAATATGGACCGCTGGACAAGACGCCCGGCCAAATTGCCGGTGGAGCGGTGAAGTTTTTTAACTGGCGAGGGACCGAGACCGAAATCAACCTGCGCTACGAGGCTCGGACGGACCAAGGCATCATTTTCTTCGAAAGTCAGACACTCTCCCCCAAATTCAATGAAGGCGCCTCCGATACCGTGTACTGAGCGGCTCGCCATCTCCGCGTGACGAGAACGAGAAACTTTTCGTTGACAAGCGCGCGGCGGCTTTCGCATGATGCGCATGCCATGCATGCAGCCACCAAGTTACGCGAACTGCTCCGCCGCCCCGGCATCATTAAGGCCGTCGGTGCCCATGACGCGTTGAGCGCGAAACTCATCCAGCTCGCCGGCTTCGACGCAATCTGGGCCAGCGGGTTTGCGATTTCCGCTTCACTCAAGTGCATTCCCGACGCGAGCTTCATCGACTCCAGCGAACAGTTGGGCGTCGAGCGCCGGATGGCCGAGGCGATCACGATCCCCATCATCGCCGATTGCGACACCGGTTATGGCAACGCGCTGAACGTCATGCGCACCGTCAACGACCGGGAACGAGCCGGCGTGGCCGCCATCTGCATCGAAGACAATGTGTACCCGAAGCGTTGCAGCTTCTATGCGGGTGTCCGCCGCGAGTTGATCCCCATCGAAGAACATTGCGGGAAGATCAAGGCCGCGAAGGCGGCGCAGACCATTACCGATTTCGCCGTCATCGCCAGAACGGAAGCCTTGATTGCGGGCTGGGGTCAAGAGGAGGCGCTCAAGCGCGCGGAGGCCTATGCGGAAGCCGGTGCGGATGCCGTGCTGATCCACTCGAAATCCCCGACATTCGATGAATTGAAAACCGTGGCCAAAGCCTGGTCCGGCCGCGTGCCCTTGGTCGTCGTCCCCACGATCTTCGACGGAGTAACGGCGGCGGAATTGGAGGACGCCGGCTTCAAGATCGTGATCTATGCCAATCAGATGGTGCGCGCCAGCATCCGGGCCATGCGCGACGCCTTGGCCGTCATCAAAAAGGACACGAGGCCGGGCTCGGTGAACGATCAGATCGTCAAGCTCAAGGAAGTGTATGAGGTCGTCGGCGTGCCGCAGATGGAGGAAGACGAGAAACGTTTCCTGCCGGTGGGCGGCGAGAAGATCACGGCGATCATTGCGGCAGCAGGATTCGAGAAACAACTGTTGCCGCTGATCGAAGACAAGCCCAAGTGTTTACTGGACATCAAGGGCAAGACCATCCTGGAACGGCAAGTCGCCGCCCTCAACGAATGCAACATCAAGGACATCGCCCTCGTGCGCGGGTATAAGAAGGAGGCGATCGCCCTTCCCAACATCCGCTACTACGACAACGACCGGTACGAAGAGACCGGCGAACTGCACTCGCTCTTCTGCGCGGAGAACGAGATGAGGGGCCGGACGATCATGCTGTACGGCGACATCATCTTCGAGACTGCGGTGCTCGAAAAACTGCTCAAGAGTCCGGCAGACATCGCGATGGTCGTCGATCTCGCCTGGTATGACCAGCAGCACCAGCAGGGGCACGCCGCCGCGATCAACCCCGACCTGGTCACGCTGCAAGAGCCGCCCGGAAGAAGCTACCTCTCGCGTTTCGTGATGCCGGAGCAGGAGAATCGCATCCTCAAAATCGGCCGGCACCTCCCCTACGAACAGGCCCACGGCGAATTTATCGGCATGGCCATGTTTTCCGAGAAGGGAATCAAGGCCCTGACGGACTGCTACAAGGCCTCGCTGGAGAAATTCAAGACGCAAGGCTTCCACGAGTCCGGCGGCATCCTCAAGGCGTCCTTCACCGATATGGTCCAGGAATTGATCGACCGAGGCCACCACGTAAATTGCGTGCCGATCTTCAAGGGCTGGATGGAAGTCGACTCTTTCGAGGAATACCAGAAAGCCTGGGCCAAGATCCGGCAGTAATTCCTTTTTGTCTTTGCCCACAAGCGAGGCATAAGCGCCGTCGAAGCGTCAAGCAACGCCCCCCCACAAGTGGACTCTTTCGAAGCACTTTGCCCACATTATTCGTGACGGCTCGTGACGAAACCGCCAAGACTCCGCGCGAGACGGGTGCGCGGAGCCCCAAGAGGATCCTTCCAAAAGCTTGTCCGTCGCAACTTCCTTATGGTAGCTTGACATTTAGATTGGTAAGTAACTACTCACTTACCGATTTATGAAGACCAAGAAATCGAACGGCAATCGCACGTCAGCTCACGAGCGGCAGGCGAGCATCATCGCTACCGCTGCTTCGCTGTTCGCCGCCAAAGGTTTCAGCGGAACGACGACGAAAGAGATCGCCAAGACCGCCGGCGTCAGCGAGGCACTGCTGTTCAAACACTTTCCGACCAAGCGAGCGTTGTACAGCGCGATCCTGGCGGAGAAGGCGCAGTTCTCGGAGCTGCTTGAGGCCGTCGAAGAAGCGGCGAAGAAAAGGGACGACGAGCGGCTGTTCACCCTGCTCGCCAGCTATCGCATCCGCAAGGGCGCCGATCCCACCCTGCTCCGCCTGCTGCTGTTCAGCGCGCTGGAAGGGCACGAAATGTCCGACATGTTTTTCCGGCGGCAGTACCGTATCTTCTATGACCTGCTTGCCGGCTATATCAGCCGGCGCATCGAGGATGGCGCCTTCCGCGTCGTGGACCCATTGCTGGCGGCCAGAGCGTTCTTCGGCGTCATTGTCCACCACCGGCTGCTGCACGACATTTTCGGCTTGCCGATGCACCGAAATCATGCCGACACCGTCACAGAATACGTCAGCTTGTTTCTCGGCGGCCTGCGAGCAACTCAGTCGCCGCGCACAAGCGCGCATGATTCATGAGCACTTCTGCTGCAATCGCCCAAAATGAGCAGCTAGTAGCGAACAGCGAGCAGCGAACAGCCGGCGACAAGGAAGCCCTCTTGAGCTATGCGCTACTGGCTATTCGCTGATTTCGCGACGAACCGTCATGAATAATGCGCGCTAGGGGCAGCAAATCATTGCCATGAGCAGCGTGACTCGTCATCCCATTGTCGTCCTCGGCGTGATCATTTTCTTCGCCGTGGTAGCGCTCGTCATGTTCCGCCTATCGAGCAACGGGGCCAAGAACGATGGACGCAAAGGGCGGATCATCACCGTGGGGACGATGGCACCGCTCCGCCAGGACCTCGATGTCCGGCTCGCTTACACAGCCGACATCACCCCCAACCAGCAGGTCACTCTGTTTTCCCGCGTCGATGGCTACATCTCCAAGCTCCACGTGGACAAGGGCGACTGGGCAGCGGCCAACCAACTGCTCGTCGAGATCGACCATACCGACTACGTCCACGCGGTCAACCAGGCGAAGGCCAACCTGGCCGCAGCGCGCGCGAAGGTCGCCCAGCAAGATGCGAACGTCCGGAACGCCAAGCTGACGCTGGATCGCATGCAGGCGCTGATTAAGGACCAGTTCGTCTCGCAGCAAGACCTCGACAATGCCCAGGTCAACTACGACGCCGCCACCGCGCAGTGGGACTCGTTGCACGCCCAGGTGAAGCAGATGGAGGTGGCGCTGGCCCAGGCTGAGACCAATCTGGCCTACTCGTACATTCGCGCTCCGTTCGCCGGCTATATCGCCGAACGAAACCTGGACCCCGGCGCCTATGTCAGCGGGGCGACCGCCAGCACTTCTACGTTCTCACGGGGCATCCTCAGCTTGCACGACATTGAAACCGTGCGTACGCTCATCGAAGTGGTCGAAAAAGACGTGCCGCTGGTGAAGATCGGGCAGCGAGCGGAAATCCGAGCCGAGGCCTATCCCGACCGTGTGTTTGACGGCCAGGTGACCCGCGTCGTCCAAGCCCTGAATCGCGCCACGCGCACCATGACGGTGGAGGTTGACCTGCCCAACCCGGACCACTTCCTGAAGGGGGGTATGTTCGCGCGGGTGGAAGTCCTCGTAGCCAAACATCCCAATGCCATCCAGGTTCCGCTCGATGCCCTGAGCCGGTTGGAAGACCTGCAATACGTGTATGTCGTGCGCGACGGTAAGGCACACCAAGTCCCGGTCGAAGTGGGCAGCCGCGTCGAGAACCGGATCGAAGTCACGAAGGGACTTGCGGGAGACGAGCAGGTCATCGTGTCCGGCAAAGATCTGGTCCATGAAGGCACGCCCGTGCAGATCCAACCGCTGAATGCGGTGATGCGTGATGGGTGATGAGTGATGGGTTGGGGATTGGAGAGGCGGCCATCGTCACATAACCGATCACTCATCACTCGTCACTCATCACCGCTTTTCAAGTTATGTGGCTGACGCTCCTGGCCCTGCGCAATCGCATCGGCATCCTCATGCTCTCCCTGGCCATGGTGGTCCTGGGAGTCACCTCGCTGCAGCGCCTGCCGGTCGATCTCTTCCCGCAAATTCAAGTGCCGGTCGCCTTTGTCGGCGTCATCTATAAGGGCGCCCCGCCCCTCGACATCGAACAGAGCGTCGTCTATCCGATCGAGAAGGCCGTCAGCTCCGCGTCGAACGTGGAGCACGTCGAGTCCTTCTCAAAACAGGGCATCGGGGCGGTGCAAATCTGGTTCAACTGGGGCGCGGACATCAACGTCGGCCAGATGGAGGTGATGCAGCGCATCACCCAAATCCTGAACAGTCTGCCGCCCGGCATCCTCCAGCCCTTTATCGTCAAGTTCGACGTGTCCAACATTCCCGTCGCCTTCGTGACCGTGTCGGGCGGCGACCTGGACGAGCGGGCGCTCTACGACCTGGCCTTCAACACCATCGCGCCGCAGATCGAGCAGATCGCCAACGTCGCCGCGGCCACGGTCGAGGGCGGCAAGATCCGCCAGATCAACGTCAACCTCGATCCGGCCTTGCTCCAGGCACGCGGGCTCTCGATCCTGGACGTAGTCAAATCGGTCAAGGCGTCGAACCTTATCCTACCCTCAGGCGACATCAAGGCCGGGAACCTGGACTACAACGTCTTCACCAACAACCAGTTCAAAACGGTGGAGCCGATCGCCGACGTCATCGTGAAACTGAACCAGCAAGGCAATCCTGTGCGTGTCCGCGACCTCGGCACCGTGACCGACTCCTCCGACATTCAGACGAACATCGTCCGTACGGATAGCCAACGGTCCGTCTACCTCCGCGTGAACAAGCAGCCGATCGCCAACACCGTGGAAGTCGTGGACGCCTTGCGGAAAGCGCTGCCGAAGATGATCGGCATCCCTCCGGGAGTCCAGCTCGGCATTTCTTTCGATCAGTCGCTCTACATCCGCCAGTCTATTCAAAACCTGGTCGAGCAAGCGCTCCACGGGTCGTTGTTGGCAGCAGCGGTGATTCTCATCTTCCTCCGGAACCTGACCAGCACCCTCATCATTTCCGTGGCAATCCCGCTTTCCATCTTAGTGACTTTTATCGTCCTCTATTTCACCGGCCAGACGTTGAATGTGTTTACGCTCGGCGGGCTCGCGCTCGGCATCGGCCGGCTGGTGGACGATTCCATCGTCGAGCTGGAAAACATCCAGCGCCACCTCAACAAGGAAGCCAACCGCTGGGAAGCCATTCTCAACGCCGCCCGCGAAGTGGCCATGCCGATCTTCGCCTCGACCGTCACGACCGTCGTGGTCTTTCTGCCCATCTTCTTCGTGGTGGGCATCGCGCGACTTCTGCTGATTCCCCTCACCCTCACGATCGCCATCGCCCTCTTTACCTCGTTCTTCGTCTCTCGCACGGTCACGCCCGCCCTCTGCTACAAGTTTCTGAAGCCGGAACGGGAGGCGCACCGGTCGATGCCGAGGTGGTTCGTGCGAGTCATGGACTGGAGCCGGGCCCGGTATGAGGCGCTGGACCAAGGTTATGAGCAGAGCCTGCGGTGGGCCTTGGCACACCGGCGCCTGTTGATCGCCGCCATTGTCGGAATCTTCCTGAGCTCGCTGGCTCTGTTCCCCTTGATCGGCACGGAATTTCTACCCGTCTCGGACGAAAGCCAATTCCGGATCGTCCTCCGCGCGCCGGTCGGCCAACGGGTCGAGAAAACCGAGCAGCAGGTGGCGGAGGTGGAACGAGTGCTGCGCGAGAATATCCCCCCGTATGAAATCGAAACGATCGTGTCCAGTACCGGCGTCCTCGCCCAGGGCCGATCCTCGCTCTTCAACCCCAACACCGGCCCTCACACATCGGTCATCCAGGTCTATCTCCGGCCCCCGGATCAGCGGACCAGGAACCAGATTCAGATCATGAACGATGTGCGTCCCACAATCCTCAAACTATTTCCAGGCGTCGCGATGTTCTTCGATCCAGGCGGGCTGGTAAAACGGGTCACCAGCTTCGGCTCTCAGAAAGCGGTGGATGTGGAAATCTATGGCTACGATTTCGAAAAGGCCCGCGAGGTCATCCGCCAGGTCGAAGCCATCATGCATCAGACGACGGGAATCGCCGACATCGAAGTGAGCCGGGAAGAGAATTACCCCGAGGTCAACGTGGTGGTGGATCGGGAAAAGGCGGCGTTGCTCGGCATCAGCGAAACCGACGTGGCCAACGCCGTGCTCTTCTCGCTCAACGGCAACGGCCAGACGGACCCGATCATCTTCACCGATCCGCAGAACGGGAACGAATACTACATCAGCGCGTGGCTGGCGGAGGAACACCGGAAGGACCTGACGGACCTTGAAAACATCCTACTCACCACCAAAACCGGCGAGCCGGTCCTTTTGAAGAACGTCGCTTCGCTCAAGCTCGGTGCGGGGCCGGTCAAGATCGACCGCAAATACTTCCAGCGCGTCATCCACATCACGGCGAATCCGGTCAACCGCGACCTGGGCTCCATCGCGAGCGATCTGGAATCGGCCTTCGCAAACCTGCAACTCCCGCCCGGGTTCAGCATCCGGCTCGCCGGCCAAATCCAGCAGCAACGCGAAACCTTCGAAGGCTTGCTCTTCGCGAGTATCCTGGCGCTGGTGCTCGTCTACATGGTCATGGCGGCGCAGTTCAAATCTCTGGTCGATCCCTTCATCATCATGTTCTCGGTCCCGATGGGCTTTCCCGGCGTGATCGTCATCCTGTTCCTGACCGGCACGACGCTTTCGACCACCTCGCTGATGGGCATCATCATGATGCTCGGCATCGTCGTCTCAAACGGCGTGCTGCTGGTGGACTATACGAATGTGTTGCGGCGCCGCGGCGCCGCGCTGCGCGACGCCGTCATCGTCGCAGCACGGACCAGACTCCGCCCTATTCTGATGACCTCGCTGGCTACCGTCCTGGGCCTGCTACCGATGGCTATCGGGTTCGGCACCGGAGGCGAGACCAACGCGCCTCTCGCGCGGGCGGTCGTCGGCGGCCTCAGCGTGTCCACTGTCTTGACGTTGTTCTTGGTGCCGACCGTCTATTTGCTTTTGGAAGAGAAATTCCCGAGGAAATTCGATCCGAACCTGCAGGAGATGCAAGCTCCGGGTTAATAGAGCGAGCGCAGTACCGGAAAGAGAGCCTGCAACTGCAGGGCCAACCCGATATCGCCGCTGATCCGCAGTCGCCCGGACATGGCGATTGACGCCCCCGGCAACCGCCCTGTGAGCACCCCGAGACAGTCTTCCCCCGACATCGACAGGATTACGTGCGGCTCGGGATGCGTGCCCTGTTGGACCCGACAGGCGCCATCCTGAATCTGCACATAGTACTGCCCTCCCTGAGGCTCGCTCAGATCGAACTGATACACTGCCGTGAATTCTTCTGCTGCCTCCACATCCAATTTGCCGGGAAGCAGGTCAAAGAACTCCTTCACCGTCTTGGATGCCATGGAACCTCAAGGGGAAACGCAGAGGACCGGCTGACTGCCGGGGACCGACCTGCCTGCCGACAGGCGCAATTCCTTCCGTCAGTACCGCAGCAACGCGGACTGGCTGCTCCGCCTGGCGCCGAAGAACTGCTTCGAAAAGGACTCGACGACCGCCGGATCGTACCCTTTGCAACTGAAGATGTCGATGTAGGCGCTGTTCGTCTCGTTGGCGAAGTGCCCGCTGATCAAGGATGTCTCGATCAGTTGCACCATGCTGTAGCCTGCCACGCGCCCTTCACCGAAATGCACGATCTGGCACTCGCCGTAACGCTTCATCCCGATCACGTCGCAGAGTTGCACCACATAGGCTTCAATCTGCTTCGGATCGCGGATGCTGTCAGGACGACAATCGTGGAGATCGAGCGAGGTTAGAAGGCCCCAGGCTTTCCCTGCTCCAACCGCATCAGGATGCACGGCGGCATGGGAGGGCCTGGGTTGGTGAGATGAGATATCGTCGGTGGACGCAGTGCTGCTGGAGTTCTGCATAGAGCGTGGTGACCTTTCTGTGAAAGGTGAAGAGTGAGTGGACGCATGAATCGCACTATACGGCAGCCACGCCGCGATGTCTAGACTTTCGCCCAAACTTTCGTTGACAAATTCTCAGACCGTTAGCGAGAATACCGGCCATGACCGACGCACCATCGCCCGCTTTATCCCCGCAGACTCCTCAGACAAATGAACTTCCCGACCGGCTCTGCACCTGGTGCAAGGTGCCGATGAAAAAACGCCTCGTCGGCGGCGGCCTATTCATCCATTACACCTGTCCGAAGTGCGTCTTTCAGCACACGACGAAGCGAGAAAAGAAGTAGGGTGGCCTGTATTTCGGTCAGTAGCTGATGGTTTTCAACGCCGGCTGAGCCTCAGCTTGTTTTTCCACCCGAAAATTCACCCGTCCGAGGATGCGGCCGTCCTCCGTTTGCACGTCCACTCTCCACTCGCCGGCATCCAGGCCTTGCTTGACGGTGTAGGCTCGATAGCCTCCTTCACGTCCGCCTGAAATCTTAATGGGCAGGCGATCGGCCGTGCGAAACGGCCTCTTGCCGTTCGCCCGGTACTGCCAGTCATGATAGATCGTGGTGTTCAGATCGACCGGCGCGAAGACCGCGGTGAAGCAAAATACTTGTCGGTCGGCAGGGAACAGGGTATCCGATCGCTTCCAGACTTGATACCAAGACCCTTTCTCGAAAGAGAGTTGATACGTATCGTTCTCTTTAGCGACCTTACGGTAGATGCCGCCGAATTGCAGCGAGAGCGGGACCGGGGGAATCCAGTTCAGAAAGTAAAACCCCACCAAGACGCCGATCACCGCCAGAGGCGGTGTGGCCGTCAGGGCCAAGTCTTGGCGGGAGAAGGCCGCATTCCCTCGGTAGATCAGATTGACCACCCGCAACGTTACGAGCCCGCTCAAGACCGCCCCCGTGAGGAACACAAGGGTATTCATCCGGCCAACCACGACCGGGAGAAAGAACGTAAAGAAGGCGAAACAGACGAGTGCGTACAAGCTCACCAATAGACGAACGTTGGTCAGCCGGTCTTTAAGAAACTCGTTGGCAACAAGGAACACAACCAGCAGGCCGAAAAAGACAGCCGTCGCACTCAGCGAGGCGCTGCGGGAGTAATAAATCGTGTAGGCGCTGAACAGACCTCCCAGCAGGAACTGGATCGCCATCGGATAATAGGGTCTGGCGCGGAGGAGGAATGAGGCAGCGCCAGGCGGCAGCTCAACCGACTCGGTCACCGTGCTGCCCACCCGCCCCGCAAGAACGATCAGAAATCCCAACAGCACCAGATACAGCAGCAGGATCAGGTTGTCTTGCAGCCGGTCGATGCGGCTGAGCGTGACCGTGTCGTAGGCGACGCCGGCGAAGAAGAACACGACCGGCAGGAACGGATTGGCGAAAGCGGCTTGGATTTTGGCGGGCAAGACCATCTCACAACTATAGCAGGGCGACGGCCGTCTTCTTGGTTCGTCGCGCACGGCCCGTCAATCGTCATTCGTCAACCGCCGACCGTTATCCGACCGGGATCATGATCGTTCTTCACGATTGACGTGTGACCATTGACGAGTGACGTCAGTTTCAGACAAACGGCGGGAGCGGCGCATACACGGCCGGATGACCGAGCAGACGTTCTATCCAGCCGGCCATGAGGTCTTCACGAAGCGGCGCGCGATTGAGCCGAACCTCTATCTGAAACCCGCGATCCGAGCCGACGATGCCCACGATGGCCGACGTATCCTCACCCTCGGGAATCAACTCCTGGGTCTGGAATTCGCATAACGTCGTGTAGAGACGACCCTGGGGCTGAATCGCTTCCAATACTTCAGGGAGATCGTCAAGGGGACAGTGCGCTGAACAGCGGTAGGCCAAGCGGGCGCCCGGTTCGATCGCCTGAAACTCCTCCAGGGCGGTTTCGGAAAATCCGGTCAAATACGCACGGACATCGACGGGCTCTGCGGCGCACGTGGAAGCCAGTTTGCTGGCCGGCACAAGGAACTCATAGGCATCCGACGAATTGTATTCGAACTGGCATGGCCCAAAGGCATCAGGCCAGGAACAGAAGAAGGGCGCCGATTGGTCCGCCGGGCGTAACACCAGGCACTCTTTTTCCACCGCCGTTTCGATCGGCAGATCCAATAACGTGATGGCCTCCAGAAAGGCCGTGCGGCGTTCATCCAACCACTGCGCCCGCTGCGCGTCTCCTCTGGTTTCACCGGGGGTGATGACTTCGGTGGTATGCAGGCGGATACGGATGAACGCGTGTGCGTGGCGGAAGCCCAGCCACAGCATGCTCCGCGGATGGTGGAGGCGGAGCGGCTCACGAATGCGCCATGGATGGCTGATCGAGCAGTAGGTCCCGACGTCCTGGTAACGCCGGTAGACCGTGTGGTAGGCACCGGCCAGGAGAAAAAAGTCCCCCTGCCAGCCTTCGCGGATATGGACCAATGTGACGTCTTCGGTCGCCCAGGAATCCAGCCGGTCGAAATCCTCCGGCGAGTCCACGGCCCATTCCTCGATGTAGCAAATAACGTCCTTGGCCGGGAAAGCCGGTGTGAGGCCGAGCGCGGCCAACCGCTCGCCGACCGCCAGAACATCCGCAAAGCTCAGCCGAGACGTGGATTCCCACCGACGCTCACGCACGACCTCACCGTTCTCGGTCACGAGCAACCGTTGCCGTTAATGAGCAGGCCGCAACGAACGATTCTCGATTTTTGTGTCCGCGATAAAGCGATCGATACCGTCCTTGATGGTCGTGGCCAGAAGCGCCTGCACATCGTCCGTGTCGAACCAGAACACGGTATCCGACCGGGCGCTTTCTACATTGCGCGTCACGACACTGCGATCCGCGGCGTTCCGCACTCGCAGGACCAGCCTGCTCTCCGTGGTGATCTTTGTGTTGAAGAACCGGCTCTTGGCGTTGGCCGAACAATCCAGCACTTGCCCGCCAATAACGACATCCGCGTCGTTCGCCGCGGCGCCACCCGCCGGCGCCAGCGTTACGTCCCACGGCCGTTCGTGCCAGCCACGCTGCTTGAGCATTTCCGCCAACGCCTGGGCGACAACCTCGCCCGGCTTGCCTTCCGCCACATCGTAGTAACTGACCCCGCCCCATAAATGAGTCCTCTGCCCGACCCGGCCTTTCTCCGACCGGCTGTCTTCAAACGGCTCAATGACGATCTTTACCGGTTCAACCTTGGCAAACTGGGCCATTGCCGGTTTCGGCTGCACATCCAGATAGAACGATTCTCCAGTCCCCGCGCACCCGCTGCTCGCCACGAATCCCACCATGCCAACCATCCCCACCAGCACTCTCCACCACGTCTGTCTCACAGGCACCTCCTTGTCCGACAAGGTTGAACATTGCACCCGGTCGTGCAGTCTACCCAACTCGCCGAGGGATGACAAATTCAATCTCGTTGGCAGGCCGTCTGACAGAGTTTACGGCGTGATGATTCGTGAGCACAGCCGGAATGAAGAAGTTCTTCCCGTTATTGTCTATTCATCCAGGCCCCTACTCGCCCAGGAGTCGTACCAGCAGGATCATCATCAATAGACCAACGCCGTAGGGGATAGCACAGGAGTAGACTACGGCTCGGAGTGCGCGTTCCCGACTGGCTGACCGGGCAAGTTGCTCCTTATAGACGAATTCGTACGCCAACACCAGGGTCGTAATCGACAGCACGAAGACCCGGCTCGTCTGCGGCCAGGTATAGCGCCCGCTCAACACAAAGTTTGCTGTAAAGAACCCGCTGGAGCAGAGAATCGCCGGCGCCAACACCAGCCGAAGGGTATCCGAAAAGAATCGATGCCAGCCTGGGCGAGCCGACGGCTGCCGAACTTGTTCCGAGGGATTCACGACCCGACCGCAGCCGGTGCGTCGTCCTTGGCAGGAGCAGCAGAAGCAGGCTGTCCTTCCTGCGCCGCCCAGCAGGACTTGCACACACGCGGTCGCATTTTCAGGAACTTCACTTTCCCGCCGGCGAGACAACTGTAATGCACGAACTCATCGCAGACGGTACAGCGAGCCCAACCTCCGCGGAAGAGCGTCTTATTGCGGTAGAGCCCTTGCTTGCAGACCTTGCAATGCCGCGGCTCGATGCCCAGCAGCATTGGTTCCCAGTCACCGGCCGCTTTGCGAATACTCATGCGGCGGAGTATAGCGAAGGCGCAAGGCACGAGGCAAGGGGCGAGAGAGAATCCAATTGTTTGACAGCCCAGGAGCCATTTGTTACTCTGCGCGCGGATTTGAAGAGAGGCGTCCATCGACCAGCCCGCTCTCGTCCACAACAACTCTACCTCGACATCGGCTTTCAACCGGACATGGACATTCGACAGTACCTCGAGCAGCAGCGCGAGGCAGTGGACCGTTTCCTGGACTCCGTCATCCCTGCTGTCCAGACCACGCCCACAACGCTCCATGAAAGTATGCGATATAGTCTGTTCGCCGGAGGGAAACGCGTACGGCCTATTCTCGCCATCGCCGCCGCTGAAGCCGTTGGGAACCCTGCGCCGACCATCATGCCCATCGCCTGTTCGCTTGAACTCATCCATACCTATTCGCTCATCCACGACGACCTGCCGGCAATGGACAACGACGATTACCGCCGCGGCAAGCCTACGAACCATAAAGTCTATGGCGAAGCGATGGCGATTCTCGCCGGCGATGCCCTGCTCACGATGGCCTTTGAACTTTGCAGCCGGCCCGATTTGATGAAAGGCTGCGATCCAGCACGGCAAGTCCAATTGATTCAGGAACTGGCCTACGGCTCGGGCAACATGGGGATGGTCGGCGGCCAGGTTCTGGACATTCAGGCAGAGAACAAAGACATCGATCTGGCCACTCTGCGATCAATTCACAAGCACAAGACCGGCATGCTCATCCGCGCCGCCGTGCGCATGGGCGCGATTACAGCCGGCGCGACTCCGAAACAGCTCGACGACCTCACCGGCTACGCGGAAGACATCGGCCTCGCGTTTCAAATCGCAGACGACGTCTTGAATGTCACCGGCACGCGGGATGAACTCGGCAAGAATCCGAACACCGACGCGCAGCGTGGCAAGAAAACGTACCCCACGTTCTATGGCGTGGAGGGTGCGCGGAAGCTGGCCGACGAGTGCACGACCCGCGCGATCAACCGGTTGGGATCATTCGGTCCCGCCGCCGATCCGCTCCGCGAACTCGCGCGGTATATCACGTCGCGGCGCAACTGACGTGATGAGTGATCGGTGATGAGTGACGAGGTGAGATAAGACGGATGATCTGCCCTCAAGTCCAACCCATCACCCATCACCCATCACCCATCACGTCCTTATGAAGGCTCTCGTCACAGGCGCAACGGGCTTTATCGGCGCGGCCGTCGTGCGGGCGTTGGTTGCGGCCGGTACGGATGTTAGAGTCTTGGCCCGGCGCGACAGCGACTTCTCCAATCTCAGCCAATTCAAGCTGGACGGTGCATACGGCGATATACGCGACAGGGACTCGCTCCGCCGAGCCCTGGCGGGATGCCGGCATCTCTACCACATCGCAGCTCACTACGCTTTGTGGGCCAAAGACCCATCGATCTTCTACGACGTCAATGTGGCCGGCACACGGAATGTGCTGGAAGCCGCGCGCGACGCGGGGATTGAACGCATCGTCTATTGCAGTACGATCGGCGCAATCGGGTTGCCGCCGAACGGCGGACTGGGCACCGAAGAGACGCCGGTATCCCTCTCGCAGATGGCGGGGGATTACAAGCGGTCCAAGTATCTTGCCGAGCAGGAGGTCCTGAAGCTTGCGCGCGAGGGGTTGCCGGTGGTGATCGTGAATCCGAGCGCGCCGGTCGGCGAGGGCGATGTGAAGCCGACCCCGACGGGACAGGTTATCGTGGACTTCATGAAGGGCCGGATGCTGGCCTATATCGAAACGGGGATGAATCTGATCGACGTGGATGACGTGGCGGCGGGTCACCTACTCGCGATGCAGAAGGGCCGAATCGGAGAGCGATACATCCTCGGCAACAAGAACCTCACCCTGAAAGAAGTCCTCGATATTCTGAGTCAGCTTACCGGCGTGAAGGCGCCTCGCGTCAAGCTGCCCCGAGGGTTTGTGCTGCCGCTCGCATACATCAATCAAGCCATATCCGATTACATCACGCATTCCACGCCGCGCATTCCGCTCGAAGGAGTGAAGATGGCCAAGTACTACATGCACTACGACTGTTCCAAAGCGATCCACGAACTCGGGCTGCCGCAAACACCGGTCGAGGTCGCGCTCGAAAAAGCCGTGAAGTGGTTCCGCGCGCACGGGTATGCATAGCAGAAAGCGGTCGGCCATCGGCTCTCAGCATTCAGCTCAGGACTGACGGCTGATGGCTGAAAGCTGACGGCCTTCCCTATGGACATTCCGATTCTGTTCCTCAAGACCATCCTCTTTCGTCCCTATGTCTTCATCTTCCTGGCCGCTTGCCTCTTCGCCGCCAGCCGCCTGATCGGCTGGCGGCGGACCGGTTCCTTCCTGGGCATCACCTGGGTGACCGCCTTCCTCTGCGAGTTCTCGTCCACGCGCACCGGCATCCCGTTCGGCTGGTACCACTACACCGGTTCGACCGTTGGACAAGAACTGTATCTTTCGAACATTCCCTTTATGGATTCCCTCTCGTTCTCGTTTCTTTTGTATGCCAGTTACTGCCTGGCCCTGGCGTTTCTTCTGCCGGCCGCCGATGCTTCAGGACCCGCAAACCGAGGCCTGATCCGGCTGCAATTCCCCTTGGCTGTGCGCACCGGTTGGCCGACCGTTGTCCTCACGACCCTCTTCTTCACGTTCATCGATATCGTCATCGATCCGGTCGCATTGCGGGGCGACCGCTGGTTCCTCGGCAAGATCTACTATTACCCCGATCCTGGGGCTCATTTCGGGGTCCCGGTGGCCAACTACGTCGGCTGGGCCGTCGTCGGTCTCATCTCGCTCTCGATCTACTTTCCGCTCGATCGCCGCCTGAATCCCCTTCCCACCAGAACCGGCAACTCCACAACCCGGCAACTTTTGCTTGGAGTCGGTCTCTACTATGGGGTGCTGGCGTTCAACCTCGCGATGACATTTTGGATCGGCGAAGCGCTTCTCGGCATGACCGGGATGTTGATCTATCTTCCCATCACGACAGTGCTGGCCTTACGACTGCTTGGCCATCTCCCCGCCGGCGTGAAGTCGTGATCGCACAGTGCGCCGGCATTCAGCCGTCAGGCTGCAACCGATCGCTCAGCCCGCAGAACATGGTCATGCGGCGGCCAGAGGGCATCCCCCCCTTGGCCGCTTCCCCCTCTGTTTGCTATTAGCTCTTCGCCGCGCACCGCTCTCCCGCGCATCACGATTCCTCAATACGCCTCCGCATTCATACCCCCGCGCACGCACCCGCAAGACCGTTGACAGAGATACTTCGATCACTTATACAATTTATGAGTAATCATATAAGGAGTGTGATGATGGGAGCCATCGCGGTATCGAAAAAAGAAGAACAGCAGATCGAACGGCTGCGGAAGGAACTCCGTATCCCGACCAAGGCCGGGGTGCTGCGAGCCGCGCTGAAGACTCTCGAACACCAGACCGCAGAGGAACGATTACGCCACGAGGTCCGTGAGTCCGTCCGGCGTTGCGCGGCAGCCGACAAACGCGAACACCGGGAACTCTCCCGCGCTGCCGTGGGCCGCTGGGTCTCGGAAGAGTAGATGCAGATCAAGCGCGGACATCTGTATGTGGTGGATTTCAACCCACGGGTGCGCACCAAACCTGGAAAGCTTCGCCCTGCCCTGGTCGTGCAATCTAATCTGGTGAATGAGGCCGGCTATCCTTCAACCATCGTGATTCCGACGACCAGCAAACTCGTGGAAGACCCCGGCATCCTACGGTTCCGTCTTCGCAAGGGGGAAGGGGGCGTTGACCGTGACAGTGACTTGCTGCTGGGGCAACTGATCGCCGTGGCCAATGAATCATTCTCTCATGAGATCGGCAGTCTGCCGGGAAGCGTGATCGAAGAGATAGAACGGCGGGTGAGAATCATCCTCGGTCTGTAACGGCAGAATCCAGAACATCAGTTCATTCAGAGACCTTCCTCCCATGAATCCGACATCATACGCACACGGGCAACCTGTCCACGCCGAGTCGAACACCTCCATGCATCCCACCGCGCACACACCAGACGAGGGTGGTGAGGCTCTTAGTGCTGGAGAGCACGTTGCCATTGAGGAAGTCCACGAACCACGCGAGGGACGGGTTATCGGCACGCGTCGAGGCCGACCAATAGCCGGACGACCGGACGTTGAGACGCGGATATCGGGACGGAACGGCGTGGTTGACCGTATTCTCTATCGCTGCCATAATGTGAACTGGTATCGCCGAACAAGAGTTGCAATGACACAGGTAACCTCACTTCCTCCGGTTCTCATCCACTAAAGCCGTTGGTCGAGTCGGCTATCCAGAACGAATTGCGAATCGTCGAGGCCGGCATTCAGCGCACAGCACAACGGTTGCGCGACTTCGAAGCCCGGTACGGGATGCCGACCGAAGAATTTCTGCGGCGCGCCGAGGCCGGCGAGATACCGGAGACTCTCGACTTCGTCGAGTGGGAAGGGGAATGGCGCCTGATCGAGCGGCTACGGGAGAAAGCGGCCACGCTTCAGAACCTGCACATTGCGAATTGAGTCCTACTTCCAATGCATCCGTGAGATCCTCGACACCTGTCCGTTCATCCAATCCTCTGAGCTGACCTACGACCAGCGAAGCAGCCACGAAGGGTTTCTTCGCGGGAACATGTACTTTCGCGATGGCTCCTTGCGCCACTTTCGAGAGTTCATCGACGTCGAGAGCACCGTTGAACGACTGACGTATGTCTACCAATATATGGATCAGACCGGGAAGCTGGTCTTTCGGTACGACAACACCCGGCACCACCGCGATAGGCACCTGCCGACCTATCCTCATCACAAGCACGAGGGTGAGGAAGACCGGATCGTGGCCTCCTCACCTCAAGACTTAGCCGGCATTCTCAAACAGATCGAGGGCCTGATTCGCCTGCCCTAACACGGGTGGACTGGCCCGCTGCTCCGCGAAGCGTCGGGCCTGTCCCCTTCGGAACGTCGAAAGCGGGGACAGGCACGCCGCAGCGGCGAGCCAGTCCCCGTGGGCCGGGGGCTCACGCCCCCGGCGCCCCCGAAACCACGAAATCCCTCAAGACCGATCCGTCTGCCTCCCCCGGTTCGTAAGCGTGCCTTCACTCTCTGACCAGCAGGATCTCGACCAGCCACTGGTGCGCATCGTCGGTATCCCGACAATCGGAGCCGCGCTTGCCCTGCCCTGGGCCATGGTTGCCGCGGCGCCCCTCGTCGGACTCCCCACAGTCGCGGGAATCCTCACGGTCGAAGGTGCGAGCCAGTGCAACCGCTGTGGCTGGCTCGTCCCGAAAGGTCTCCTGGCCTTGGATCGACGCATGGATTTCCCATTGCTGGATGTTACCGGTGCAGGTGAGGCGGGTGCGGCCCTCGGCCAGGGCGCCCGTGGTCCGCTGCGTCACCGTCACGCGCAGGAACGCCTGCTGCCCCTCCGTGCAGGCGATCGGCCCCGTCACCACGAGATGCCGGCCGTGGTCGGTCACGATGGCGACCGGGTCAATGGTGTTGAATACAATCTTTCCGAAAGCCAGCGGGGCCAGGACGAGCCCTGCCAGGGGCAGGACCAGGGCCGCCGAGACGAGGCCGGTCAGATGTTTTGTCGTGAGTTGCGTTACCATGAGACACACTCCTTTCTGTTGAGGGTGAAGAGGAATGATGGAGAAATGGGGACAGGCACCGTGCGGAGCCAGTCCCCTTGGCCCTTCAGCGGATAGCGAGTAGCGAATAGCCGATAGCGAGCAGCGCGTAGCTCTGAGCTATTCGCTATGAGCTGTTTGCTACTCGCTATTCGCTGTCTAAGCAGCGCGGTGAGGGATCGAGGAGTGAGTGAGTGCAACGGGAGGGCCGCGGACGCGGAGATGATTCGCCGAACGGTGACAGGCTGCATCGCGCCCCTCTGTCTGATGCCCCGCCGGGTGCGGCTTGGCGGGCCTCGAGCTGAGGGCGCTACGCCCCGATACAGTTGCGTGTCAATACCTCTACGAAAAAATAATTCCTCAAATACTTCCATTTGTTGCGAGCCAGAACCGTGCCGAAACCGCTGGGCTCTCGCCTCCGGTCAGGTCGAGCGCCGCGGAATCGCTCCTGAATCATTCGAACCTGGTGGCATTCGCCCGGCAGAGTTTGTATAGTGGGAGCGATTCGACGGTCTCCACCGATGCGCAAGACACTGTTCTCACTGCTGGTCGCGGCTCTGCTCCTGGTGCTGGGCGCCGGCGGCTGGATCGGCTATCTGTTGTTCAAGACCGGCTTCAGCGCCAAGGCCGAGCCGCACCCCGTGGAGGTCTTTGCCGCGCGCCAAGTCCGCCGCCTGGCCATTCCTATCGAACAGCGCCACAAACCCAATCCGGTCCCGCTGACATCTGATATTCTAAGAGAAGCCCGGACCCATTTCGCCGATCACTGTGCGACCTGCCACGCCAATGACGGCAGCGGCAAAACGGTGATCGGCGAGAACGTGTACCCGAAAGCCCCTGATCTGCGCTTGGCAGATACCCAATCCATGTCCGACGGAGAGCTATTTTTCATCATTCATAACGGCATCCGGTTCACCGGCATGCCGGCATGGGGCTCGGGCGATCCGGAGAAGGATCTCGACAGTTGGAAGCTCGTGCGCTTCATCCGCCACCTGCCCCAGCTCACCCCTGAAGAATTTGAAGAAATGAAATCCCTGAATCCGAAAACGAAGAAAGAACTCGAGGAGGAAGCCGCGTTTGATCGGTTCCTCCAAGGGGAAGATGCGGCGAGCGCCGCAGTCACCGATGGCCATCATCACTGACCTGCCACGAAAGGAGCTCATGGTGTCGATCTTCAGAATGCTGCTCATCGCCCTGTTTTTCATTGGCATCGCAACGGCGGCCTCCGCACACGGAACGGGACAACACATCCTCGGAACCGTCACAACCATCGACGCGACGCACGTTGAAGTCAAAACGCCGACGGGCAGTACCGTGTCCGTCCAACTCACCGAAACCACGCACTACCGAGCCAAGGGCAAACCAGGTTCCCCCTCGTTGCCGCAAGTGGGCGACCGTGTCGTGATCGAGACGACCAAGACCGGCGAGACCATCACCGCGACGGAGATCCAATTCGCCGGCGGGAAACCAGCCGCGAAGTAGCTGTCGGGCCGATGCCGATCGTTCATCTCCATACAACCGACAAGTGGCTCGGCTTCGAGGTCGCCGGGTTCTGCGCATCCGCGTGGGGGGGGGGGGTTGCTCATCAGCCTGGTCACCACGGTCCTCAACGTCTGGAGAATGGAACCATCAGACCTCGAATCGTTCCGCTCACCCGATCGTCCACCGCGAATCGTGAATCCGGATTAGCCGAAAGCTCTGTATGTATTTTATTGACTCACCTTTTCTAGGACTAGGCGGGAGGGTCAGGAGGTCATCACTGCGCGCGTCCACCGAGCACTTTCTGAAGTGCGGGGTGCGCGAGCACCATGACCTCCTGACCCTCCCGCCTAGTCTTCTCCATCACCCTTTTGTTTGAATTGCCCCGCCCCGACTGTGTTACAATGCGCTCACCCGCAGACACGCACTCGGATGACACTAACCTCACCACAGTCTAAAGTTCCGGCAGAAACGCATCTTCTGCGGACCCTGACGTCGGTCTTGAACGAACTACCGGTCGATACCGCGCTCGCCGCCGTCTTCCATCAAGAACAAGGTCCATTAGTAGCCCAGGCGGTACGAGGGTTTACGCCACGGGACGCCCAGGCGATCTTGCGGACCCTCTCTTCCCAGACTGCGCTCAGTGTGCTCCCATCCCCGGAGAGCGGCGACGGTTCCAAAACCTTTCGGATCCGGTTGATCACCCCGAGCGCGAAAGCCCTGCTAGGGATTCCTCTGCGCCACCGGCAGCGCACCTACGGATTCTTGATCGTGGGGCGTAAAGAGAATGCGACCTTTGCGAAGAAAGAGAAGTCGTTGATGGAGACGGCGAGCGAGGACATTACCAAGGCTCTCGATCGCGAGTCGCTGTTTGATACGAATGTGCTCTTAAGCCGTCCTCTGGTCGCCAGTGAGCCGGTCGCCGGAGGCACGGCGACGGCAGAACTGTTCGCCACTCCCCCCTCCCATGCCACACCGGACCTGCAGGAGAAAGTGGTAGCCCTTCTTCAGGAAATGGGGCAGATCTTGCCGTTCGACCGGGCTTGGGTATCCTATTACGACCCGCTGGCGGGCAGCGTAGAAGTACTCGGGATCGCGGGCGACTTGAAAACCGAGCACAAGGATCACAAGAAAGACCTCAGGCCGGGGCAACGTCTAGCCTTGGATGGATCAGCGGCGG
>JBBIQV010000017.1:9771-53182 GCA_037442105.1 Nitrospiraceae bacterium | reverse complement strand
TCGATCCGTTTTTCCGTGTGAGCCAGGATCGACGGGGTGTGCCCCAGGGACTCGGATTGGGCCTGTCCATCGTGAAGTCGCTCGTCGAGCTCCATGGCGGCAAGATTCAGGTTCGAAGCGAAGTCGGCAAGGGCACAGAATTCTCTTTTACCCTGCCCCTTCGTCCGACCTTAGAGCTTCCCCTGGCTTTTCACGCCACCGGAGGCAAACGCATATTGGTGGTGGACGACGACCCGGACATCCGGCAGCTTCTGTATGATCGACTCAGCTCGGATGGGTACTGTGTCGAGACTGCTGTTGCCGGTGTGCACGCACTCGAAGCTCTTCGCGGCGGAGCCTACGACGGCATGATCCTCGATATCGGCATGCCGGACATGGACGGGCTTGAAGTGGTGCGGCAAATCAGAGAATATGGCGCACGACTTCCGGTTGTCATGGTCACGGCGTCCGGGTCGAAAGACAAGGCGGTTCAGGCGGTGAGCTTGGGGGCTCAAGCCTATGTCCTCAAGCCGTTCGACCTGGCAGAGTTGAAGCGGGTGGTGGAGTATTGGTTCGGACATCCGGGGGCGACGCTGTCGCGCTAAGAACGGTAGACCGACGGAATGAAGAAAAACGCGTTACTGCCGTCCGGCCGATCTACCGATGCTCTCCTGAATTCTCACCGATCCGGTGTGCTGGCTCTCTTCGGTTGCTGGGCCTGTCTGTTTTGGTTCTTGTTGAGCGATCCTTGTGAAGTTCGCGCCCAAGCCCCCCGTATTCAGGGACAAGGAACCGCTGCGTCAGGCCAAGGGAATGCTTTTGCCGCGCAGGCCGACGACCCCTCGGCCTTGCATTACAACCCTGCCGGGATGACGCAGCTCCATGGGGTTCAGAACATGTTCGGCGCATTGCTCGTCGGCGGTGTCACGAACTTCACCAGCCCGACCGGCGCCACGGCAACAGGGGATCGAGGCGGAAACCTGGCGTGGCCTACTCCGGGTCACTTTTACCTGACGGCCAATCTGAAGGATGTCGGGATCTCGGCTCTTGGCGATCTCACCGTCGGCATCGGCGTCACCGTGCCGTATGGCTCCTTGACCCGATATCCGGAAAATGGTCCGTTCAGAACCGCAGTGACGTTTACGACGAATCCGCTCTTGGACATCAAACCCACCATCGCCTACAAGCTGAACGATCAGCTTTCATTCGGCCTTGGAGCGGACATCTATACCTACACAGGTCTGTTCGGCGAGGGGCATGTGGAGAAACGATCCGTCTCGGCTAATGGAGCGTCGACTGAGTTGTTTGGAAAGGATACGGCCGCCGGGTTCAATGCCAGCCTGTTGTACACGCCATTCCGCAACGCGAACGGCAAACCGCTCGTGAATGTAGGAGTTGTCTATCGGAGCCAAGCTACGCTGCATCTGGACGGCGCTCTCTTGAGGAACGGGTCGAAAGTCTCGGATGGGACTGCCACATTTGTCTTGCCACAGGTGATTACCGGAGCCATTGCCCTGTGGCCGGTTCGTGACGCAGACCACGAATGGAAACTCGAGCTCGATGTGGATTTTGTGGGCTGGAAATCGGTGCGTAACCTGGACGTTCACTGTGCGAGTGTCTGTACTTCAACCGGGCAGAAGTTTATCCCGCAGCCTCAGAATTGGCTCGGTTCCTACAGCGTCATGATCGGCACTGAATACAAATGGCTCAGGCCGGTCTCGCTTCCCGACTGGGAAGTTGCCTTGCGGGCCGGGTTCACGAATCAACAGACACAGATGCCGAGTGATACCTTCGATCCCGGTATCCCCTCATCGGATGCGTTCACTCCCGCGATTGGGCTCGGATTGCTGTGCAAGGAGAATGGGTCCTTCTTGGGTCTGACCCGCTGCGGCAAGCTCGGATTCGGTGCGATCAAACCCAAAAGCGTCGGGCTGGATCTGTCCTTCCAGACTGCGTTCTACGAGCAGCGCACGATCACCAACAACCTGAATCCTACCGTCAACGGCACCTACCAATCGACCTTCTACGCCGGCGGGGTGAGCATTAAGATTGCCTACTGATCTTCTCTTCCGTTCTCCGTTTACCGTTATCCGTTATCCGTTCGCCGTGATCCGTTAACGGGGGACGAACCACGGATAACGGTTAACGGACCTCTTCGGTTGAAGACGAGAAGGGCGCGGTGTATTCTGTTCACACCACACCAATGGCCCGGCTCTTATGAAACAACGCATCTTCGGCCTGGAGAACGAATACGGACTGATCTTCTCGCCCAACGGGCGCATCTATCTGCCGATGGAAAAGGTTCTCGGCTACATCTTCGAGGGCCTGATTCCCAATAGCTGGCCGTCCAATGCCTTTCTCGTCAACGGCGCGCGGTTTTATCAGGACACCGGCTGCCACCCCGAATACTCGACGCCCGAGTGCGACAACATTCTGGACCTCGTCGTCCACGACAAGGCGGGCGAGCGGCTGCTGGAAGCCTGTTTGCCGGCAGCGGAAGAACGGCTACGGGAAGAGGGGCTCTCCGGCGAAATCTACATTTTCAAGAACAATACAGACTCGCTCGGCAACACTTACGGCTGCCACGAGAATTACCTGATGCGGCGGGACGTGGATTTCTGGAAGGTGACGGAACAGCTCATCCCGTTCTTCGTTACCAGACAAGTGTATGCCGGTGCCGGCAAGGTGCTCAAGGTTTCGGGCAAGCCGCAGTATTTTATTTCGCAGCGCGCGCAGCACATTCATGAGAAAACCTCGTCCTCCACGACGTCGTCACGCAGCATCATCAACACGCGCGACGAGCCGCATGCGGACGCGGAAAAATACCGCCGCCTCCACATCATCGTCGGCGACTCCAATATGTCTGAGTATGCCACCTACTTGAAGGTCGGCACGGCGGCGCTGGTGCTGTCGATGGTGGAGGATGGATACTGCGTGTCGGGCATGGAGCTGGAAGATCCCGTCAAGTCGATCCGTGAGATTTCCCGCGATCCCAGCTTGAAGAAGAAGGTCAAACTGGACGATGGCCGGCAGTTGACCGCCGTCGAAATTCAGCGGATCTACTTGGAGCGCGCAAAGGATTATTTGACCGTGCAGGATCACGATCCGATCTTGGACGATGTCTGGGCGAAATGGGCATCGATTCTGGATCGGTTGGAAGGCGATCCGATGGAATTGGTGCGCGAAGTGGATTGGGTGACCAAGAAGCACGTGATCCAATCCTATGTGGATAAGAAAGGTTGCGGCTGGGATGATCCGCGCGTGTTCCTGCTGGATTTGCAGTTTCACGATGTCAAACGCACCCGCGGGTTGTATTATTTGATGGAATTCCGAGGGCTGATCCAGCGCGTGGTCGATGAAGAGGCGGTTCAGCGCGCGATGTCGGTCCCTCCCCAGACGACCAGAGCGAAGGTCCGCGGCGACTTCATCCGGTTTGCGCGGGCTAAGAATCGGTCCTATACGGTGGATTGGACCTATCTGAAGCTGAACGGTTATTGGGAAGAAACGATTCTCTGTATGGACCCCTTCAGTGCCGTGAATCGCCGGGTCGAAGAATTAGTCTCGCAGGTTTCGGGATTACGGTTTTATCGATGACGAGCGCGCTGACACAAGAGGGCCGTCCAGGCCTGTCGCAGGCTGATCGGATGCTGGTCACCACCATCGTGCTCTTGGCGAGCGTCTTCCCGGTCACCATTCTGCCGAGCGCGACGCAGGCGCCGGCAGGGATCGATGGACAATACAGTGGAAAACAGGGGCAGGTCCTTGTCGTCAAGGTGCCGGTGGAGGGCGTGATGGCCGATGTCGAGGGGCGGTTCCTCGATCGACGGATTTCCTTCTTCCGCGAGCCCCGCGCCGGCGAGTCGCCGGGCTACCTGGGATTGCTGGGCATCGATCTTCAGGATGAGCCTGGGTCGCATGAATTGACGGTGGACGTGAAGGTGGGAGAGCAGTCGCGCCGCTTGAGCTATAACGTGATGGTCATCAAAGAGAAGTTTGCGGTCGAGCACCTGAAGCTTCCCAGAGACAAGGTGGACCTCGATGAGAAGGGCCTCGCAAGATGGAAAGCGGAACAAGAACAGGTGAGGAAGGCGCTGGCCGAGGACTCCCGCCTCCGCCTCTGGAAAGCGAACTTCATCGAGCCGGTGCACGGGAAGAAAACCGGTATCTTCGGCAGCGTGCGCATCATGAACGGCCAGCCGCGCAATCCCCATAATGGGGAAGATATCGGCGCGCCGCTTGGGACCGATGTGGTGGCCAGCAACGACGGCGTGGTCCGGCTGACCGTGGAGCACATCTTTTCAGGCAGAGGCATTTTTCTCGACCACGGGCTCGGTCTCTATTCTATGTATTTCCATCTTTCCGAAATCCTCGTTAAAGACGGTGACTTGGTGAAAGCCGGCCAACTCATCGGCAAAGTCGGCGCCACCGGCCGCGCCACCGGCCCGCATCTCCATTGGGGCGTGAAGGTGAACGGCGCCCGCGTGAACCCCTATGCGTTGCTCGATCTGCCGTTTTCAAATAACGAGTCCGCTCCAATGCCGGTTACGGCCTCACCATTCTTCCCTGTCAAAGACGAATCAACCGGCATCGGTTCCGGCAGCGACCCCAAGTAGAGGGGACTACTTTCCCAACCTCCTGTGCTTGCGGAACCCGCATGACCAAAGTGTGGTCGTGTGATCAGGGAAGTCCTGTTGAGGTGCTTTACCTTCTTGATGCCCAATCCCAATCGCTATACACGAATGTTACGAGGTCTCACCATTCATCCGGCTATCTAAAGCAAGAACGCAGGTCGTGGTAGCGGCGCCCAGCGGGCGGAGTCTCTCCAACGAACGCGAACTAATCGGTCTCGACACCAATATCGTCTCAGCACACCGGATGCCGTTCAGCTTGCCACGGCCATCGCCCATCAAGCGACGCGTTTCTATGGGAATGATCACAGTCTACGGCACGTGAAAGAAATCGAATGTGTGATGGTGGATGATCTCATATGACCGCGTTATTCGCGACTCGGAAAACGGTCGAACAATTTTGCCGGCGGATCGGAGGACGTTAGATGTTCGACTCGATGCTCGACGGAGTCTTGTTCAGCACCGTGGCGGCGGCGCGGGAGAGGGCGGCATCGTGCTTGTGGTCGTGCGAGTAGATGCGGAATTGGACCAAACGGGTGGGGAGGAGATCGAGAAACTCTTCCAACGGTTCGGTTGAGACGGCTTTGGTGCCGGGGTCATAGACGTAGAGTGGAATGCCGCGCGTGTCCTTCGGGTCCGGTCGAGGATCGAGCGGGGCCATGTCCACTCTGAACTCCAGCTTCTGCAGCTCCGCCGGCAACTCTTTGTGAATCTGTTTCTCGAATTGCCCGTGGCTGGGAAAATCCATTCCGCGTTCCTGGCCCTTTTCTTTCAGCACCGTGCTGTAGGCCATCTTCCACTTCACGTCGCGGTTCAGGATCCGACCCCATTCCTCTCCCAGGCGCCGACGCGCCGAGTTCCGCGCGCGCGGCCACCCTCGTACCTCTTCGAGCAGCGACCAGTCAGTCAACGTCAGGTAATCGTCCATCTTCTTGCGCGGGTCATGTGGGTACAGGAGCTTCATGGTGTCGCCGAAGATGTCGCGCAGGTGGATGTCGATCGCTCTGGTCGTCCGGTGGTAATACACGTTCGAGTAGAGGTACATCCGCGTGTTGAGGAACATCTGCAGCGCCGGCAGGCCGGTTTTATGGATTGTGAACCCCTTCTCGGTGACGATGGTGTAGTGAATGAGCCTGGTGAGATCGACCGGGCCGACCGCGACGCCGCACATATAGGCGTCGCGCAGCACGTAGTCCAGGTTGTCCGCGGTGTAACTGCCGGAAATGACCGGCTGCAATGCGGTGAGCCATCGCGGCACCCGCGACATGTCCTTTCCCTTCTCCTTCAAGATGAGATGCGCGATGTGATCGGGGTCGAGCGATTCTCCCCTTGCGAACGGTCCGGACGGGCTGCGGCGGATTTTCCGGATGATCGGGCCGAGGTGATCGCGGATGATGATCTGTCCTAACTTCTCATGGGTCAGGTGGAACGAACGCAGAAAGTTGTCGTCGAAGAAATGGCAAAACGGGCCGTGCCCGATGTCGTGTACGAGCGCGGTGATGCGGAGCAGTTCTTCGACGTAGTTCGCCGACGGCGCCTCCTTTACGGCCTGTTTGAGAAACGGGTAGAGGTGTCGAGCGAAGCGACCGGCCACATGCATCGTGCCGAGTGAGTGGACGAAACGGCTATGTTCGGCTGATGGGTAGACCCATCGCGCGCTCTGGAGCTGGTAGATATAGCGGAGCCGTTGGACCCAGGGGGAATCGATCAGGTCCTTCTCCGTTCGCTCCGACTGGTCCGGTGTCGAGAAGGGAACGGTGAAGGAGACGTACTCGTGGATCGGATCGGCAAACAGCGCCGAGCCGTCATAGGGGAACTTGGCTTGGGAACGTGACTCGCGCACGGCGTCATCTTAGCCCACCTCGCGCAGAGGGGGCAATGGCGCATCCCGATCGGGTGGATGGGCCCGGCGGTACTTGGTGATGAACAAGTAAGCAGCCGGGTAGGACAGCCCGGCGCCGAGCACGCTGAGGACCAGGCCTCCGAGGAAGAACGGTAACGCATAGGGCATGACCTGCTGGTAAATCGCCGTGAAGCTCAAGTCGCTCCAATCAAACGGTGGCGGGTCCGGCATGCCAAGGAGGCGGGCGCCTGTCCAGAAGGTGAGACCGAGGATCGGCACAATGGTCCAGGGATTGTTGATCGACAAGCCGAGGAACAAGGCGAGAAAGTTGAGGCCGAAGGCCCACGCGCAAAAGACGGCCATGAGCACATGGAGCCCATAGGTCGGAGAAAAGGTGATAAAAACACCTGCGGCAAAGGCCAGCGCGGTTCGATGCGGTGACTCCCTCAGATGGAGGACCTGACGAAGTGTAGACCGCATGCGGGAAAGAGAGAACACCGGGGTAGCTCAGGTTGATCGGTGAAAGTGTTCGTAACTTGTGACGCGCAGTGGTCGCACTGTTCCGTCGGGCCCTCTTGTTGTAATGCCGGCATGCGCAGGTCTGATCTCGCCGATGCAGGTCAGGCGAAAGCCGCGCGCGCTGCCGAGGCGGTCGAGTTGCGCCCGCCTGCGCGGGGGCACCGTGAACAGCAACTCATAGTCTTCCCCGCCGCTCAGGGCTTGTTGGGCTGGGTCGAGACGGCGTTGTTGCGCGTAGGCATGACAGGCCGGAGAGACCGGGAGTTTCGATAGGAAAATTTCCGCCCCGACCCCGCTTTGCTCGCAGAGATGTCGCAAATCGCCCGATAGCCCGTCGGATATGTCGATGGCTGCGGAGGCCAGTCGTGCAGAGGCGAGGAGTCGTCCCTCGGCGATTCGAGCGGAGGGGTGCAGGTGGCGTCGAATCAAGAATCGATCATGTCGGGTGAGGGCATGACGGCGTGGGGCGGACCGGCGGCTCCGGTTTCTGCCAGACATAAGCAATTGAAGACCAGCGCGAGAGTCCCCCAAGGTTCCGGTCACGTAGATGAGGTCCCCGATCCGCGCGCCGTTACGCCTCAGAGCCTGTTTCGCAGGCATTGTTCCGAGCAGAGTGATGCTCAGGAAGAGACCTTGTCGCGATGCCGAGGTGTCCCCGCCTGTCAGACATACATCGAACGGGCGGCAGGCGCGCATCAGGCCTCGATATAAGGCGATGATCTGCGATGTCTGGTAATGTGCGGGTATGGCCAGTGCGACGAAGAGAAAACGAGGCGTGCCCCCCATGGCGGCGATATCGCTCAAGTTGGCGATGGCGGCGCGGTACCCGACTGTCTCAAAGCCGGCATGAGCGAGATCGAAGTGGATGCCCTCGGCCAGGAGATCCGTGGTTGCCAACAGCGCGTCCTTCGCTGAGGTCTTGATAACGGCCGCGTCCTCACCGATGCCTCGGATCACAGATGGAGTGGAACGCCCGAAGCGGCGATGCAAGAGGCGGATCAGTTCGAATTCGCGAAGAGGAGATGCACGATTGCGCGTGGAGCCCGATGACATGCTACAAGGGAGCGGGAATGGACGCGACCGGTGAGGAGGACGACCGGGCGGCGCGTTTCGTCTTGTTCGCGCGTGAGCCGATGTTTCGTTGGCGAGACGTTGCCGAACTCGCTTGCGATCGTGTTCCCCGCCGTAGGGCGGTTTTGATGACGTCGTCCATCGTTTCGGCGAACACCAACTGAACACCTTTCAGGAGGTGTTTGGGGATTTCCTCCAGATCCTTTTTGTTCCGCTTCGGCAGGATGACGGTGGTCAGTTTGGCCCGCTTGGCCGCGAGAATTTTTTCCTTGAGCCCGCCGATCGGCAACACCCGGCCTCGCAGTGTGATCTCGCCGGTCATGGCCAAGTCGCGGCGGGCTGGAATCTGTGCCAGCGCCGATGCGATTGCCGTCGCCATGGTGATGCCTGCCGAAGGGCCGTCTTTCGGAATGGCGCCGGCCGGGACGTGAATGTGCAGGTCCTGCTTGGTGAACGCGTCCGGATTGATCCTCAGCGATTTTTCTCGGGAACGCACATAGCTGAGCGCGGCCTGGGCCGATTCCTTCATCACGTCGCCCAGGTGTCCGGTGAGCGTGAGTTGGCCTTTGCCTTTCATGGCGGTCGCTTCGATGTACAACACGTCGCCGCCGGATTCCGTCCACGCCAGTCCCGTGGCCACTCCGATCTCATCTTTTTCCAGTTCGGCCTCCGGCACGAACTTGGGAACGCCCAAGTACTTGTTCAGGTTGGCGGGCGTAATGATCTGGCACTGGGCCTTACCCTCCGCGACTTTCTTTGCTACCTTGCGCATCACGTTGGCCACTTCCCGTTCGAGGTTCCGGACGCCGGCCTCGCGCGTGTAGTGGGAGATGATCTGCCGCATCGCGGGTTCGACGATGCGGATATGCTTCTCCGTGATCCCGTGCTCGTTGAGCTGGCGGGGGATGAGGTACTTTTGCGCGATCCCGAGTTTTTCCTCCTCGGTATAGCCGGGAATCTCGATGATCTCCATGCGATCGCGTAGTGCCGGCAGAATCGGGTCGATGAGGTTCGCCGTCGTGATGAACATCACTTCCGTCAGATCGAAGGGCACGCCGAGATAGTGGTCGGTGAACGAGTTGTTCTGCTCGGGGTCCAGCACTTCCAGCAAGGCGGCGGAGGGGTCCCCGCGGAAATCCATGCCGACCTTATCGACTTCGTCGAGCATGAAAACGGGATTGTTGGTGCCGGCCTGTTTGATGCCTTGAATGATGCGGCCCGGCAAGGCGCCGACGTATGTCCGGCGGTGGCCCCGGATTTCCGCTTCATCCCGCACGCCGCCGAGGCTGATCCGAACGAATTCTCGGCCCAATGAGCGGGCAATGGACTTGCCAAGCGATGTTTTGCCGACACCGGGCGGGCCGACGAAACAGAGAATCGGACCCTTCATCTTCTCTTTCAGTTTCCGGACGGCGAGATATTCCAGGATCCGCTCTTTGACTTTTTCCAGGTCGTAGTGATCCTCGTTCAGCACCTTGGCGGCGGCTTTTAAGTCGAGATTGTCCTTTGATTTCTTCGACCACGGCAACTCGACCATCCACTCCAAGTAGGTCCGGACCGTCGCCGACTCCGCCGTATCCGGGTGCATCTTCTCCAAACGCTTCAGTTGCTTCTCGCTCTCCTTGAGCACCTTTTCGGGCATCTTGGCGTCTTTGATGCGTTTGCGGAATTCCGCGACCTCTTCGGCCCGTTCATCCAACTCGCCCAGTTCCTTCTGAATGGCCTTCAACTGTTCACGGAGGAAGTACTCGCGCTGGGTCTTATCCATCTCGCCCTTGGCCTGGGCCTGGATCTTCTGCTGCATCGAGAGGACTTCGATTTCTTTGGCGAGAATATCGCTGACCTGCTTCAGGCGTTTGATGGGATCGGTGATCTCCAGAACGCCCTGCGTCACCTCTACTTTCAGGCCGAGGTTCGAGGCCACCATGTCGGCGAGTCGTCCAGGATCTTCCAGGTTCTCGATGACCACCATGACATCGGGGATCAGGACCTTGCCGAGGCTGACGATCCGCTCGATCTGCTCCTTCACCGTCCGCATCACGGCTTCCATTTCCAGCGAGGAGCCGGCCTGCTTGTGCTCCGTCAGCTTGGTGATGCGGACCGAATAGTAGGGTTCCGATTGGATGTACTCTTCGACCTTTCCCTTGGAGAGGCCCTGCACCAGGATTTTGATCCGTTCGTCGGGCAGCTTCAGCATGCGCATGATGATGCCGACGGTGCCGACGGCATGGATGTCTTCGGGTCTCGGGTTCTCGACGTCGAGGGCCTTTTGTGTGGCAAGGAAGATCATCCGGTTGCCGGACAACGCCGCTTCGATCGCCTTGATGGACATCTCTCTGCCGACAAAGAGCGGAAGGACCATGTAGGGAAAGACGACGATGTCGCGAACCGGGAGCAGTGGAAGCTGATCCGGAATTTCGGCGGCCTGGACTTGTTGAAGATCTGGTTCGGCTGATTCACTCATTGCTGGCGGTGTTCCTCCGTTGGAAAAGGCGATGTCGAAGCGACCGGTTGATTCACGGCGAGGGTTTGCTCGCGGCGCCGAGACTTCTGCGGAGTCACTCCTGCGTCCGGCGTTTGTGCGTCATCGATTTCAACCGCCGCTGGAGATACTGGGAAAACGACGGGCCGAGGGAAGAGTTCTTGAGCGCCAGTTCCACGGTTGCGATCAGAAACCCGAGTTTATCACCTGCGTCGTGCCGTTGCCCTCGGATTTCGTGTGCGTACATCGGAGCCCTTGCGGCTAACTGGCGCAGGGCATCCGTCAGTTGGATCTCGCCGTTTTTCCCCGGCGGGGTCTTCCGCAGAATCTCAAAAATGTCCGGGGACAGGACATACCGCCCGATGACGGCCAACCGCGATGGCGCCTGAGCCGGCGCGGGCTTTTCGATGAGATCCTCGACTCGATGCAGGCCGTTGGACAAGTGACGGGGAGTAACGATGCCGTATCGGCTGACGTCCGCCTCCGGAACTTTTTGCACACCCAACACGGCCCCACGGCGTTTCTTGTAAATATTGACCAGTTGGGCCAGTGCCGGGACAGGAGCATCGATGATCTCGTCGCCCAGGATGACCGCGAACGGTTCATCCCCGATCAGATGTTGCGCGCATAACACCGCATGTCCTAAACCGAGCGCTTCGGGTTGCCGGACATAACAGAAATTCGCCAGATTGGAAATGTGGCGAATCTGAAGCAGGAGCTGGGCTTTGCCGCTTTCCTCGAGGTTTTCTTCGAGTTCGAGAGAGCGGTCGAAATGATCTTCGATCGCGCGCTTGCCGCGCCCCGTGATGATAATAACATCTTCGATGCCTGAGGCAACGGCTTCTTCCACGACATATTGAATCAGCGGCTTATCCACCAAGGGAAGCATCTCTTTTGGAGAGGCCTTGGTGGCGGGGAGAAAACGGGTACCGAGGCCAGCGGCAGGGATGACGGCCTTGCGAACAGCAGTCGGCGGCATGGGGCGATACTATGTGATGACCCACGTGAAGTCAAGGCGCGCGCGATTCGCTGCAGCGCGGCACATGTTCGCCGCTGCAAGGAAACTCTCCTTTACATTGCTCCGATGCGTCAATATAATCCAAAAGTTTTGTTTCAGCTTCTTCTTGAGCGTGTGCTTGGCGTGGCCGGTGGGTCCCTGGTTGCTATGTCCATGACGCAGTCACCTCGTCTGTCGGCGTCTCTAGAAGGACTTCCGTGACCCGACAGGGGACGCGGTGGCGCACGCATGGCTGTGCCCTTGGGCTGGCGATCGTACTGTTCTTTGTCTGGGCGAGCCACGCCGCCTCGCAAAATAGTGGTCCTCCGAATAGTAGTCCGAAGGTGAAGTCCATCGATATACGGGGAAACAAGCGGATCGAGCTGGCGGCGATCAGCGGGCGGCTGACATTAAAGTTGGATGAACCGTACGAGTCGGAAGCCATCCGAACGCAGGTCAAAATTCTTTACGACAGCGGATTTTTCGAAGATGTACAAGTCGAAACAGATTCGGTGCCCGGTGGCGTGTCCGTTGTGTTTGTTGTCCGGGAAAAACCGTTCATCACGGAGATCGTGTTCGACGGTAATGAGAACCTCAGCGACGACAAGCTGAAGGAAAAGATCACCATAAAAAGCCAAACGTTCTTGGATCAGCTGCAAGCCAAAGAGAGCGCGGAGAAAATCCGGCTCGCCTACCAGGAAGACGGCTACTACACCTGCCAGGTCGTTCCCGTCATTCAATCGCTGGACGAAGAACGCAAGCGGCTCACCTTTTTTGTGAAAGAAGGGGACAAAACTCGAGTCAAGACCATCAACTTCGAGGGCATGCGGGCGGTGACGAAAGAGGAAATCTTTAAGGTGGTCGCGACGCGGGAATGGATTCCTTGGTATGGCCTCATCACGCAATTGAAGCTCCCGTCCATTTTGTCGGACGCGGGCATTCTGAAACGAGAAGAACTGTTCAATGATGTGGAGCGTATCAGGGAAGTCTATCTCAACAAGGGCTACCTCAATGTCCAAGTGAGCGCCCCATCGGTCGAGCTGACCGAAGACAAGAAATGGTTCCTGGTGAGCTACACCATCCAGGAAGGCGAGCCCTTCACGGTGGCGGAGGTGGGGTACCGTGGCTATACCGTATTCGAGGATGCGGAGTTGCGGGAAGGATTGAAAATTAAGCCGGGCGAGATCTTTCAGCGTGCGAAGATCCGCGATGAGATTACGCGGCTGACCGACATGTATGGGAGCAAAGGGTACGCGTTTGCCGACGTCGTGCCGAATGTCAATCCCGATAACGACCAAAAGACGGCGACCATCATCCTCAATATCAAAGAAGGGGAGATGATGCGCATTCGCCAGATCAATATCAGCGGCAACGACAAGTCGCGGGATAACGTGATCCGGCGAGAATTACGCGTGGACGAGCAGGACGTCATCGACACCCCCTCTCTGAAACGCAGCTTTCAGCGGCTCAACAACCTGAACTTTTTCGAAACCGTTGAGATCCTTCCGGAGCAGGTCGAGACAGACAAGGTCGATCTCAACGTGAAGGTAAAGGAGAAACCGACCGGGCAGTTCAGCATCGGCGGCGGCTTCAGCACCCTCGATAAACTGGTGGCAGTGGCCGATATCACGGAAGGCAATCTTGGTGGAAACGGTTGGATGGGCCGCATCCGCGGGCAGCTTGGTCAGCAGCGAAGCCTGGGTTTGATCACTTTCCGGAATCCCTACCTGGAGGATTCGCTCACCTCCTTGCAGTTGGATGTCTATAAGACGATCACCAACTACATTACCTACTTCGAGGATAAAGGGGGGGTCAGCGTTACCCTTGGGCGTTGGCTGTCGGAATACGTATCAGGCAGCGTGAGCATGATGTTCGAGCAACTGAATTTCAGCGATCCGCAAGAGGGACTATGCCCGGATCAATTACCGCTCATCTGTAATCAGCTTGGGTTCCAGACCACCACCGGGTTCCGGACCTCGCTGGCCAGGGATACCCGCGATTACTACCTCGATCCCCGAACGGGATGGCGGACCAGCATCGGGGTCGACCTGGGCACGCCGTACCTGGGCGGAACCAATAACTTTTACAAACTCTATTTCGATGTGATTAAGTACACACCCTTGCTGTTCGATACTCGGATCTCCAACCATGTGCGCTACGGCACGGTGGAAGGGATGGGAGGAAAGCCTATCCCATTGACCGAGCGTTTCTTCGTGGGCGGTATCAATACCATGCGCGGTTTCGTCTTCGGTCTGGCGGGTCCCATCACCCCGAACCAGTCGCTCCTCGGCGCCGCGCGCGAGTTGATTTTCAATAACGACTTTATCTTTACGATCTCTTCAGAGGCTAAACTTAACGGCGTCATCTTCTTCGACTATGGAAAAGGATTCAACGATAACGAACCTGTGTCGTTGAACCTGCGGAGCGCGGCTGGTATCGAAGGCAGGTGGATTTCTCCCTTTGGGCCGCTTCGTGCCGCTTACGGAATCAATCTGCGCGCAAGAGAAGGCGAGCGAAAAGGCGTCTTTGAGTTCACCATCGGGTCGTTGTTCTGAACGAGTCGAGTATGCAAGGCGGAGGGACGGGCGTGAGCCGGAAGGGGAACAGGCGATCAGCGAAAGGAGTGTATCGGCTCTGGCAGGTCGTCGCTGGCCTGATGAGAGATAGGAGACGGCGAATTCTGCGTCGGGCCGGGGCAGCCGTAGGGGCGATGGCGCTTTTGGTTGTGACCGGTTGTACAACCCAGACCGTACCCGCGAACGTCCGTGTCGGCGTCGTCGATCCGCAACGGTTATTCAACGAGTCGAACGCGGGCAAGAAGGCCAAGGATGTGTTGGCCTCTTTCTCAAAGAACCGGCAGGCGTTGATTGAGTTGGAGGAGAAAGAGTTGCGCCGGATGGAGGAGGATTTCATCAAGCAGGCCAGCGTCCTCAGCCCCGCCGCCAAGCAGGAGCGAGAGGCGCAATTTCGTCGCCGGATGCAGGAGTATCAGCAGAAGACGGCCGAGTTGAATCGCGAGGTCCAAGAGAAACAGAAAGATGTCTTGGAGAGCTTCCGTGACAAGGTTGATCTGATGACGGGGAAAGTCGCCAAGCGGCTGGGATTGCAGCTCGTCATCGATCGGGGGAAAGGTGGCCCAGCCGTTTATACGGAGGATGCATTGGATATTTCTGCCCAGGTCATCGAAGAGTTCAACAAGGAGTACCCTTGAGGGAAGTTCGGCATGTGCGATGATCGCCTATGCGGTCGTAGATGGGAGGAGGGAGTCAGGACATGAAGATGGCGGTGATGCTCGGAGTCGGCATGGCGGTCTGGTTCCTGGTCCTGCTGGGGGTGGTGTTCCCCGGCCTGGCTGCGGACCAGTTGAAAGTGGCGGTGATCGACCAACAGGCGATCATGGAACGATCCAAAGCGGGTAAGCGAGCGTTAGAAGAAATGAAGCAGTATTCAGCGACCCGTCAGAAGATTATCGATGCAGACGATCAGGAGTTGAAGGAGCTGGAACAAACGATCCAGGACCCCAAGCTGAATGAGGCGGTGAAACAAGAGAAGCAGGAGCTGTTTCGTTCGAAGATGGCTGCCTATCAGCGGCGGATTCAGGATTTCAACCGCGAAGTTCAAGAGAAACAACGCGAGATGATCGGCGAGTATGCCAAGAAGATCCGGCAAGCCGCGCTGGTGGTGGCAGAGAAAGAAGGGTACGCTGCCGTGCTCGATAAGGGCAGCGAGGCCACCATCAAGATCGTGTTGTACGCGCACCCGTCTCTGGATCTCACGGACAAAGTGGTCAAGGAATTCGACAACCAACAGAAGTGACCGATTCGTAATACGAGATACACGGCTCAGAATCCTCAGACAGGAGGCTGAAGCGATGTCAGCGATGGATAATGTGGAGATTCAGGGGTTGCTTCCGCACCGCTATCCCTTTCTTCTGGTGGACCGGATCAAGGAATGGGAAGCCGACCGTCGAATCGTCGGGATCAAGAACGTCACCGTCAACGAACCGTTCTTCCAGGGGCATTTCCCCGGCCGTCCGGTGATGCCGGGCGTGTTGATCCTGGAGGCAATGGCGCAAGTGGGGGGGGTGCTGGTGTTTAAGTCGTTGAGCCAGAAGGGTCGGCCGGTCGTGTATCTCACGGGCGTGGACGGTGCGAAATTCCGGAGACCGGTCGTGCCGGGAGATCAACTCCGATTTGAAGTGGATGTGCTGAAAAAACGTCCGCCGTTCTGGAAAATGGCAGCCAACGTGTATGTCGAGTCGGAACTGGTCTGCGAAGCGGAAATTACAGCGATGGTGACGGAGGAGAAGAGTGAAGCCCGTCAATAGTCAACCGTCATGCGTCAACCGTTTGATGATGGAGCGTCGAGCCAAACTCCGGACATCCGTCCGGCGTTTGACGAATGACCATTGACGATTGACGTTTTTCACTGGAGGTAGCGAGTGGAGATTCATTCGTCAGCGATTGTGCATCCGAAAGCGGACCTGGCCGAAGATGTGATCATCGGGCCGTTCTGTGTCGTCGGAGAACACGTCAAGATCGGACGAGGCACGCGACTGATCTCGCACGTCAGCGTCGATGGTTGGACGGACATCGGGGAGCAGTGCGAGGTGTATCCTTTTGTTTCCCTCGGCGCCCCGCCGCAGCATCTGCACTATAAGGGTGAGCCCACTCGGGTGGTGATCGGGAATCACAACATCCTCCGGGAATATGTCACCATCAACCGAGCGACGGTGCAGGGCGGAGGCACGACGACGATCGGACACCATAACTTCCTGATGGCGTACGTCCACGTTGCCCACGACTGCCATCTTGGCAGCCACTTGATTCTGGCCAACGCGGCCAGTTTGGCCGGGCACATCACGATTGGGGACCATGCGATCTTAGGAGGGTTGTCCGGCATCCATCAGTATGTGCGCATCGGCGCCTACTCGATGGTCGGGGGCTGCAGCGCGCTGGGGCAGGACGTGCCGCCGTTCATGCGGGCGGCCGGCGGCTACCGAGCGAAGATGTACGGTCTCAATTCGGTCGGCCTCAAACGGCATGGATTCTCCAATGAACGGATTGTCGAGTTAAAACGCGCCTACGATCTCTTATTCCGGTCGGGCCATCGGATGGCTGAAGCGGTGAAGCTTGCGAAAGAAGCTTTCAAGGAGAACCAAGATGTAATCCAGGTCCTGGCGTTTATGGAGGGGACCAAGCGCGGAATTTGCCGGTCGGCGGGCAAGGATGAGGAGCACGAGGAGTAACGGCGTGCCGGGCGATTCGCATATGGCTCCGTCGGCGCTTCGCGCAGAACGAATCGGACTGATCGCCGGCAACGGGCGATTCCCGATCATCTTCGCCGATAACGCCAAAAGGCTTGGGTACACGGTCTCCGCCGTGGCGCATGAAGGAGAGACGGAGCCGGAACTGGCGCAGCACGTCGAGCGGATTCACTGGATCAAGATCGGCCAGCTCAACAAGCTGATCAAGGCACTCAAGGAAGACGGTGTTCGGCAGGCGGTGATGCTGGGCGGTATCAGGAAGACGCACATCTTCTCGACCGTACGTCCCGACTTCCGTACGCTGGCCCTGGCCGGCCGGCTGGCCTTGTGGAAAGACGACGACATCCTGCGCGGCCTGGCGGATGAACTAGAACGCGAGGGCATCACGATCACGGACTCCACGTTCGGTCTGAGCGGTATCCTCGTTGAAGAGGGGACGTTGACCAGGCGGTCGCCGAGCAAGAAGGAGTGGGAGGACATCCGCTACGGCTGGGACGTGGCGCGCGAGATCGGACGGTTGGACATCGGCCAGTGCGTCGTAATCAAGGACCGGATCGTCGTGGCGGTCGAGGCCGTGGAGGGAACCGACGGCGCGATTCGCCGGGGCGGCGAACTCGCGAAAGAAGGTGCGGTGGTCGTGAAACGGAGTAAGCCGCAGCAGGATTTGCGCTTCGACCTCCCGGCCGTCGGGCCGCGCACGATCGAGGTGATGGAATCGGTGAAAGCCGCGGCGCTGGCCCTGGAAGCAGGGCGGACGGTGTTGCTGGATCGTGACGACATGCTGCGCAAGGCGGAGCAGGCGGGAATCGCAGTGGTGGGCCTGGCAGAAGGTTAAGGCTAAGGTTGAGGTTGAGTGGAAGGCCACGAGACACCGGTCTTTCCTTAACCTTAACCTCAGCCTTAACCTATGGTTACACGTATGCAGCGAGTAAGAGCCGGTGTCATCGGAGTCGGTCACCTCGGGCAGCATCACGCCCGGCTGTATGCTTCGTTGCCGGGTTCCGTCCTGGTCGGGGTTATGGATACGAACCCGGAGCGAGCGCGTCTCATTGCCGCGCGGCACGGGACTCGTGCGTTCACCGACCAGGCCGCGTTGTTGAAAGAGGTCGATATCGTGAGCGTCGCCGTGCCGACCTCGTTCCACTATCCCGTCGCGAAAGCGTGTCTGGAGGCCGGCACGCATGTCTTGGTCGAGAAGCCTCTTGCGGTGCAACCGGAGGAGGCGCGGGATCTTATTCGTCTGGCGGCGGAACAGCGGCTTGTTCTTCAGGTGGGCCACAGTGAACGGTTCAACCCGATCATGCTGGAGATGCGCCCCTTCATTCATCGACCGGCATTTATTGAATGTCATCGGCTCAGTTCCTTCGGGGAGCGGGGCACGGATGTTGATGTGGTGCTCGACCTGATGGTGCATGACCTCGACATGGTGTTGTCTTTCGATCCGGGGCCGGTTGAAGAAGTGCGGGCTGCCGGCGTGGCGGTTCTCTCGCCGAACATCGATATCGCCAATGCTAGAATCCAATTTCGGAACGGGTGCGTGGCCAACCTCACGGCCAGTCGGGTTTCGACCGCGAAGATGCGCCGCCTGCGCGTCTTTCAGCGCGACGGGTACCTGTCCATCGATTACCAGACACGCCAGGGAATGATCTGTCGTCGCGTCGAAAAGTCCGGCGAGCGGGTGACGTTGGAAATGGAGCACCGACAAGGGAGTGATACGGAGCCGCTGAAACTCCAACTCGAAGCGTTTCTGCAGGCCGTCACAGAGGGCTCGTGCCCGGTGGTGTCCGGCGAAGACGGGCTGGCCGCGCTCGAATTGGCCCATCAGGTGCTGGACGCGATCGACGCCTTTATGCAGGGCCACCGCGCAAGCGAGCAGCCAACAGCGAACAGCGAACAGCCGGACCATGGAGGAAGCCGCTGGTAGCTGTTCGCTATCCGCTACCAGCTTAAAGAGATGCCACGGATTCTCATCGTCGCCGGCGAGGCCTCCGGCGATCTCCACGGGGCGAATCTGGCGAAAGCGCTGAAGGAACTGGACCCTGCCGTCATGCTTGTGGGAGTCGGCGGGGCGGCGATGAAGGCGGCGGGCGTGCAGCTTGTGCCGGGAATCGACCGGCTGGATATCATCGGGTTGATCGGCCCCTCGGCCATCAAAGCCGTGGTGCAGCGGTTTCTTGCCATGCGCCGGATTTTCAGATCCGAGCCCTGGGACCTCGTGGTGTTCATCGACAATCCCGGGCTCAATCTGCGCTATGCGTATTTTGCCAAGGCCGCCGGTCTTCGGGTGGTCTATTATATCGCTCCGCAAATTTGGGCCTGGCGTCCCGGACGGATGCACTGGATCAAGCAGCGGGTCGATCATGTGATCGTGATCCTTCCATTTGAAGCCGGTCTCTATCACAAGGCCGACGTGCCCTGTACCTTTGTCGGCCACCCGCTATTGGACTCGGTGGCGCCGAGTTACGATCGAGCCGCCGTTCGTGTGAAGTTGGGATTGGCTCCAGCCGCTCCGGTGATCGGGCTGTTGCCCGGGAGTCGTCCAGCGGAAGTCCGGGCGCTATTGCCGGTCATGCTGGAGGCGGCGCAACGGTTGCAGGACGCCCGATCCAACGTGCAATTTATCTTGGCCCAGGCCTCGTCGATCCAGGATAATTTGTTGGTTGATTTATTGCGGCCGAGTCCGGTCGAGGTTCGCGTCTTTCGTGAACAGGCCAACGAGGTCATGGCTTCGTCCGATCTCCTGCTGGTGGCCTCTGGGACTGCGACCCTGCAGGCTGCAGTGATCGGGACGCCGATGATTCTCGTGTATCGCGTGCCCTGGCTCACCTATTGGTTGGCAAAGCTGCTTGTCCAAGTCCGGTGGATTGGGTTGGTGAATCTTGTCGCAGAGCGGGAAGTTGTCCCTGAATTGATCCAACGTCAGGCGACGGCCCAACGGCTCAGCGAGGCGGCGCTGCATCTGCTCGGCGACCGACGTGCGTATCATGAGATGCAATCCGCCTTGCGCACCGTACGACAGGCGCTGGGCGATCCGGGTGCCTCACGGCGTGCTGCGGAGGTTGTGCTGGCGGAGTGCCGGACATGAACCAATTCATTCGGCTGGTTCGCTACCTCAGGCCCTATAAGTTCAGACTTGCGGCAGCCTTTGTGTGCTCGGCTCTTGTTGCAGGGCTTTCCGGGGCCTATGCCTGGCTCGTCCGTCCGGTCTTGGACGGGATTTTCATCAGCAAAGATGAAACGCTCCTGCTGGTTCTCCCCTTGGCGATTCTTGCCGTGGCTGTGTTGAAAGGTGTCTTTAACTATGGACAAAGTTATCTGATGAGCTATGTCGGGAATCGCGTCACCACGGACATCCGTCAGGCCCTCTTCCAGCAACTGATCCGTTTGCCTGTTTCGTATCATGATGCGAATACGTCCGGCCGTCTGGTCTCCCGGGTGATCAACGACGTGAATCTGATGGCGAACGCCGTGGCCGGTGTCTTGAAAGATATTTTTCAACATGGCCTCACATTTCTTGCCATGCTCGGGGTGATCTTTTATCAGAACTGGAAACTGGCGGGGCTGTCGGTCGTCGTGGTTCCCCTCTCTGTCGTCACCATGGTGCGAATGGGACAGCGGCTACGCAGTCTTGCCACGCACGGACAAGAACGGACCGGCGACATGGCCTCCTTACTTCAGGAGGCATTGGCGGGCATTCGCATGCTCAAGGCGTTCGGTCGTGAGGATGAGGAAGCGCGGCGCTTCAGCGCCAGTAATAAGGCATTGCTGCAGACGATCATGAAATCCATTCAGGTATCTTCGATCGGCTCCTCGCACATGGAGGTCATCGGCGTCGTGGGCGTCGCAGGCATCATCTGGTACGGCGGCTATCTCGTCATCCAGGGGACCATGACGCCGGGCGCGTTCTTCTCCTTCCTGACGGCGATGTTCATGGCCTATACGCCGATCCGACGCCTGTCCGGCGGGAACAATGCCATTCAGCAAGCGTTGTCGGCTGCGAGGCGGGTGTTCGATGTGTTGGATCTGAAGACCGAGCGGGATGACGACCACGGCCGCGCGGTGTTGTCGCCGATCAAGCGTTCCCTGGAATTTCGAGGAGTCGCGTTCCGATATGAAGCACAGGAGATGCCGGCCATCCAAGGGATTGATCTGACGATCAGGGCGGGAGAGATGGTGGCCTTGGTCGGGAGCAGCGGGAGCGGGAAAACGACGCTGGTCAGCCTGGTTCCCCGATTCTATGAGCCGACTGAGGGGAAGATATTGATTGACGAGGTGGATGTGCGGGAGTGCACGCTCAGTTCAGTGCGGGCCCAGATCGGGATCGTGTCGCAAGAGACGGTCTTATTCGATGACACGGTATACGACAACATTGCCTATGGACGCGCCGGGGCGACGGAGGAGGACATACGGGAGGCGGCGAAAGCAGCCTACGCGCATGATTTCGTCGAGCGGCTGCCTGCCGGCTATCAGACGCTCATCGGAGAAAACGGTGTCAAGCTATCCGGCGGGGAACGTCAACGCCTCGCCATTGCCCGGGCGATTCTGCGTGATCCGCCCATCTTGATTCTGGATGAGGCGACTTCTGCGCTGGACACGGAATCGGAGCGCATCGTCCAACTGGCGCTCGCGAATCTCATGAAGAACAGGACGACGTTGGTGATCGCCCACCGGCTGTCGACCATCCAGAACGCGGATCGCATCGTGGTGATGGAGCGGGGCATGATCGTCGAATCAGGCTCGCATGAAGATCTATTGCAGCGCGACGGCGTGTATAAACGGCTCCATGCGATGCAATTTCAGGAAGATGTGAGTCGTGAGTCGAAAGTCGAAAGTCGAAAGTCGAAAGTCGAGAGAGACTCTTCTCACGGTTAATGGCTCACTTTTCACAACTCACGATGCTGAATTGGCTTACACTGACTCTGCTTCCTTCGATCGGCGCCGCGCTCATCCGGCTGCTTCGCCTGACGATGACGATTGAGGCGAAGGACGAGGAGCGGGTGGATGCGCTGTACCGCCAGGGGAAACACATCATTCTCGCCTTCTGGCATGCCCATCAGCTCATGATCCCGGTCGGGTATCGTGGAACGGGAGCCAACGTGTTGATCAGTCAGCATCGGGATGGGGAATTGATCGCCCGGATCGTGTCCCGATTCGGGCACAAAGCGGTCCGCGGGTCGAGCACCAGAGGAGGGGCATTGGCGCTGCGGGAATTGATCAGGATCGGACGGTCCGGCGAGGATCTGGCCGTGACACCCGATGGACCGAAGGGACCTCGCCAGGTGGCGAAACTCGGGGTCGTTCAGTTGGCGAAAGCGACTGGGCTTCCCATCGTGCCGTTAAGCTTTGGTTGCTCAAAAAAAAAGTCTTCGCGAGCTGGGATCGCTTCGTGGTCCCGTACCCCTTCTCACGGGGGATATTTTTGTGGGGAGAACCGCTGTGGGTGCCGTCCGATGCCGATGACGCTCAACTGGAAGCGAAACGCATTGAACTCGAAACCGCGTTGAATCGGCTCGTCGCGCAAGCTGATGAAGCGGTGAATGGATAGCTCTCAGCTATCAGCCGTCAGCTTCAGAGGGCCGAAGTGACTTTGATTGATCTGACCGCTGATTGCTGAAAGCTGATCGCTGTTGACATGTGGCACATCCTCTACAACGTTGTCTTGATCCTCGCATCCCCGATCATCGCGGGCATCCTCCTCGCGAAGAAGCGCTGCCGCCGTGGGTTCGCTCAGCGGATGGGAATCGGATGGCATCGTGTCGGACATGCGGTGGGACACGATGGCCGTCCTGTGGTCTGGGTGCATGCGGTGTCGTTGGGTGAAGTGGTGGCGGTGGCGCCGCTGGTCCGGCAATTGTCTGCTCGCCATCCGGAACTCCGGCTGGTGGTGTCGACGGTCACGGAAACGGGACGCGAGGCGGTGCAACAGCGACTGGCCGGCCTTGCGCACCATTGCTACGCGCCGTTGGACTTTCCCTGGGCGGTGTCGGCTGCGGTGGGAGCGTTACGTCCTACGTTGTATCTCTTCGTTGAGACCGAACTGTGGCCGAACGTGCTGCGGATGCTGTCGGAGCGAGGCGTTCCGACGATCATGATCAACGGGCGGATCTCCTCACGTTCATTCGGCCGGCAGAACATTCCCATCGTCCGGTCGTTCTATCGCCGGATGTTGCAGAGCGTGTCCTGCTGTCTCGTGCAATCGGACAGGGATGGAGAACGTCTGGTCGCATTGGGAGCCGAGCCGGCGACAGTCCACAGAACCGGCAACATCAAATTCGATCAGCCGCTGCCGGATGCGACGGCGCAGGGCCGGCCGCTCTCTCGCGCTGATCTTGGCTTGGCCGACGAGGACGAGCTGGTGGTAGCCGGGAGCACCCATGCGGGTGAAGAGGAACAACTGCTCGTCTGCTATCGCACCCTTTGCCGGGAGTTTCCGGCGCTGGTGCTCCTGCTGGCGCCTCGTCACGTCGAACGCGTGGCACAGGTTGAAGAGATGGTGCGAGCGAAAGGACTGTCTGTGTTGCGGAGAAGTGCGATGAACGGCGCAACCGGTCCTCTTCCCATGTCCGGCCCGCGCGTGATCCTGCTGGACACAAGAGGCGAGTTGGCGATGCTCTACCGATTCGCAACGGTCACGTTTGTGGGCGGCACCCTCGTTCCGGTCGGCGGGCACAATCTGCTGGAGCCGGCGGCCTGGGGCAAACCGGTTTTCTTCGGGTCGCACACGGATCACTGTGCGGAGGTGGCGAGTTTATTGCTGCAATCCGGGGGAGGGAAGCAGGTTTGTGATGGGGCCGAGCTGGCCACGGCAATGGCGGGGCTGCTTCGCGACAGGGGACAACGCCGGTCTGTCGGAGAGGCGGCATCTGCCATGGTGCGCGACAATCAAGGTGCGCTCCAGCGCAGCCTCGATGTTGTGGAGGCGTTTCTTTCAACCGGCAACGCCGCGGCGTCCCCGCTCATGGAAAAGTTGCAGCTCGGTCTCATAGCCGGACGCTGATTGGTGATGAGTGGTCAGGGCGAATCGACCCGCTGGTGGCTCTGGTGGGCGGCGCTTCCCTATGGCTTGGCCTCCCGTCTTCGCGCGGCCTTGTACCGGTGGGGATGGTTGGCCACCAGACGATTGCCCTGCCGAGTCGTGAGCGTCGGAAATCTGACGGTGGGCGGAACGGGAAAAACGCCTGTCGTGATCTACTTGGCCGAGTGGCTGCTGTCGCAAGGGAGGCGAGTCGGGGTGCTGAGTCGAGGGTATCGCCGGCGAAGCCGAGCCTCTCAACTGCTTGTGTCCGATGGCCGGCGATTGTTAGCCGGACCCTCCGAAGCGGGAGATGAACCTTATTTGATCGCCAAGCGATGCCCGCGGGCGGTGGTGGCGGTCGGCGCCGATCGGTACGCACTCGGCCGTTGGGTACTGGAGCGGTTCCCGATCGATTGCTTCCTGCTCGACGATGGGTTTCAACATGTCGCGTTGCATCGGGATGTCGATTTGTTGCTCATCGATGCGACAGACCGTACCGGCCTGGCCGCCATGTTTCCGGTGGGCCGTCTGCGGGAGCCCCTGTCGGCGGCTGCGCGTGCGACTGCCGTCCTCCTCACGCGTGTCGATGAGGCCGGAGTTTCGAACGGGATGCTGGCGCAACTTCAACATACCTTACCGACCGGGAGAGAACCGATTCAGGTGGTCTTCAGACCGGAGGGATTCCTTCATGCCGTGACCGGCCGGCTCGTGGGAGCCGGCCGGTTCAGAGCCAAGGCCGTCGTGGCATTCAGCGGAATCGGCAACGCACGCTCGTTCCGGAATCTTCTCGCCGGTCTGGACCTCACCGTACGCGACGAGATTATCTTTCCCGATCATCATGACTATACGGTCTCCGATCTGGAGCGCATTCGACAGCGGGCAAAGGAAGCCGGCGCAGAGGTTCTCGTCACCACCGAAAAGGATGCCGGCAAGATCACGGCGTTGCTCCAGCCGGATGACGCATGCTGGGCCGTCCGGTTGCAGACCGAGATTCTCGATGGCCGGGAACGGCTGGAACGGCTGTTACTGCCGTAATGGGTGATGAGTGATGGGAGAGGCTAGAGAGGATCGATAGACCATGTCTTTGTCCATCACCCATCACCCATCACCGATCACTGATCACCGGTCTATTCGGCGTCTCCTGGTTCGCGGTCCAAATTGGATTGGTGATGGGGTGATGAGCGAGCCTGCGCTCTCTGCGTTGCGCCGGCTCTATCCTCAGGCCGAGATCACCCTCCTGGTCAAACCGGCCATTGCGGAGCTGTTCGGTTCCCATCCGGCGGTCGATCGCCTCGTGGTGTACGATGACCGAGGTCGTCATGCCGGTCTCACCGGGAAATGGACCCTCGCCGGAGTCCTGCGACGCCATCGGTTCGACCTGGCGGTGCTGTTTCAGAATGCCTTCGAGGCGGCGCTGCTCGCGTTTCTGGCCGGCATCCCGCGACGATACGGCTACGCCACTGACGGCCGATCGTTCCTGCTAACTGATCCGGTCGCGGTGCCGAATCGTCAGCAACTCGATCATCAGGTCGACTATTATTGGCAGTTGTTGAATAGACTGGGTAACGGCGGCCCTCCTCCGGCTCCGCGACTCTATGTGACGGATGAAGAGCGGGAGGGAGCGGCCAGACGCTTGTCTGCGGCAGGCCTCGCCTCGCAAGACCTCCTCATCGGCGTGAATCCCGGTTCGACCTACGGAGGAGCCAAACGTTGGCTTCCTCAGCGATTCGCGCGGACGGTCGATCGCTTGATCAGGCATTGTCGGGACTCGTTGGGAGTCCCAGCGCGGGCGGTGATCGTCGGCGCGCGTGGAGAGGAAGCCTTGGGACACGTCATCGCCGGAGCGATAGAGGGAGGCGCGCTTGTCCTGTCCGGGCAGACCACCGTGCGCGAACTCATGGCGGTGACGGAGCGATGCAGGCTCTTTTTGACGAACGATACGGGGCCGATGCACATAGCCGCTGCATTCAATGTGCCGGTGGTGGCGATCTTCGGTCCGACCGATTGGCGGATGACCTCTCCCTTTGGAGAGGGGCATCAGCTTATCCGTCAGCCAGCCGATTGCTCACCCTGTCTGTTGCGCGAATGTCCGATCGATCACCGATGCATGACCGGGGTAACGGTCGATGCCGTGTACGAAGCGGCGGTGAGGCAACTTGGGAGGCAAGGGGCAAGGGGCGAGGGGCTATCAGCGGAGCAAGCCCCGCTGGTCGGCGTCACCGTGTTTCTCGACCGGGACGGGACGCTCAATCCGGATTCCGGTTACATCGGTGCCCCATCCGGCTTTGAACTGCTGCCGGGCGTGGCTGAGGGGTTGGCTCGGCTGAAACGCGCAGGAGCGCGACTCGTGGTCGTCACCAATCAATCGGGGGTCGCGCGAGGCAAGTTCACGCTAAAGGATCTCGAATTGGTTCACGCCAAGCTCCGGACATTGCTGGAAGCAGAAGGCGTCGCGCTCGATGCCGTGTATTTCTGCCCGCACCATCCCGACGATCAGTGCCTCTGCCGCAAGCCGGGAACGGCCATGGTCGAGCGGGCGGCGGCGGATCTCGGATTAGATCTGTCGCGTGCCTATGTGATAGGAGATCAGAGTCGCGATATCGAACTGGCCAAGCGGGTGGGAGCTAGGAGCGTTCTGGTCACGACAGGGCCAGGCAGCCAGGAGGCGGTGGGTGCGCTGCGGGCTGGTGGGACGGAGCCGGACGCCGTCGTTCCCTCGCTCTCGGATGCGGTGGAGTGGATCGTGCGCGAGGCTGAAAGCCACAGCTATCAGCGATCAGCCGTCAGCCGGAATTGAAAGACACAAAGGATGGCATCGACATTTCCTCTTCGCTGAAAGCTGATGGCTGAAAGCTGAAAGCTTACCATGCCCGACTACCGTCGCATTCTCCTCATCAAGCCCAGTTCGATGGGCGACATCGTGCACGCGTTGCCGGTTGTTCATGTCTTGAAACAGCAATACCCGCAGGCGAAGCTCACGTGGTTGGTCAAAAGCCAATGGGCCGGCCTCGTGGAGCGGGCGGAGGGAGTGGATCGTGTTTGGCCGGTTGATCCAGGTCTTGCGGGCTGGCTCTCGCAAGTTCACGCGCTGCGCGCGGAGCGATTCGATCTCGTGATCGATCTGCAAGGCTTGTTGCGCAGCGCGGTCATGAGCCGGCTGAGCGGGTGTCCGGACAGAATCGGGTTTGCCAACGGGCGTGAAGGCAGTCCTTGGTTCTATACGACGCGCGTGACCGTGCCGGCTCCCGACATGCATGCGGTCGATCGCTATCTGCTCGTGGCTGAGGCGGTGGGCGCAAAGCAGGCCGGCGAGCCTCAGTTCCGGCTGCAGGAAACCGATTCCGACCGCGATCGGATCGAGGCCCTCATGCGGCAGAAGGGTTTGGCAGCGGGGATGCCGTGGATTGCCGTGCAGGTCTCGGCCCGCTGGCCCACGAAGCGCTGGCCCGCTGCGTCGTTCTCGGCCGTGGCCGATCACATCCAGCGTGACGGGCTGGCACAGGTTGCAGTGGTCGGGGGAGCGGACGAGTATGCGGACGTCGAGCAGGTGAAGCGCTTGATGGAGACCAGCCCGATAGATCTGACCGGTGCCATCGCGATCGGCCTTCTTCCGTCGCTGCTCAGGCGGGCAGCCCTCTTGATCACGAATGATTCCGGACCGATGCATGTGGCGGCGGCGGTGGGGACGCCGGTCATCGCGCTCTTCGGACCGACCAGTCCGATGCGCACCGGCCCTTATGGGCCAGGCCATGCGGTGCTGACCCATCCGACTCCGTGCAGTCCGTGCTTCAGCCGGATATGCCGGAATGGGGAACCATTAGTGTGCTTGAAGGAGATTGCATCCGAGGTGGTGGTGCGGGAAGCGACTCGTCTCCTCGCGCCTCATCATCGTCCAGATAACGCCACAAAGGGAGAAACACCATGGACGGCCATGCGGATTCGACAAGCAACCAGCCCTGGCAGGTGATCATCGCTCGTTTTCGAAAGGAAGTAGAGGCGACCTATGGAGGGAACCTCGACCGGGTCATCCTGTATGGGTCCAGAGCACGAGGCGACTGGGTAGCCGAATCCGATGTGGATCTGCTGGTGGTGTTGAAGGAGATGAAGGATTTTTGGGACGAAGTACGGAGATTGGAAGCCATCGCCTATAACGTGACATTCGGTTCCGGTGTCCCGATCGTGCTGTCCGTGGTTCCCATCAAGGCTGAAGACTTCCTGACGCCGGTGACGCCTTTTGTCCATAACCTCCGTCGGGAAGGAATCCCGGTTTGACATGAACGAAGAAGTCCGGCGGCTGATCTTGAAGGCGAGAAGAAGCCTGAAGACGGCTCAACGGAATTTTCAAGAAGGGGATTACGATTTTAGTGCCTCGCGAGCGTACTACGCCATGTTTTATATGGCGGAGGGGGTGCTACTGGCCAAAGGACTGTCCTACTCGAAACATAGTGGCGTGATCTCAGGGTTCTGGGAACATTTTGTGAAAACGGGCATCTTTCCGCAAGAACTCCATCAGGTGCTTCACGCCGGTTTCACCACTCGGAACATCGGGGACTACGATTATCGGATTGATTTCCCGCGCGACGAAGCCGAACGGATGTTGGCCCAAGCCGACCGATTTCTTCAGGCCATTCAGACCTACTTGGCCCAAGGAGAGATCAGAGAACCATGAGGATCCTCGTCGCTGAATCCAGCACGACCGTGGGTGGCCAGGAACTGGCGGTGGCACTTCATGCCGAGGGCCTGCTCAAACGGGGCCATGAGTTGCGGCTGATCGTCGAACCGGAAAGCCCGATCTGCGAGATGGCGTGCAGCAAGGGCATACCGGTGGAGACGGTTCGGATGGCTCGATCACACTATCCGACTGCCATTCAGACGTTCAGGCGCGTGATTCGACGCTTTCGGCCCGACGTCCTCCATGTGAACAGTTCACGCGACAGTTGGATCGGCAGCGTGGCCGGCCGGCTGGTGAGCCATCGTCCCAAAGTTATCCGGACGAGACATATCTCCACGCCATTGAATCGAACTCTCACCACGCGCGTACTCTACAAACACCTGTTCGACTTCGTCATCGTCACGGGAGGGGAGCGCACGAGACGAGATCTGATCGAACGGGATGGGCTCGACCCTCATCGTGTGGCAGCTTTTCCGATCGGCATCGATGTGGAGTATTTTCGGCCGGCTGCGCCCGATCGAGATTTGCGAGTGGAACTCGGTCTCCCGTCCGGGCATCTGCTCGTCGGGTTGATTTCTTACCTGCGTTCGTACAAGGGCCACGAATATTATGTGGAAGCGGCGAAGTCGGTGGCGCGACAGAGGGCGGACGTGACGTTCCTGGTTGTGGGGGAGGGACCGGAGGAATCCAGAATCAGGGCGAGCATTCAGGAAGCGCGGCTCTCCGACCGGATTCGCATGCTGGGATTCCGCGACGATCTGCTGAATGTCTTTCGTTCCCTCGACGTATTCGTCATTCCGTCGGTGGAAGGAGACACGATTCCGCAGGTGCTCATGCAGGCGCTGGCCATGGGGCTGCCGGTCGTGTCGACAACCGTCGGGTCCATCCCCGATGTCGTGATCGATGGCGAGACGGGCTTTGTTGTGCCGCCACGGGATGCCAGGAGTCTGGCAGACCGGATTGTCGTTCTGCTGAACGACCAGGCGCTCCGTTCTCGGATGGGCAAGCAGGGGCGGGCGCTGGTCGAGCGGTCCTATTCATTGGACCGGATGCTGGATGAGCTGGAGCGGGTCTATAAGAGCGTGCTAGCGGGATAGCGGGGTCAAGGGGGATAAGGCCGCATGGCTCAACTCTCGGTCTATGTGATTGCGTACAACGATGAACCGAACATGCGTGCCTGCCTGGAGTCCGTCTCCTGGGCGGACGAACTCGTGGTGGTGGATTCCCACAGCACCGATGCGACGGAGAAGATTAGCCGTGAGTTCACGGACAAGGTGTACCAGGTTGACTTCCACGGGTTCGGTCGGCTGCGAAACGAGGCCGTTTCCCTCACGACTCATGATTGGGTCTTCAGTCTCGACACGGATGAGCGGATGACGCCTGAGCTTCGAGATGAGATCCGGGGCTTGCTCAACCGAGGCCCGGATGCCGATGCCTACTTCGTGCCGCGACGCAACTATTTTCTCGGCCGCTGGATCAAACATTGCGGCTGGTATCCGGATTACCGGCAGCCGCAGCTCTTCCGGAAAAGCCGCCTGCGGTATCGCGACGAAGCGGTGCATGAAAGTTTCGATCTGGATGGGCGTATCGGCTATCTGAAGAATGCCGCGCTCCAAATTCCGTTTCGCGATATCGACCAGTATCTCGCCAAACAGGATCGCTATTCCGAGCTGATGGCCAAGCGGATGGTTGAACAAGGGCGGCGCTTTCATGCGCACCAACTCGTGACGCATCCGCTCGGGACGTTTCTGAAGATGTACGTCGCCCGCGCCGGTTTCCTCGACGGCATGCCGGGCTTGATTCTCTCGGGGCTCTATGCCTATTACACGTTCGTGAAGTACGCCAAGTTCTGGGAACAGAACCCCCAACGGGCGAAAGGCCGGTGAGAGGAGGGCTCATGGGACCCCAACCGAAACAGCGTGCCGGTGTGAAATACACCTGGCAGGACTACGAGACCTGGCCGGATGAGGAACGGTGGGAGGTCATTGACGGGGAAGCTTACGATATGACGCCCTCGCCGACGCCGAGGCATCAGATTCTTGCCGGGAACTTCTATCGCAAAGTAGCGGACAGGCTGGCGGGCAAGCCATGTCTGGTCTTCATCGCACCACTTGATGTCTATCTCGATGATTACAACTTCGTCCAGCCCGATGTGCTGGTGGTGTGTGACCAAACCAAAGTCCGGGATCGGATCCATGGCGCGCCGGATGTCATCGTCGAGGTGCTGTCCCCATCCACGGCGCTCAAGGACAAGCGGGAGAAGAAGGTGCTGTACGAGCGGTTTGGGGTGCGCGAGTATGTCATTGTGCATCCCGAAGAACTGCTGATCGAACGCTATTGGTTGGAGGAGGGACGGTTCAAAGGACCAGATCTCTTGGGGGCCGCCGAGGTGCTGGCACTTCGGGCGTTGGAAGGGATCGAGGTGCCGCTGTGGGAGGTGTTCGAGGTGCCGGCGCCTGAACCTCAGAAAGAGCAAGGCAGTGGCACATGAAAGTCAGCGGGTTCACGATCTGTCGCAACGCCGTCAAGTTTGATTATCCCATTGTCGAGGTCATCCGGTCCGCCCTGCTGGTCGTGGATGAATTTGTCGTCAACGTCGGGCAGTCGGACGACGGCACGTTGGAGCTGATCCGCTCGATCGGCTCGGAGAAGATCCGCATCGTGGAGTCGTTCTGGGACGACAACCTGAAAAAGGACGGGCTGCTGTTTTCCATCGAAACCAACAAAGCGCTGGCCCGTTGCACCGGAGATTGGGCGCTGTATTTACAAGCCGATGAAGTGCTGCACGAAGCCGACTACGAGACCATCCGAAAGGCCATGCGGGACTATCTGGCTGATCCTACCGTGCTGGGGCTGACGTTCCAGTATCTGCATTTCTACGGGGATTATTATTCGCTCAATCCCTGGTTCTACCATCGCGCCATCCGCATCATCCGCAACGACGGTCAGGTGGAGTCCTTCGGTGACGCAGTCGGGTTCTGCCTGAAGGCGGACCAGGGGTACTTGCAAACCGCGCACAAGGACCGGCTGCGTCCGTCCGGCGCAACGGTCTTTCATTACGGCTGGGTGAAACAGCCGAAAGTGTTGTTGGAGAAGTTTCGATACCAGGTGGCACGGCATCACGGCGAACAGCCGGGCGAGGAACAGGCGCGGATGCTGGCCAAAGACGCCTACGAGTTCGAAGAGTACGACATCATGAAAAATTTCACCGGAACGCATCCGGCCGTCATGCGCGAGCGCGTCAGCCGGTATCCGAAGCTGAAACCGGGACGCAACCGGTGGCTTGAGCCGTCGTTTTACAGGGCAGTCGCCAAGCGGGGATTTCGAGGATAAGACAAAGATGTCGGTCGCAGCCATTGTGATTACCAAGAACGAAGAGCGAAACATTGCGGCCTGCCTGGAGTCCGTGCGATGGGCGGACGAGCGCATTGTGGTGGATGCGGAAAGCCGGGACCGGACGGTCGAGATCGCGAAACGGCACGCCGCGCAGGTTCATGTCAGGCCGTGGCCCGGCTACGGACCGCAAAAAAATTTCGGGATCGAGCAGGCCGGGGCGGAGTGGATCCTGATCGTGGATGCGGACGAACGGATCACACCGGCGCTGCGCGAGGAAATCCAGGCGGTGTTGAAGACCGGCCCGCCGGTCGGGATCGCCGGCTACGAAATTCCCCGGCGGAACTTTTTTTACGGCCGCTGGATGCAGGGCGGGGGAATGTACCCGGATTATCAGTTGCGGCTGTTCCACAAGACGGCCGGCCGCTATGACGATACGCAGCTCCACGAGAACTTACGGCTCCGGGGGCGCATCGAGCGCCTGCGCCACCCCATGGACCACGACAGCATGCCGACGATCGGCCACCACGTCAAAAAGATGATGGGGTACACCACGCTCGGGGCTCTGGAAAAATTGAAATCGACCCCAGGAGTCTCTGTGCTGGACCTCGCCGCCAATCATCTTGGTACGATCCTCAAAACCTATCTTCTGCGCGGGGGGTACAAAGATGGGATTCGCGGTTTGATCGTTGCGATGTTCGCCGGCATGCATACCTTCGTGAAGTATGCGAAAGCGTACGAAATGCTGCTGACGCGAGGCACGAGGCGCGAGGCACGAGGCTAATCGTGCGGATCGGAATTGATGCGAACCCTCTCGCTGGCGACCGTGGCGGCGTGGGGTGGCATCTCTACCATTTGCTCAAGGGACTCCTGACGCTGAAGGAAGACGTTGAGCTGGTGTGTTACCTGGCACCGGGAACGCTCAACCGGATGGATCGCGAACCTTGGATGCAGGACTCCCGCCTGACGTGGAAGGAAGCCGGACGGTTGATGCTGCGTTGGCGCGGGCGGATGGATCGACTGGACCTGTTTCACGGGCCGAACTTCAAGATGCTTACGGAAGGGCGGTGCGGCGGTGTTGTGACCGTGCACGATGTGTGGCTCGACCGATATCCTGAATATTCCCCGAAGCTGTTCGGACAACGAGCGGCTTTTGCGCGGACGCGACGCACCGTGTGGCGCGCGCGCAGGGTCATCACGGTGTCGGGCTTCTCGGCCCGCGAGATCACGGCGCTCTACGGATTGCCGCCGGAACGGATCGTCACCATTCACAACGGCGTGTCGGAAGAGTTTCGACCTCAGCGCGATCAGGAGGTGATGGAACGACTCCGGCAGCGGCTGCAATTGCCGGCGGGACGATTCGTGCTGTTTGTCGGCGGGGCCGATCCGCGAAAGAACCACCGGACCTTCCTCAAGGCTGCCGCGCAGCAGGAGGCAAAGCTGGGAGGAAGAACACTGGTGCTGGTGGGGGATGAAGTCCACCGGTTCGGGAACTATCACGAGACCGCCCGTGCCCTTGGGATTGAGCAGCAGGTCCGCTGTACAGGATGGCTTGCCGTCGCCGATTTACGGCTGCTGTATGCCCACGCAGATCTGTTCGTGTTTCCCTCGTTGTACGAAGGCTTCGGCATGCCGGTGTTGGAGGCGATGGCCTGCGGAGCACCAGTGATCACGTCCAACACCTCAGCTTTGCCTGAAATCGCGGGAGACGCGGCGGTGTTGGTAAATCCGGAGGATGCGGATGCATTAGGCAAGGCCATGGTCTGTGTGCTCAACGACACCGGGTTGCGAGAGTCCCTCAGACAGAAAGGCTTTGCGCGGGTCCGGCAATGTACGTGGGAGCGGGCGGCGCAGCGGACGCTGGCGGTGTATAGGGAAGTGTGTAGTAAGTAGCTGGGAAGCTATCAGCCGTCAGCGGTCAGTTTGGAAATACGTTCCGGCTGAATGCTGAAAGCTGACAGCTTCATAGCATATCTATGAAGAACATCCTGGTCATCAAGCTCCGGTATATCGGCGATGTCCTGCTCGCCACGCCGGTACTTCACTCGCTCAAGGCGGCGAATCCTCAGAGTAGGCTCACGGTGGCAGTCAACCGAGGGACCGAAGACATCCTTGCCCACCATCCTGACGTCGATGAAGTGCTTGCGGTTGAGAAGGGATCGTGGAGGACGCAGTTGCGATTTCTCTCGGAGATCCGCCGCTGCCGATTCGATTGCGTGATCGATCTGACGGATGCAGATCGATCGGCGGTTATGACCTGGTTGAGCGGCGCCCCGGTCCGGATCGGATTCAACGACGAACATCGGTGGCGGGGGGTGCTGTATACCGAGATCGTGAACCCGCCGGCGGGACATCGTGCGGAGCGCGATCTTGCGGCAGCGAAGGCGCTGGGTATTGAAGCGAAACCGAGCCTGCCGGTTCTGAGAACGTCTGCATTGGACGAGGAAGAAGCAGGCCGGCTGTTGGAAAAGGTGGCCGTGGGCGCTGGCGACCTCACTCGGCCGCTGGTTATGCTGCATCCCGGCGCACGGTATTGGTTCAAGGCCTGGCCGGCCGAACGGTTTGCCGAATTGGCGGATCGGTTAACCGAGTGCTATGGATGTCGAGTATTGGTTGGAGGAGGGCCGCAGGATCGGACGATGGCTGAGGAGATCGCCCGTCGGGCCCGGTCATCTCCCACTGTGGTTGCCGGTTGCGCGACATTGCTCCAATTCGCCTCCATGCTGAAACGATGTTCAGTGTTCATCGGCAACGACAGTGGAGCGATGCACGTGGCGGCGGCCGTCGGCACGCCCGTCGTCGCGCTGTTCGGCCCGTCCAATCCGGCCGAGTGGGGACCGTTGACCGAACGGCAGGCGGTGCTTTACAAGGGAATGGATTGCCGGGCCTGCTTTCATCCCGACTGCCGGCGCGGTGAAAACAACTGCATGCGCCTCATTTCCGTGGACGAGGTGTTCGAGGCGGCCGCAAGGCTCGTGAAAATTCTGGGTAACGGGGTAAGGGGATAACGGGATAAGGGAGTCACGCCGCATGGCACGGGCCTTCTCGTGTGACCTTCTCAATGACGTGCAGTGTGCCCGCCGGACGAGGCGAGAAGCCGAGCGGCAGGCGGTGCTCAAGCAGATGTGGGAACTCTTGCCTCGGCTGGCTGCAATCATCCGGTTTCAGGAGGCCTATGTGTTTGGGTCGGTGCTCGGCGGCAAGCGGTTTCAAGACGATTCGGATGTCGATGTGGCGTTCGTGGGGCTTCACGATAAGGACTTTTTCCCGGCCATCGCGTGGCTCTCTCGGGAGCTTGGCCGGGAGGTGGACGTGATCCAGCTTGAGGGGCACCGTTTGGCGGACAAGATCAGGAAGGAAGGACTCCGATGGACAAGGCAAAGCTAGCGCTCCTTCGGGCGGAGCTTGCCGCCCCGGTCGGTTTTTGCTAGCTCTGGAAGGAGCCAGCACGGTCATCGACGTTGGACATGCAGGAAAGCGAAACGAGAGCGAGCAGCAAGCCGGGGCCAAAGGACATGGAGACGAGGTGATGCCGCTTGTCAGCGTCGTCATCCCGGTCTTCAACGGCGCCCCCTTTGTGGCCAAGGCGGTGCAGAGCGTGCTGGCCCAAGGGGTGCCGCACGTCGAAATTTTGGTGGTGGACGACGGCTCGACGGACGGCACGCAGGTGGCACTGGCTGAACTGGCGAAGACCGCCGGGATTATGTGGTTTCAGCAGGATCATGGGGGACCGGCCCGCTCCCGCAACCGAGGCATTGCTGAAGCGAAGGGCGAGTTCGTCGCGTTGCTAGACTGCGACGATGTCTGGCTGCCGGGCAAGCTGGAAGCCCAGCTTGTCGTCATGCGGTCGAAGCCCACGGTCGGCCTGGTTCATACCGATTATGAAGTTGTCGATGAACAAGGGCGAGTCGAAGAACGGGTGCAGGCCCGCTACAGCCGAGAGCCGCTTGTCCAAGCCTTCGCCGGAGGTCATACGGCGCTTCCCTCCACGCTGTTGATCCGGCGTTCCGTGCTGGATCGCGTAGGGGCTCTGGACCCCGAGTTGTACGGGTCTGAGGATTCGGACCTGGCGATTCGACTCCATGACGTGACGGAGTTCGAATGCGTCGATCGAGTCTTGGTGCGCAAGCTCCAGCGAGGACATGGCTACCGTGATATGGCGTTCGACGAGATGACCCATCGGTTGAAAGTGCTTGCCAGTCGACGGAAGTTTTTGGAACGACTGGAACAACGACCGGCGCTGACCAGCGACCAGCGCGCGGCGGTCGATCGAGAAGGGGCGAACTATTTTCTGCTCCGCGGCTGGGTGGCGGAGCAATGTGGACAAGCTGCGGAAGCGCGGCAACATTACTTCCATGCCATTCGCAAGGCCCCGTTCCGATTGCGCGGCTACACGCGATTGTTGCGGGCTCTCCGGTAATGGGCATCATCCTCGACATCAGTTGCGGGGCGCAGGAGGGCTTGTGGAAGTTCTTCCCTGCCTATCTCCAGAAGCGCGGCCGCCGGTATTTGTGGAACATGTGTGAAGAAATGACCTTCGCATAATCTTCACCATCTCATCGGATCGGATATTCTTCTGGAATTTGTAGAAGGTGTGTCTTGTCGATGCCCACCGTCAGCGTCGCCATTCCGGTCTTCAACGGAGAGCGGTTCTTGAAGGAGGCGCTCGATAGCGTGTTCGCTCAAACGTTCCGGGATTACGAGGTCATCGGCGTGGATGACGGGTCAACGGACGGATCCATTGATCTCCTGAAGCAGTATGGTGATCGCGTGCGCGTGATTCGACAAGCGAACGCTGGGCAAGGTGCCGCCCGTAATGCCGGGATTCGTCATGCCGCAGGTCGATACGTGGCCTTCCTGGATCAGGATGATCGGTGGTACCCACAGAAACTTGAGCGTGAGGTCACCGCCTTGCAGGCCGATCCCGACGCGGTGCTCGTGTACTCAAACTCGGATCGCATGGATCGAGAAGGTCGCCTCTTGGATGTCGGGACGACGTTGAAAGAACGTTCCTCAGCACTGGCTTCTCCGCTCGGCCGCCTGATAGGGGAGGGATTAGTCTTGCCCTCATCCATGTTGGTGCGCAGGGATGTGCTTGAGCAGGTCGGCGGGTTTGATCCATATCTGACCGGGTTTGAGGATTTCGATCTGTGCGCCCGTCTCAGACAGCAGGGGCGGTTTCTGTTTCTTGAGGAATCTGCATTATGCTACCGGATCCACGGCGACGGCTTCAGCCACTCCGGCAAACTCAGAGTCGTGCAAAGTCGTGAACGCTTTCTGCTGCGCATGCAGGACCTCTACGCGGGCGACAGTCAGAAGCAGAAGCTCATCGAACAGATGCTCGGAGACTGTTTTTCGGATTGGGGCATGAATGAATTAAGGAACAGCAATCGCCGGGCCGCCCGTCGCATGTTCTTCCGCTCACTCCAACACAATCCTCTGAAATGGCGCACCTATTCGCGGTTGCTTCGGATGTTTCTCCCCGGAGGCATGCGGGCGTTCTCGGTCCGGGATTCGTCGAGAAGCTGAGAGTCCAGAAAATGACAATCCGACAACCGCAGCGGTAGACATACCGAGGGTGAGAGGAACGAACGAATGGGGATGTTCACTCGTGGGGCGACCAAGTACGGCGGCTCAATCGACATGAGCGCATCGAACAGTCCTCATGTGGAGCTCTTGAGGATGGTTGGCCGGAACAAACGTGTACTGGAGGTAGGGCCGGGGATGGGTCACGTAACTCAACGGCTCAAGCAGGCCCAGTGTCGGGTGACCTGCGTCGAGCAGGATCGAGAAATGGCGGAGATGGTCCGACCCTACTGTGACCAGATCGTCGTAGGCGATATTGAATGCGACGACATGCGAAGGCAAATTGTTGCCGAACAGTTCGACGTCATTACTTTTGGAGATGTGCTGGAGCATTTACAGGATCCCGCCAGCGTTCTGGGGAAACTGCGGGCGCTCATTTCTCCCAGCGGCTATGTCGTCGCTTCCATTCCCAATGTGGCGCACCGCAGCCTGCGCCTGAGTTTGTTGTTCGGCGAATTCAACTATGGCGATGCCGGCTTGCTGGACCGGACGCACCTGCGTTTTTTTACTTTGAAGTCGATCGAGGAGCTGATGCGCGAAACCGGGTTTAGAATCGAAGAAATCGTCAGAATCCTGGACGCTTCCCTGATGGACGGCTACCTGCGCAAAACGTCCTCGTTTGCGAGGAGGGTCTTGCTCGAGGTGGTCAAAATGCTCGTTCGCGTCTTCGTTCGCGGCGAAGGCCTGACCTACCAATTCGTCATCAAAGCCGTACCTCTCAATGGTCATCATAATGAGGAAGTCAGGGAAAATAAGCGCGTAGCAGTCGGAGGAACGTGTTGCGATTCCACGGCTGAAGCTTGATCGAGCTGATGAGTGCATCCTTGGCCGCTCGTCTGTTTCCCTGAGCAATCAGATGCTTCCCCAGGTCGCTGTAGTACCGCGCCAGGTCTTGCTTCAAGGCGTCGGCCGTGATCGTGCCGGGCGCACAAAGCGGACGATGCTTTTCAAAGAACCGTTTTCTACCGACCAATGCCCGTTCAGACGGAATCTCTCGCGAGGCATTGTGTGCATAGAGGCGATGACAGTAGAGGGGATGCGGGTGGTGGAGAATCTCGTATCGCTGGAACAGTCGGACGGCCAGATCGATGTCTTCCCAGACAGGCAAGTGTTCATCATAGCCGCCGACTGAGTCGAAGCAGGTCTTGCGAAACAGGGACCCTGAGGTGGCGACATCGTGCCCGCCGCGGAGCAGTTGCGTGATGCTGTCGGTGTGTTTTATGGCCGCGTCGTACTCCAAAATCTCGCCGGCTTCGTTCACTTGATAGCCGTCGCAGTGCACGACGGCGACCTGCGGGTGGTCTTCCATGATTCGAACGGTCTCCTCGATGATGGTAGGCTTCCACAGATCGTCCTGGTCGAGAAAGGCGAGATAGCCTCCCTTGGCCAGCCGTGCCCCGTCATTGCGCGCAACTGCCTGGCCTCCATTCACGGCGCGACGCACATAGCGGGCTTGAGGGTAGCGCAGTACGAGGCGTGCTGTTTCGTCAGTGGACGCGTCATCCACGACGATCAATTCGACATCGCGATACGTCTGGGCCAGCACGCTCTGGATCGCCTGCTCCAGGTAGCGCGACACGCCGTTGTACGCCGGGATAATGGCAGTGACGAGGGGCATGGGATGCTTGCTGAATAGGGTTGGCTCTATGATAGCGGGAACCGCGGCACGATCAAAGTGCATCCTAAGTCACTGGGTGGGCCAGGCGCGCGGTGCTGAAAAACATTGACGAACCACGGTGGCTCAGTTATATCGGACCCTGCCGTTAGCCTTCTGCATGAAGATCGTGATCGCCGCATGGCATCTGAAAAATTTCAACGTCGGAATCGGGCGTTATTGTCGAGGCCTGATCGCTGCCTTGGGGCGGGTCGATAAGGAAAACGAGTATCACGTCCTTATGCCGGAGATGACCTGCCGATTTCCTGAGCGGCCCAACGTTCGCTACCATCTCATTCGGATTCCCATCTTCAAGCGACGTGTGTGGGAGCAAGTTGCGCCTCAGTTAGTCGGTCGCTACGATGTGCTCCACTTTCCGCATGATTCCGTGGTGGTTTGGAAGCGTGGCAAGTTTGTGGCCACCATCCATGACGTGAAGCCGCTGCTTTTCGAGACGCTGCGCCCTCGCCCCGGGTGGAACAGCCTTATTGAGCATCTACTCATTCCGGATCGACGGACGCAAGTGGATCACGTGTTGACCCTATCCAATTGTTCCCGGCGTGACATCATCGAGCGGTTGGACCTACCGGCCCACCGAGTGAGCGTCGTCTATCCCGGCGTGGACTTGGACCGGTTCCGTCCAGATTGTGAGGGACGTGGACGATCAAGTCGTCCATACATTCTCTGCGTAGCCGGCTCTGATCCGACGAAGAACGTCGAAACGCTTCTGCGGGCCTTCGCTCAGCTCCCTTCTGCATTACAGGGCGAGCATGATGTGATATTCGTGGGGGACTTGCGGCGACGTCAGGATTTGCGTGATCAGGCGCGGCAACTTGGGATCGAAACGAATGTCCGGTTTGCCGGGGTCGTGGACGATGCGCAGCTCGTGAAGTTCTATCAACAGGCAGCAGTGTTGGTGTTCCCCTCGCGCTATGAAGGGTTCGGATTGCCGGTGATCGAGGCGATGGCTTGCGGCTGTCCCGTCATCTCTTCCAACGCCTCCTCGCTGCCGGAAGTCACCGGAGACGCGGCGCTATTGGCGGACCCTTTGGACAGTTACGGGTTTGCAAGGCATCTGGAACGGGTGTTGGCTGACGCAGAGCTGCGTTGCACGCTTCGGGAGAAAGGTCTGGTCCGGGCCGCGCAGTTTTCATGGGAGCGGACGGCGCGGGAAACCGTACGTGTGTTCCAGCGGGTGATGGAAGCGTGAAGTGGTGGCTGTACCGTCCCGGGCACGATCGGCAGTGCCCGATTGATTGTCAGCGGTTACATCAATTAGGCTGGAAGCCAGAATACAAGAAGCGTCTGGAAGAGGGGCAGGGATGCGGATCGTAATTACCGGCGCAGGTGGGCAGCTCGGGTGTGAACTGCAACAGGTTCTTCGGTCCCACGACCTCACGTTGCTGGATCTGCCGACCTTTGATCTCTCGCAACCACGAAGCGAGGACCGGATCATCGAAGTCAATCCGGATGTTGTGATCCATGCGGCCGCTTATACTGACGTGGATGGGGCCGAGCGGGAACCCGCGCGGGCGATGTTGATCAATGCCGATGGCACGGAGCGTGTCGCACAGGCAGCAGCCAAGGTTGGGGCACGACTGTTGTACATTTCGACGGACTACGTGTTCGACGGGGAGAAACGGACTCCTTATTTGGAGACAGACACCCCGAACCCCCTTAATGTGTATGGGCGTTCCAAACTGGAAGGCGAGCAACGCGCGTTGGCGGTATGCCACGATACCTTAGTGGTGCGTACTGCATGGCTTTACGGGAAAAGTGGGCGGAATTTTGTCAAGACAATCATGCGGCTGGCAACAGAGCGTCCGGTCTTGGCCATCGTGGCGGACCAACGTGGCGCTCCAACTCATGCGGGTGACTTAGCAGCGGCTCTAGAGAAGCTTCTGGCAACTGATCTTTGCGGTGTCGTACATGCCACAAATACAGGCAACTGCACGTGGCACGAGTTTGCAAAGGAGATCGTGAGCTTGATCAGTCCTGCAACGTCCGTAGAACCGATTTCCTCTGCAGAGGCTGGTCGATTGGCTCGCCGGCCGGCTTACTCTGTGCTCTCGCTTGAACGGGTTCGCCAAGCGGGAATCGTGATGCCTGAATGGCGTGAGGCGCTGGGCCGATTCATGCACGAGATGCATGTTCCGACTCCCGCCCAAGCCTCATAACCAACAATCCTCTTCCATCCTTGATGTTCCCATGATATTTCCTGGGGCACACTTATCCCTGCCTTGTGGCCAAGTCAGACGAGCAATCTGGAAAGCTCAGGGCTATAGCCTTGCGCTGATCACGTTTACGAGTTTTTTTCCATCCTGGTCCCATCTTCAGGAGTACTTCTTCTTCGGGATGTTCGCATTGGCTCTGGCGACAGCCTGGAGCGAGGGACGCAGGCCCTGGGTTCGCACAGCTATTGACGTTCCCTTGGGGCTTTTCATCGGGTGGGTGTTGCTCACGATTCCATTTGCGACGGATCTCGCCTACAGTTTTGCCGAGTGGCGAAAATTCTGCGCACATGTGCTGGTCTTCTACTGGGCCCTGCTCGTTCTTCGCGCCAATCCTGACGGAGACATGAACATGCGGATCAGGTGGGCCGTCGTAGTCGGAGCCGGAGTCTTGTCAGTCTACGCCTTGACGGATTTTGTCGAGCGCGGAGGCACATGGCGGGACCGCTTCGTGCGAGCAGGGGCTCCCTCATCCGATTACAACTGGTTGACGACGTACATGATTATCGCTCTTCCCGTTTCGATCGCAGCATTTGCCACCTGTCGGCGTGCGTGGCTACGAGGTGTCGCCGGTCTTGTCACGATTTTAGTGTTTCTCGGGCAGGTCTTTGCCTATACTCGGGCTGGATGGTTGGCGCTCTTTGCCGAAGGCCTGGCCTATGGGGCTTTCGCGCGCTTTCGGCGGTTCCTCTTGTGGACTGGGGCAAGTGCCGCCGTTCTAGGGTTCGTCCTCGTCGCATTGTCCCAAGTCGGCTATCAACGCGACACCCTTGACCCGTGGACGTTAGATGCCAGGATTGCCGTATGGAAGATTGGAATCGATGAGGTTCTGAAGCATCCTGTGGTTGGTGTGGGCTATGGAAATGATACATTCTTAAAACGGCATCCTGAATATTCCCCTCAAGCCCAAAGAGAGCTTAATGTAAAAGAAGCCGTGCTCCCCGCCATGCACAACACCTTCTTAATGGTGACGTTGGGAAGTGGGCTGCCGGGGTTGGCCTGTTTTGTCTGGTTGTTCGCGAGGGCCACGCGGTCTGTCATTGCCGGCGGCCGAGTTGCTCTTGGACGGCCGGCGCACATATTTGCTTTGGCGGTGGCAGTGATGGTCGTCGGTTTTGCCGTCCGCAATTTCTTTGACTACATGTTCGCAGGCAGTCTCGCGAGCTTGTTTTGGATACTGGTGGCCACTGGCCTATCCGTAGTTGACAAAGACTCGACAACCGAGCCGACCCAGCCAGCGTCGAGTTCTTAGTGAAACTCGGCGCAGCTTGCTGCGGGGGAACATTATACGGCCCTAAGGCCCTATTGACCGATGGCTCCGGTTTGGTTTACTGTGATCACGCCCAAAATGCCTCCCTCAGATGGGCATTCGCAAATCTCTTCGACTTCATGTTCGCCGGTAGCCTGGCGTATCTTTTTTGGATTCTGATGGCGATTGGGCTGGTCAGACTCGCCGGCTAAGCGGCGAACTCTAGTCCCCACGGCAAATTCTTAAGTAGATGAATGTTGGTGAGTCCATTTTAGTGACCGGCGGCGCGGGCTTTATCGGCTCGAATTTCGTGCTGGACTGGATAGCGGAAAATGGTACGGCGGTCGTCAATCTGGACAAGCTCACGTATGCGGGAAACTTAAGCAATCTTGTTAGCCTCGAAGACGACCCTCGCCATGTATTCGTGCATGGGGACATCGGGGATCGGGCTTTGGTTCATAAGCTGCTGGTGACTCACCAGCCTCGCGCGATCGTTAATTTTGCTGCGGAAAGCCACGTGGACCGATCCATTCACGGTCCCGAGGATTTTATCCTCACCAACGTCCTTGGCACCTTCCACCTCTTAGAAGAAACGAGAGCCTTCTGGACGAAGCTTAGCGACGTCGACAAAACTGCCTTTCGCTTTCTGCACGTGTCGACCGATGAAGTGTACGGCTCGCTAGGGCCCGATGACCCCCCCTTTAAGGAAGAGACCCCATACGCGCCCAACAGCCCTTATTCCGCGTCCAAGGCTGCATCTGATCATTTAGTCCGTGCCTACCACCACACCCATGGGCTGCCCACCCTCACCACCAATTGTTCCAACAACTATGGTCCTTACCAATTTCCTGAAAAACTGATCCCGCTGATGATTCTCAATGCCTTG
>JBBIQV010000017.1:0-9720 GCA_037442105.1 Nitrospiraceae bacterium | reverse complement strand
CGGGAAACCACTGCCGATTTATGGTGATGGTCTCAATGTGCGTGACTGGCTCTATGTCGGAGACCACTGCGCAGCGATCAGACGGGTTCTGGAGCAAGGCCGAATGGGTGAGGTCTACAACATCGGCGGATGTAACGAAAAAACTAACCTGGATGTCGTCAAAGCAATTTGCGGCACGCTGGATGAGTTAGAACCAGCCGCTAATGGCCGACCCTATGCCTCACTGATGACATATGTCAAAGACCGACCCGGCCATGACCGGCGATATGCCATGGACACCAGAAAGATCGAGCGGGACCTTTCCTGGAGACCACGGGAAACCTTTGAATCGGGGATACGCAAAACCGTGCAGTGGTATCTCGATCATCCAAACTGGGTCGAGAAGGTGACAAGCGGCGGATACCAAGATTGGGTGAAAAAGAACTACACCGAAAGAGGAACATAACTCGGAATAATGCAGGCTAATGAAAGGATTAGCATGAAGGGGATTATTCTCGCCGGCGGATCAGGAACCCGACTCTATCCGGTTACGCAGGCGGTGTGTAAGCAACTGTTGCCGGTATATGACAAGCCCATGATTTATTATCCGCTCTGCACTCTGATGCTGGCCGGCATACAGGATATTCTTGTTATTTCAACCCCTCAAGACACTCCTCGGTTTGAGCAATTGCTGGGCAATGGCAAGCAATGGGGGCTCAATCTTCGTTATGCAGTTCAACCCTCTCCGGATGGGATTGCCCAGGCGTTCATTATCGGTGCGGATTTTATCGAGCAGGAAGCCTGCGTCCTGGTGTTGGGGGACAATATATTTTTTGGCCATGACCTCGCTCCAAACCTCCAGCGGGCAGCGCAGAAACGCAATGGCGCGACGGTCTTTGCCTACCCGGTGCATGATCCTGAGCGCTACGGTGTCGTGGAATTTGACCACCGAGGCCGTGCCGTGAGTCTTGAAGAGAAACCCCAGTGCCCCAAATCCCGGTATGCGGTGACAGGGTTATATTTTTATGATCATGAGGTAGTCGGCATCGCGAGAGCCATTAAACCCTCTGCGCGCGGGGAACTGGAAATCACGGCGGTCAACCAGCACTATCTAGCACAAGGCCAACTGGACGTGGTCCCGTTAGGACGGGGAATGGCCTGGCTCGATACCGGAACGTTCGAGTCATTACTGGAAGCAGCACAATTTATTCAAACAATCGAAAAACGACAGGGCTTAAAGATCGCCTGTCCAGAGGAAATTGCCTATCGAATGGGCTATATCAATGCCAACCAGTTGGAATTGCTGGCGGCCTCTTTGTGCAGAAACGGATATGGCCAATATTTGCTGAATCTCTTACGTGAAGCGGCGAGCTGATGAGCGACTACCCATTGCCGGCAAAAAGGCCGAAGAATTCAGGGCTGTCCAAGTGAATCAACAAGTTTATTCTCCTTCACCGTTCATGATGTTGGCCAGCTTGTGGCATCACCGATATCTTATCTGGCAGATGAGCAAGCGCGAAGTCATCGGCCGGTACCGCGGCTCGATCATGGGACTGGCATGGTCGTTCTTCAACCCGGTGATCATGCTTGCGGTCTACACCTTTGTCTTTTCCGCGGTGTTCAAAGCACGTTGGGGTGTGGGGAGCGAGGAGAGCAAGGCTGATTTCGCCATCGTGCTCTTCGTGGGCATGATCGTGCACGGATTATTCGCCGAATGTGTCAATCGCGCCCCGGGCCTCATCCTCTCCAACGTGAATTACGTTAAGAAGGTCGTGTTCCCGCTGGAAATTTTGCCGTGGGTCGCCATGGGCTCGGCATTGTTTCATAGCGTGATCAGCCTGGCGGTACTGTTGATCGCGCAAGTCATCGTGAACGTCTCTCTGCCTTGGACCGTGATCTTGTTCCCGCTGGTCATCCTGCCCCTGCTGATCGCCACGATGGGTGTGGCCTGGGCACTGTCCGCTACCGGCGTGTTCGTTCGTGATATTGGACAGACTACGGGCATCATCACCACGGTCTTGCTGTTTCTCTCGCCGGTGTTCTATCCTGTGTCTGCCCTGCCCAAAGAATACCAGAATTGGCTGTTGCTCAATCCGCTCACCCTCATCATCGAGGAAGCGCGCAATGTCCTGATATGGGGCAAGATACCGGACTGGCCGGGGTGGGGCATCTCTTTCGGAGCCGGCCTGGTCATGGCCTGGATGGGGTTCTGGTGGTTCCAGAAGACGCGCAAAGGATTCGCCGATGTCCTCTGATCGTGTTCCGACAACGGCTGGGCTGTAACCCTTATAGTCGAGCTTGCCGGCGGATGATGGGGGGTTGCGCGAGGGAGGTGTATGGATAAGGAAACGAGAGAATTCCTGGAAAACAAGTTCGGCATCGTCGAGCAGCGATTGACCGCGATCGACGGGCGGCTCGAGACGATGGACGAACGGTTCACAGGTATTGATGACAAATTCGAAGAGACGAAGCGTTATTTCGGCGTGCTGGCTGAGGGGCTCAGGAGCGAAATCCGACAGGTGGCCGAAGGCCATCAAATCCTTCTGGACGGCCAGGCCCGCATTGTGGAGAAGGTAGAACACGTGGAGCGCGAATTGGGCGCCATGATCAAATTTTCCTATGCGGAGCTTGATCGTCGCATCCGCGCTGTGGAAGAGAAAATGCTCGCATTAGAGACCCGTGTGGAACGAATCGAAGCGGGGCAAGCCTAAGGGGTCCAATCCCGCAAAATTCACGAGAGTTCAGGGGAGGATGAACGCCCAAGGCATGCGATGCAAACAGTCAAAGACGACCTCGTCTTGAACGAATTCTTGGAGAGGATCACCCCGGTCCAGCCGCGCATTCAACGACTCATCCTCTTTGGGTCGCGCGCAAGGGGGACCCATCGGCCCGACTCGGATTATGATCTGCTCCTGGTCGTGTCTCGAAAGGACGATGCGCTGCGCGAGACTAGGCTCATGGGATTATGAAGCCCTTTCCTATCTCGATGAGGACACCGCCGGCGAATTTGTTCAACAACCTGCAGTCAATGGATGACACGGCAACCACACAGCGGGAAGCGGAAATCAAGGCCATGCTCCGGCAGACGCTACACCAGGCTGCGCCGTTGTTGCAACATCACAAAGTGGTCCTGTTCGGTTCCAGAGCGGCGGGGAGGGCTAGGCCGCGCGCTGACTTCGATGTGGGCGTGTACGGCGCCGAGCCCCTTCCGCTCAAGGCGTTCTTCGACATCGAGGACATGTTCGACACGCTTCCGACCCTCTACAAGATCGACTGGGTGGATCTGAACCGCGTGAATGAGGAGTTTCGCCGGCGCGCCATGGAACATACAGAAGTGCTCTATGAGGGCTAGTTCCTGGATACTTCAGGACTTTGAGAATGCGCTTCAACAGCTCGAAGCGGCGCTGAAGGTGCCGGCGGAGAATGATCTCATCAAGGCCGGCTGCATCCAGTATTTCGAGTTTACCTTTGAACTGGCCTGGAAAGCGGTGAAAGCCACCGCTCAAGATATGGGATTGCCGGAATGCACGGCGCCAAAGGTCTGTTTCAAACAGGCTTTTGCGAGCAACTGGATCGATGATGAAGGGCCATGGCTCGATATGCTCGACGCGCGCAACAGGATGTCCCATACGTACCGCGCGCAGGAGGCGCTGAAGGTGTACGGACGGTTGAACGGCTACCTGCCGGCGCTGAGAACCTTGTTGGGTAGACTGCGGTCAGCACAAGGGACGTAGCGTGGAGTAAGCGCAGCGACGCCCACGTGTCAACGAAGGATTCTAGGTCATGCCTCTGGCGTCTGCGAGTGCCGTGTCTTGAAGCAGAGGGGAATCGGAAGATTCTGACGGTCTATTGGACCAGCAAGACTGAAAAGTACTGGAAGGGTGCTGGAGATGCTGAAAATCCGGTATGATCCCGAAGCCGACGTGCTGCTGTTGCTGCTCCGCGACAGCCCACCGGTGGATGCGATCGAGGAACCAGGAGGAGTGATTGTCAGCTATGGCGAAGATAAAGAGCCGGTCAGTGTTGAGTTCCTCGGTGCCTCCGCCCGTGGCTTGGTGCCACCTGGAGAGGTGAGTGTCACTCTTCAGACCCAGGGCGCCTGAGGAAGTGGGTGCGTTGACCAAGGGCCCGGTTTGGATTACGTTCACCACCGTGGCAACCCTCCTGGTCCTCCAGCCAGGCCCGACAAGAATGGCCCCCAGCTTCTGGCGCAACCAGGGATTTGCCGATGTCCTGTGAGAGTCTCGTGAAGGACTCCCCTCCTCCCTCGCAGGAGAAGACCACTACTGTTGGAGCGCAAACGCCCTCGTCCCCCGTGGGTCAGCGTGAAGGTGTTCAATTCCCCTCTCCCCTGGCGGGAGAGGGCTAGGGTGAGGGGGAAAGTGGGCACTGCTCACAAGTCACCAACGACATCGCTGTTCGCGCACGGTTTTCTCCCCTCCGCTTGGGGAGAGGAGAAGGCGAGGGGGCATTTGGGGGAAAATGCACGGAAACGACATAGCCATGAGACAGTCGGAGGAACGGTTATCTCATTTGTCGTTCAGCTTGAAGTGTTCATTGAGGAACAGTGGCGTCCGGTCCTTCGGTATGATTCGATGCATGGATTCGCGCATATAGACTGGTATCGCCGATCAGGCGAGTCACGCAAGGAGTTGTTGCCGCTGTCGTTTGCGGAGGCCTTGACACTTGCGGACGAAGATGTTCAGGAGCGGTGGGAAGGATATCAGGATCGTTTTCTAAGAGGAGAGTGGCCGTGAACGTGTACGAGAAAAAACAAGCGTTGCTAGTGACGGAATTCGACCGTTATGTCATGGAGCACCCTGAGTTCGCTGCGCAGATCCCTCTCGGAGCCCAGGTGGTCATTCAGGTTGAAGGGGATGAAGCCTTTAATGCGTGGGCAGCCGAGTTAGCCAAGCGGCAGCGTGAACAGTGGCAAGCAGTGGTCTACGTGCACGTGAAGGGGTTAAAACCGGTGCATTCCAGGCTTGAAGAGCCGGTCATTCAAGAGATTGCCTCATGACCATGACGCGACATTTGACGGCTGCTATGTATCTGCTCACCACCGTCATCGAAGCCGCGCGCAATGTCCTGATCCGGGACAGGATGCCGGATTAGGGGAGTGCGTCATCCAGGCCAGTTTCGCCATTGCCTGGTGCGGCTTTGTCTGGTTCCGGAAAACACGGAAAGGGTTTGCCGATGTCCTGTGATCGTGTTCCGACAACGGCGGGGCTGTAACCCTTATAGTCGAGCTTGCCGGCGGATGTTGGTGGGCTTCGCGAGGGAGGTGTATGGATAAGGAAACGAGAGAATTCCTGGAAAACAAGTTCGGCATTGTAGAGCAGCGATTGGCCGCGATCGATGGGCGGCTGGATTCGATGGACGGGCAGTTTGCGCGCATCGACGGCCGGCTCGAGACGATGGACGGCCGGTTTACGCATATCGATGAACGGTTCACCAGCATCGATGGCAAATTCGAAGAGATGAAGCGTTATTTCGGCGTGCTGGCTGAGGGGCTCAGGAGCGAAATCCGACAGGTGGCGGAAGGCCATCAGATCCTTGTGGACGGCCAGGCGCGCATTGTGGAGAAGATAGAGCACACGGAGCGCGAATTAGGCGCCATGATCAAATTTTCCTAATGCGGAGCTTGATCGTCGCATCCGCGCTGTGGAGGAGAAAATGCTCGCATTAGAGACCCGTGTGGAACGAATCGAAGCGGGGCAAGTCTAACCCGCATTATTCATGAACGCTTCTGCTGCAATCGCGGATTCGCTGCTGCGACAAGCCTTCGGCGGGCAGGCTCGCCCTTCGCAACCTCGACATACTGTTTCAAGTATGCCTCGGTTTCTCGGGGCTCCGCGTGCCCGTCTCGCAACGCGACTGCGCGATTTCGCCACGAACCGTCATGAATAATGCGGGCTAAGGGGTCCAATCCCGCAAAATTCACGAGGGTTCAGGGGAGGATGAACGCCCAAGGGATGCGATGCAAACCGTCAAAGACGACCTCATTCTGAACGAATTCTTGGAGCGGATCACCCCGGTCCGTCCGCGCATCCAACGACTCATCCTGTTTGGGTCGCGCGCAAGAGGGACCCATCGGCTCGACTCGGATTACGATCTCCTCCTGGTCGTGTCTCACAAGGACGATGCGCTGCTTGACGTGCTCTATGACGCGGTGATGGACGTCCTGCTGGCGCACGGGCGTTTAGTGTCGTTGAAGGTGTTTCCGGAACAGGAATTTGCCAGACTGCAAGCCTTGCAGACGCCGTTTATGCAGCATGTGAATCGGGAGGGAATCATCGTTGGATAAGGCGCAACAGGAGTTACTCCGGGGCTATGTGGCCAAAGCGCGCGAGAAGGTCCGGGTCGCCCGCGACCTCTGTGCCAAGGGAGAGTGGGACGACGCGATCTCCCGCGCGTACTATGCCGCCTACCATGCGGCGCAAGCAGCCCTCTTGACCGAGGGACAACGCGGCGACACCCACAAAGGCGTGGTGATGCTCTTCGGGCTCCTGTTGGTGAAAACCGGAAAACTGGACAAGAAGTGGGGAAAATTCTTGTCCAATCTGAAGGATGACCGCGAGGCCGGGGACTACGACGCCCTCTCCTACTTGGATGAAGACACGGCGCGCCGCGCGGTTCACGAAGCGGAGGCGTTTGTCGAGGCGGTTGAGCAGTATCTGAGCCGGATTGTGACAAGCTGAGAGCGTTTGGCTGTTCGCGACCGGCGACTCATTATCGGCGTATCGCAGGATCTCACAGTGCGAATGAGCAAAATGGCCAGGTTTCGCACTCTGCTGGTCCACCTTTACTGGAAGGTGGAGGACCGGGAGGGTGGCCAATGTCTCCCCATCCCGTTGTTTTATGCCTGATGACATATTGAAAAGTGTTACATCATCTTGCCTGCGAAGCGGCGGGCGTATGATCAATGGTCAAGAATATCCTTGTAAATTACAATGCAGACTTTTAATATGCACCGGTGATTCATCGCCGCACGCAATCCACCATTATAGGGTCATTGTACCGGTTTCCGGCCGTGGTTCTTGTCGGACCGCGACAAGTTGGAAAGACGACATTAGCCAAGGCCATTGCGGCGGAGTTTCCTCGCAGTATTCATCTCGATCTCGAGCGGCCTGCGGATCTTGCCAAATTGGCCGATGTAGAACTCTTTCTGTCGCGTCTCGCGGACCGTTTGGTCGTCTTAGACGAAGTGCAACGCTCGCCGGAACTGTTTGCAGTCTTGCGGGTTCTCATCGATCAAGACAGGCGACCAGGGCGGTTTCTCTTGCTGGGTTCTGCGTCACCGGCCTTATTGCGCCAGGCTTCCGAGTCGTTGGCCGGTCGAGTTATCTTTCACGAACTCGGTCCCTTCGATCTGGGGGACATACGGCCGCAAGGAGAACGTCTAGCCTCCTTTTGGGGTCGTGGAGGCTATCCGTTAAGTTGGCTGGCAAGCAGCGATGCGGACTCCTTCGACTGGCGCGAGGCGTTTATTCAAACACACTTGGAGCGGGATCTTCCTACGTTCGGGATTCGCGTCCCCGGACTCCATCTGCGACGATTCTGGCAGATGCTGGCCCACAGCCATGGGCAGCTGTGGAATGCATCCCGCCTCGCGTCCTCATTCGGGGTCTCGGCGCCGACCATGCAGCATTACCTGGAAATCCTGGAGTCGACCTACATGGTGCGTCGCCTGCTGCCGCTGACGGCGAACCTCGGGAAGCGCCTGACCAAGTCGCCGAAAGTGTACATCCAGGACAGTGGGTTACTCCATTGTTTGTTGGGGATTCGAAGCGTGGATGAGCTGTACGGCCATCCGGTCGCCGGGGCTTCCTGGGAAGGCTGGATCGTGGAGCAACTCATTCGGGTGTTGGGGCCGGCCTGGCGGCTGTCGTTTTATCGGACAGCGGCAGGGGCGGAAGTGGATGTCGTGGCCGAGAGAGGCAGTCGCCGATTGGCATTCGAGATGAAACTCAGTACGGCGCCTGCGCCGACCAAGGGATTCTGGCAGGCACTCGCCGACGTGAAACCTGAGGCGGCCTATGTGGTTGCTCCAGTTGAGACGGAGTATCCCTTGGCCGAGAACGTGCATGTCATGAGTCCTGCCTTAATGGTCGAACGTCTTCTGCCTCTTGCTGGTTGATGGATCACGCAAGCATGTACCGACTCGCGCGGTTCAAGACTCTCGGTTCAACAAGACCTTGGCTGTTCGACGGGATGCCGATCCTTTATGGAAAAGGCCGGCAGGGGGGCACGTTCGACCGGGCGGAGTGGTTTAAGTGAGAGTGTTGAAGATCTGGTCAACAGCGCAAGCACGGCAATGCCGGATCAAACGATGATGATGCAACCACGGCCACGAAGGGTGCCGGTCGAACAGCGGGATCGGCTGATTCAACAACTGAGCAATCTGCTCCACAACAGACCAGAAATTCTCCTCGCCTTGGTGCACGGGTCGTTTCCGGCGGTGGTGCGGATGAACCGATGCCGTCACCCGAGGAGTCCACGGTAGATATCCCGTGTTGGATTGTTTGACCCCATGAGGGCTCTGTTGTTATTTCTGGGCCGATGTGGACAAATGGAGACGCAAACATGAGAACCGTGACACTTGAGGTGGCCTCGCGCGAGGCCGTGACTCGGCGCACCTTGGCGGCGTTCGGCGAGAGGAAGCAGGGTGCCTATCTGAGCTTCGCGACCCCGGAACTTTTGTGGAGCGTGCTTACGGCCTGGCGCAGGGACATCCTGCGCGCGATGGCCGGCGCGGGGTCGATGAGCATCCGCGACGCGGCGCGCCGCGTGCGGCGCGCCGTGAAGGCCGTGCAAGGCGAATGCGTGCACTGCTCGATGCCGGCATCCTGCGCCGGGCCGCCAATGGCAAGATCGAGTTTCCGTATGATGCGGTGCGGGTGAATTTTACGCTCAAGGCTGCTTGAACTGTGCTGTGTGAATAGTATACGGTGACGGGTGATGAGCGATCGGACAACCCGGAATGGCTATCGCAGCGCTGAGCCCACAGTATTCATGACGGTTCGTCACGAAATCTCCTGGAAGCCTGTTCGCGTGAAGCGTGAAGCGTATCGCGCGAGACTGGCGGGAGTCGCGAGAAAAGCGCGACGGGTTGAGGAGGTTGTCGAGACGAGCGACGAATCCGGCCACGAACGACGAGCGTACAGGATCACCACTCCCGTTTGGCCAAGAACGTTAAGATCTTTGTCTGATGCAACACTTTCGCACGTCTCCTCGTGAAATGGTGACAAGTCTCTGGCGGAACCGCCAGCTAATCCTTACTTCGACCAAACGTGAAGTCATGGGGCGATACCGTGGTTCGGTCATGGGGCTTGCCTGGTCTTTCTTCAACCCCGTGCTCATGCTGGTAGTCTATACGTTCGTCTTTTCCGTCGTGTTCAAGGCTCGCTGGGGGATCGCGGGCGAGGAAAGCAAGGCCAGTTTTGCCATGATGCTCTTTGTCGGCATGATCGTGCACGGTTTGTTCGCCGAATGCGTCAATCGTGCCCCAGGCCTCATCCTCTCCAATGTGAACTATGTCAAGAAGGTGGTGTTCCCGCTGGAGATTCTGCCGTGGGTCGCCATGGGCTCAGCTTTGTTTCATGCCATGATTAGCTTGGCGGTGCTGCTGATCGCGCAACTCATTTTGACCTTCTCATTGCCCTGGACTGCTGTCTTCTTTCCGCTGGTCATCCTGCCGCTACTGATTGCCACAATGGGGTTCGCCTGGGCACTGTCCGC
>JBBIQV010000016.1:0-56063 GCA_037442105.1 Nitrospiraceae bacterium | reverse complement strand
GCATCATCTAGCGTCACAATCACATCCCACTGACAGCCGGGCACCCACTCATGGGTCGAGCCGTCTTGATGGAGCAGCATGCCCGGCAACGGTTTGCGGGGCCGTTTCTTGCGGTGCGCCCCGCGTCGGGGAGCCCGGGCCACGTGCCCCGCGGCCTGCAAGGTCTTCTTCGTCCAGGTATAGGACCGCCTCCCGCCATGCTCGGCTTGCCACCGCTCGTGGAAATGCTTCACCGTCCAGCCCGTGTAGCGGGTCTCATAGAGCGTCACCATCTGCAGCGCTTCATCGACCGGCACCGCGCAGGCCGAGACCCGGCCGATCCGCCGATCCTGCAACCCCGCCGCCCCCTCGGTTTCATAGCGGTCCCGCCAGCGGCGAAACGTCCGCTCCGTGACCCCCAGCATCTCGGCGGCCTCCGCCATCGTCAGTTCCCGCCGTTGTCGTCGCGCATACAGCTCCTCAAATCGCATCTGTCGCACCTCCTGTAGGACGGTCGCCCGTGTCATGATGGCCCTCCTTGAGGGCGCACCGGTAAACCGGACAGATCACGTGTTACAAAAACCGGACAGATGATGTGCTATCTACACCCACTTTTTCCCATACCCAAGACTTCCTTTGCAATGAATGCTGCGACAGCTTCATGCGCTCCCTCACCAAAATGCGTGTCGTCCCGCCACCAGAGCAACCGGCCGGAAGACTGGTACTGTCGCCAAGCTTCCTTGACGAGGTAGGGCTTTGTATCCAGACACGTCATGTTGAGTCGTTTACATATACCCAAGATAGCCTGAGCGAAACCCGAAGACTCAGCATCTTCAGGCTTAGGACTCCGCTGCTCCAAAATCCAGCGATACACCTCCCCTTTAGTTGGCAAAATCAGAATTATCAGGTCAACCTTGCGAATATGCGCCACCCTTTGCATTGATGCCATGGTACGCTCGAGCTGTGGAAATTTGTGGGATTGTTCCACTTCTATGCGTGACCTCGTCCCCCAGACCTCATGGCTTGACAAAAACAGCATAGGTTGTCCGTTCTGCAGTCGACGCATTTGGATCCCGTAATCAATTTTCTTGAACTTATTTCGCAATATTTCCATCCATTGATTTAACGGAGACCGGTTCCGATATGTTCGATGCCTTACAAGCCATGCGCTCAATCCGCTACGCCACGGTAAACGGTCAATTCCCACTCTTGCCCTTCGGCATCGTCGAGATCATTGCCAGTGAAAAACGACCATACAAGGTGAGCATTGGGCGCAAGCGAGAGTCTGGGGCCTTCGATTGCAAAATTAACATACTGGTCGTATGGGCCTCCGGGGTAGGAAAGATTATAGGTGCGCAGACCGTAGTGTTGTTCTAGGAGGCTTGAATATACCCTATCCTGTGTGGTCCCGCCCCCGGCGGGAAAAGAATCCCCTAGTACCACGACATCAAATGGACCGCTTTCCCTTTCATTTCTGAAACCTGCTCCATCGGTGCGAAACACAACCCGCCTCGGTTCACGGAATGAGAGGTCTCCCGCCATAGCCGCCAGATCCCCATAGCTTTCCATTTTCAGACTCAGATAGGGATCCCAACGCCCCACAATCGGCAATTGCGGAAGCTTACGCGACGCTATGTTAAGAGGGGTGGCGTGAACCAACGGGCCATATATCGGACGTAGGAGAATGTCGACAGCGGAAAGGGTGAAACATGCCGCGATGTACGAAACTAGAGCGCTGGACAACCACGCTCCGCTGGATGGACGAAGCCAATACCAGGCAAGTGGTATCAACAACACAATCTCGATCAATCCATTTTTCAGCACTCCTTCGGCATACAGCGACATTGTAGCCAACACCACGCCGACGGATAGAGCCAACCGGATGTTCCGAGTTACTGGAAACTGTTCCTTAATCAAGCTGAAACTCCTCGCACCAGTTCGCGTGCTCGGTCCACGCCGGCTGCTCCTTCTTGAGCAGCAGACACTCGCCGAGTACCGACCTGGGAATTGGGGTCAGAGTCCGATTTCTGAGCGATCTGCCCTTTTCGAGCCTCCTCGCGCTTCCCCTTTGAGCCGTCTCCCGACTCTGCTGCCGGCCTGTTGTCATAGAAATTGTTCTCTGACCCCAATTTCCGCTCAATTTCCGCACTCCGTGATGCGGGGACAGGCCCCCGCTTTCGCCAAAGTTTTGGTGGGTGCCGGTCTCCCTTGCCGATCAGGCCGCGCCCACGGTGACCTTCAGGTTGAGGCCGGCTCCCTCGACCAATTCTTGAAGGGAAAGCCGCACGAACTGTTCAGGCGATCGGCCCAGGATCGCGGCGAACCGCGCCGCACGCTCCGGCCCGACGACCTTGCGGCCCTTCTCGATGTCACAGAGATGGGAGGAAGAGATCCCCAGCTTTTTGGCGAAGGCGGCCTGGGACAATTCGTCGCCCAAGCGAATCGACTCGAGGAGCCCTCCCAGGGTGAAGGGCCGGCCCGCCGTCTCTTCCAAGAACTTCAGGGTTGGGCTTTTCTTCCGAATCCCGGCATGATGCCTGCGCAATTTAGTAGGCATGTTTCGACACCTCCTCGATCCACAGGAACGGTCCCACTTCGTCCTCTTTCACCACATACAGAGCCCGATAGGCCCGGCTGAGCCGGATGGCCCGCTGGCCTTGCCGATCCCCGTGCAGGGGCTCATCATGATAGCCAGGAATCTTCCGGACTGCCTCCAGCCCACGGGTCTCGACGTCATCCACCCAGCCGGCCAAGTTCTCAACGATATGTCGAGGCAACTTCCTCAACTGTTTCCGCGCCAACGTGCGTAACTCCACCCGCCGAATCACGCGGTTACATGTACACCTTCCAGGTGAATCAATCAACCCCTTGCACGATGAGTAGGGAGATCGGTCCCCTCTCGGTCAGCAACCACCCACTAGATGGGGTCTTGCAATCACACATTCGAGCGTGGCTGTTCACCCGTGCCCGGTCGTCTCGGCTGTGTTTGACCCTTTGTATGATTACAAGACCCGATTGCTCGTCTGGGGCTACGGTGTGAACATCTCCTGCAACACGGCGAGCACCGATGTGAAGGTGCCGGAAGCCAGCCGTCCAAGCCGTCTTACCAGGCGTTCGGTATCCACAGTGCGAAGCTGATCAATTGCCACGAATCCAACCTGGCCACGAAAGCGGCACCGAACGCGCCAGGGATATGCCTGCCCTCCGGTCGTCATCGGCGCAACGATAACGGTTCGAAGATGCTGGTTTAACTCATCTGGGGAGATGATCACGCAAGGCCGTGTCTTGCGGATCTCGCTTCCGCGCGTCGGGTCTAGATCTATCAAGTAGACATCGCCCCGCGCCGGAGCCGTCCGCTCTACTGCCATTTCCACTCTTCTTGGTCAAATCGCGTCGCGGTTGGTCTGTCCAGCAGACGGTCCTCGTCCTGTTCGCGCATTCGCCGCGCAGCCGCGGCCCAGCCGTCGCGTGGACGAGTCGCCCTGCGAATCACGATGCGGCCTGGCGCAGCTTGGAGTTCGACTTCACGTTCGAGTTGTGCTTCCTCAAGCAGAAGCTTGGGCAGACGTATGCCTCGTGAGTTGCCGATCCGAACGATCTGTGCCTTCATGGCGAGCCTCCAGAACTGTTGACACATTGTAATCACCTCAGAAGCGGACGGCAAGATTGGAGACGATTGATCCGGAGACGAACCCCCGCCGTTGCAGAACTTCGATCTTGAGCTGACCGCGCAGCGTGGTGACCGGGGCCCGTGACATCTTCGCGTCAATGGCCCCAGCTTCTGCCCCACTGTGACTGACTCAAAACAGCGTCACCCTGACGCCAGATGGAGTCACCCCCAGCGCCTCCGCTCTCCGTCCGGCGCCCTGCCGCACGCATGGGATCGAGCGGGGATCTCTCTACAGAAACCCAACGAAATGCAGCGTGGACCGCGCATCCGGCGGCGGCCGACGGAGTGGCCGGCCGCATCGCGCAGCCGGTCGCGCGCCTGCGTACGGGAATTGCTTGGCGACACGCACAATCGGTCCGGCGAGCGGCACGATAGCGGAATAGCGAGTAGCTAGCAGCTATCAACACGGACTTCTGAGGCATGCGCAGTTCGCTCTGGGCTGTTGGCTATCAGCTATAGAGACCAGCGGGGAGAGGTCCCGTGTCGGTCCCTTGCTCCCGGAGGCCGCGCTTCAGAACGCGCTCCCTCGACGGCCGCAGGGGGACCGACACGGGACCTCTCCCCGCTGGCGGTGAAGGGGAGGAGTAAGGGGAAAAGGGAAGGCACAAGGCGAGCGGCAAGTGGTGCATCGATCCAGGCGCCACAGACAACGAAGGAGGATGTCATGGGGAAGAACCGGTTACGATCCCGACGGGGATCCGTTCACCTATGCCTGGACTCTGATGAAGCCATCGGGTAGCGCTGCGGTGCTGGCCGGAGCCAATGGGCCCACGCCCAGCTTCGTGGCGGACGTGCGGGGCGATTATGTGGCATCCCTCGTGGTCACGGACATCTACGGGGCGGCCAGTGCAGCGGATACCGTGGCCATCAGCTACAACAACATCAAGCCGGTGGCCAACGCGGGCGGGAACCAGGCCGTGTTCGTCGGCCAGCTCGTCACCCTGGACGGGACCGGGAGTTCCGACGCGAACAATGATCCCTTGACCTATCACTGGACGCTCACGTCGATGCTGGCCGGGTCCGGGGCGGTGCTGACGAATCCGACCTCGATCCATCCGACGTTTGTGCCGGACGCTTCAGGCACCTATGTCATCAGCCTGACGGTCAGCGATGGCCTCCTGGTCAGTGATCCCAGCACGGTCACAGTGGAAGCCACGTTGCGGCACGATCAGGCCGTCACGACGCTTCAGCAGGCGATGAGCGCCTTCAATGCCTTGAGCCCGAGCGCGTTCAAGAACCCGACCATGAAGAACGCAGTGACGAACAAGATCAACGCCGTGCTCCAGGATATCGACCATTTCCTGTATCAGGATGCGGTGAACAAATTGCGGCACGACGTGCTGGCGAAGACCGACGGGTGCTCCACCATCGGCTCGCCGGACAAGAACGATTGGGTCACGGACTGCGCCTCGCAAGGCCAAGTCGTGCCTCTGATCCAGCAGGCGATCAACCTGCTGCAATCGCTCTTGTAACGTTGCGCGAGGGGGGGCGGACGCCTACCGAAGAGGCGTCCGCCCCCCCTGTCTCCCACAGTGAATCGGACGGTGACCCCGCTGTCCTTGCCTGCCCGACGAGACTCTCTGCTCGGTGATACGCTTCGCTCCTTTGTTCGCGAACCCATGCTCAACCTTGACATCCCTCCAGCCGTTGCGTATGGTTTCCCATATGAAAACGACGTTGGTCATCGATGATCAGGTGATGAAGCGTCTCAAGGTCGAGGCGGCTCGCCAGGGGCGAACAATTTCGGAGTTGGTCGAAGCCGCACTTCGGCATCTCCTTGAGGCGCCGCGTGAGAAGAGACCCGCCAAGCTTCCTCCGCTGCCTTCCTGTAAACTTGGGGGTGCGCTGGTCGACATTGCGGATCGAGAGGCGCTCTACGAGGCTATGGAAGGACGGTGATGTTTGTCGTTGACACCAACGTGTTTGTCTATGCATTGAATCGCTCATCGGCGGAGCATACGGCTTGTCGTCATCTCTTTGAGATGTGGCGATCGCAATCGACGCCCTGGTATACAACGTGGGGAATTTTGTATGAGGTTGTCCGGGTCGTCACCCACCCGCGTGTGTTTCAGCAGCCTGAGTCGTTCGGGACTGTCTGGCGGTTTATCGAGGTGCTGCTGGCATCTCCAAGTTTCGGGCTGCTGGTGGAAGGGCCGAGACATGCGGAGGTTGTCGGTTCGGTGTTGAGCGAGGTGAAGGGATTGCGAGGGAATATCATTCACGATTGTCACACGGCCGTCTTGATGCGCGAACACGGCATTCGTCGTATCTACACCCGCGATGCCGGCTTTCATCGGTTTCCATTTCTCGAAGTGGTGGATCCTTTATCGTCCTGAATTCAGTATGGAGGTGTTGAGTCGATGATGAGTGAACGTACCCTCGCAATTATCAAACCGGATGCTGTGAAAAAGAATGCGATCGGCGACATCATCAGCCGGTACGAGAAGGCCGGCTTGAAGCCGGTGGCGATGAAGATGCTGTCGATGTCCAAAGGGACGGCACAGGGCTTCTATGCCGTCCATAAGGCACGCCCGTTTTTCGAGAGCCTCTGCACATTCATGTCGTCCGGGCCGGTCGTCGTCCTGGTCTTGGAAGGGGACAATGCCATCAAGAAGAACCGTGATTTGATGGGCGCGACCGATCCGGCCAAGGCAGACAAGGGAACCATCCGTCAGATTCATGGAACCAACATCGAATATAACGCGGTGCATGGATCTGACTCGCCCGAGACGGCTCGTTTCGAGGTCGGTTATTTCTTTCCGGAGATGGACCTCGCCGGGTAGGAAGTCGTTCTTCGTTCGAAGGCGCGAGGCACGTGCCCTTCTTAGCGGACCGGTCGCACCGACTGCGCATCCTCGTTCTCCGTTATTGGATTGCTTTCTTTCTGCCGCTTGCCGCTTGCGGGACGCCGAGTCCTCCTGTCCCAACGCCTGCTTCTCCGCCAGTCCCGCGCACTGATCCGAGCTTCGATGCACAGGTTCGCCTGCTCAAAGAGGCACACCTCGCGCATGTGCAAGGGCGCTACTCGACCGCGGTGCAGTTGTTCCGGCGGTTCGTGGAGCGCTATCCTGGATCGGCCCGCACGGCCGAAGCTCGTTGGTGGTTGGCGCGGTCCTATGAGCAAGTCGGTGATCTTCGAGCCGCCGTCGGCGAATACCGCGCGCTGGCCGCAGCAGAACCGTCCCCCGCCGGCGGACCGATCGGTTACGAAGCGCATGCCATCCGCCGTCTTGATGAGTTGAGGCAGGCCGGTGGTTCCACTCATGCGGCCTTGTCCGGTCATGTGGCGCTCGCCTTGTCCCGCGCGCAGCTTCCATCCCTTTCGGCGCTCGAACCCTGGCTGGAAAGTCTTGCCCGTGCCGGCGTGACGGTGATCGTTCTCGATGTGGGCACAAGCGGGATGCTGCAGAAGCCCATGGGCAGCGAATCTGTCGCTGCCGGCACTGAGCCCACTACAGCGGCAGGTGTGTATTTCCCGACTACACGAGCGTACATGGTGGAAGATGTACTCGGCCGGTTGGTGCCGCTTGCGCATCGGCACGGACTGTCCGTCTTCGGAAGTTTCTCGCCGCATGACCTTCCCTGGTTGGGACGCGTGGCTGAGTGGATGACGTTGGTGTACAATCCGAGCGATCACGGCGTGCGTCCTGCTGCGGAGCTCGATCTGTTCAATCCGGACGTCCAATCGTACCTCATTGGGTTGACGACCGACTTGGCGCAGACGGGTGTTGACGGCGTCTTGCTCCGAGCGCGTGTCCGTAACGGGTTTGCCTATGAGGTGGGAACTTCTGCGTTCCGAGGCTTTGAGGCGAGTTCCGGCCTGTCGATGGAACCGTCCCAGCTCTTCACCGGCACCACGACAAAGAATCCTGGTTCCGGCAATGGAGAACCTCTCTATTACTGGCGGTGGGTGGGATGGAAGACTCGGTCGTATTTGGCCTTCCTGCAACGCCTGGCTGAGGCGATGCGAAGTGAGCGCGCGAGTATGCGCGTCGTGCTCGAAGCGCATCCGGAGACTCTCACGGATCCACTTCGCGCGTTGGCTGAGTATGGCGAAGATATCGTGGAGGCTAAGCAGCGAGGATTTGACCTGGTGTTTGTGCCGAGCGACGGCGGAGCGTCTTCATTGGAGTCGTCTTCCAAGGCAGAGCCCTTGGGGCTCGTCCGACGCCTGGCGGAGTTCATCGGTGATCCAAGGCGTGTGTGGACTCGCTTGACCATGAGGCGCATGGAGCCTGTGCTGCTGCAACCGGGTTCGTTCCGGCGGGTCGCGGAGCATCTTGGCATCACTGATGACACCTCGCTGCTGTTGAATCTTGATCCGTTGTCCGTTCCTTGACAAAGCGTCGGTCCTGCCTCTACGATCCGCAACGAATTCTTGGAGGTTGAGGTTGAGGCTGAAGCCGATGGTGCGGCGACCGAGGCCAAGCCGTGACTGAACCTTGACCTCAGCCTTAGCCTAAGTTTCAAAGGAGCGCGCATGATTCCACAAGATCTCCGTTATCACCAGGAACATGAATGGGCTCGCGTGGACGGCAAGCAGGCCACGGTTGGCATCAGCCACTTCGCGCAGGATGCCTTGGGCGACATTGTCTTCGTGGATTTGCCGAAGGCCGGAACCACCGTGTCCGCCGGCCAGCAAATCGGCGAGGTCGAATCGACCAAGACCACATCCACGATCTACACGCCGGTGAGTGGCACCATCGTCACGGTGAATCCCGACTTGAAGGACCATCCGGAAGTGGTGAACTCGGACCCGTACGGCAAGGGTTGGATGGTCATGATCGAGCTGTCGAATGCCGCCGAAGTCGAGAAACTGATGACCGCCGTGGAGTACGAAGCCTTTCTCGCTTCTCAAAAGCAAGCGAATAGCGAGTAGCCGGAAGCGAATAGCCGTCTTATCTCAGCGCTATTCGCTATGGGCTACTTGCTACCAGCTATGTCCATCCAGACGCACATCGCCATCCTCGGTGCCGGTCCAGGCGGGTATGTCGCCGCGATTCGAGCTGCCCAGCGCGGCGCCCGTGTGACCGTCATCGAGAATCAGGCGCTCGGCGGAGTGTGTCTCAATTGGGGCTGCATTCCAAGCAAGGCGCTGCTCTCCGTTGTCGAGTTGGGCGACAAGGCTAAGAAAGCCGAGGAGATGGGGCTGATGCTGCAAGGCCCGGTTCGCTATGACTTGGCCCGGATGGTCATGCGCAAGAACAAGGTCGTCTCCGCGCTGGTGAAAGGCATTGCGACGTTGTTCAAGACCTGGGGCATTGAACATCTTGATGGCACAGGGGAACTGACCGATGAACGACACGTGCGGGTCGCCAAGCGAGATGGGACGGAGACGTCGGTCCAGGCCGATGCCATCGTGATCGCAACCGGCTCATCCTGGCCAAACCTGCCACTGTTCCCCAACGACGGCCGGCAGATTATCACCAGCAAGCAGGCCCTCGATCTGGAGACGATTCCTGCGAGCCTGCTGATTATCGGCGCGGGAGTCGAGGGGTGCGAGTTCGCGTCATTGTATAGCGGTCTGGGGACGCAAGTGGCGATGGTCGAGCTGATGTCACGCATCCTGCCGCTCGAAGATGACGAGATCGCCGGCATGATGGAACGGGAGCTGAAGAAGCGCGGCGTGGAGATTCGCACTGGGATGACTGTCGAGTCTGTCTCACAGCAGGCTGGTTCGGTGACGGCCACGTTGAAAGATGGTTCCAAGATCACTGCCGAGAAGCTGCTGGTCTCCGTCGGCCGCGGGTTCAATTCCAAAGGCATCGGTCTGGAGAAGGTCGGAGTGCAGGTGGGGAAGCGAGGCGAGATTCTGGTCAACGACCGGATGGAGACGAACGTGCCGGGGGTTTACGCGATCGGCGATATAATTGGGAAGGCGATGCTCGCACACGTCGCGTCCGCGCAGGGAAAAGTCGCGGTGGCGAATATCCTGGGGCGGCAGCAGGAGATGAACTACAACATCGTGCCGGCCGGCATCTTTACGTTGCCGGAAATCGGGCGAGCGGGGTTGACGGAGCAACAGGCGCGAGACCGCTGCCGGCAACTTGGACAGGACCCAGAGAGGGGAATTACGGTAGGGCGCTTCCGGTACTCGGGGCTCGGCAAGGCGCAAGCCACGGGTGATGTGACCGGCCTGTTCAAAGTGATCGTAGAGGCCAAGACCGGCGCGATTCTCGGCGTGCATATCGTCGGCGCGCACGCGGCTGACCTGATCCATGAAGCGGCATTGGCAATGCAAGTGGGCGCCACGGCGTCACAGGTTGCCGAGATGATCCACGCGCATCCGACATTCGCCGAAGGGTTGATGGAAGCAGCCGAGGATGTCGACGGGATGGCGATCCATTTAGCGAGAAAGAAATTATCGTAAGGTCAGAAACCAATGGTCAAGTCGTTCCTCATCAAGCTGGGCATGTTGGCGGCAACCATGGGGGCCGTCTTTTGGATCGGCTGGTCCGTTCCCGATTCCACAGGACAGAACGGGCAAAGCGGCTCCGGTCAGCCGATGGCGGTGGTTTCTGCTTCCAACACCGGTCACGTCTTTCACGCGCAAGTGGGGGGTGGTGCCGCCCCCTCTCGGCCAGAGCAACAGGCGGCGCCGGTGGTCAGGAAACTTGCGCCTGCGCCGCCGAAACGATCAGAGCAGCGGCTTGATCTGAACCGCGCGACGAGCCAAGATCTGGAAGGACTTCCCGGCATAGGGCCGGCGTTGGCCATACGGATCATCGACCACCGCCGAGCGATCGGTTCCTTTGCCTCGGTTGACAACCTGCTCGACGTGAAAGGGATCGGTCAGAAGAAAATGGAGCGGCTCCGGCCTCTTGTGATGGTCAAGCCGGCGCAGTCCGCTCAGCCGGAGAAGGGGAAGCTGTGAACGAAGTCGCCCGTCAACTGGAGTTGATCCTGCGCGGTGTGGTGGAAGTCATCCAGCAAAACGAGCTGGAGTCCAAGCTGGCTCGGTCGGTCAAAGAGAAGCGCCCGCTGCGGGTGAAGGCCGGGTTCGATCCGACGGCGCCGGATCTCCACCTCGGGCACACGGTGCTCATTCACAAGTTGAAGCACTTCCAGGATCTCGGGCACCAAGTGATCTTTTTGATCGGCGACTTTACCGGCATGATCGGCGATCCGACCGGCGTGTCGGAGACGCGCGTCGCGTTGTCCAAGGAGAAAGTCCAAGAGAACGCCAAAACATACCAGCGACAAATCTTCAAGATTCTCGATGCGAACAGGACGACCGTGGACTTCAATAGTCGCTGGATGAGCACGATGACGGCCGAGGGGTTGGTCCAGCTCAGCGCACACTACAAAGTGGCCCGCATGCTGGAGCGGGAAGATTTTCACAAACGCTATCATGAGCAAAAGCCCATCAGCATTCATGAGTTTCTCTACCCGTTGATACAGGGCTATGATTCGGTTGCTCTCAAAGCGGACGTGGAGCTAGGCGGGACCGATCAGAAATTTAACCTCCTGGTCGGGCGCGACCTCCAGCGGGATTTCGGCCAGGAGGCGCAGGTGGTGCTGACCATGCCGCTGCTGGAAGGGACCGACGGTGTCCGCAAGATGAGCAAGAGTCTCGGCAACTACATCGCGCTGGAGGACAAGCCGGAAGAGATGTTCGGCAAAATGATGTCGATCAGCGATCAACTCATGCTCCGGTACTATGAACTACTCACCACCGACGATCTGGGCCGAGTGAAGGCCTTGCACCCGATGGAGGCTAAGCAGATGCTCGCCGAGCAGATCGTAGCGCGTTATCACGGTACGGATGCCGGGCGGCAAGCGCGCATCGATTTTCAGCAGAAGTTTCAGGAGCGAGAGTTTCCGGATGAACCGGACGCGCGTGTGGTGCTGACCAAGACCGATGTAAAGGATGTTGCAGCGCCGGCGATCGCGCTGGTCGGTCTGATTGCCAAGACCGGTTTCGTGCCCAGCAAGAGCGAGGCTCGCCGGCTGATTGTTCAGGGCGGTGTAGAGATCGATGCAAAGAAACACAACGATCCCAACGCAAGTATCGACCTCACGCCAGGCAGACAATACCGATTGCGGGTAGGCCGTAGAAAGTTCGCGCTCGTCGAGTATCAGCCATGAAGCGGACTACTTTGATCAGGGAAACGATTAATCTTCCGTCACGGCTGTAATGGATTCGCGAAGAATGGCCACCATCTCTCCCAGTTCGCCGAGCGTGGTGCTCAGAGGCGGCATCAACACGATGACGTTCCCCAAGGGTCGGATCAACAGCCCGCGCCGGCGCGTTTCCATCGCCACACGATGCCCGATGCGCGATTCAAGGGGGTAGGCTTCTTTCGTTACACGATCCTTCACCAGCTCAATCCCCACCATGAACCCGCGCTGGCGGATGTCGCCGACGTGAGGCAGAGCCCAGAAAGGCTTCAGTAACTTCGCCATCGCGGCAATCTTCGGACGCAGGCGGGCGAGCGTCTTTTCTTTCCGGAAGATTTCCAGATTGGCAAGCGCCACGGCACAACCGAGCGGATTGCCGGTGTAGCTGTGACCGTGAAAGAAGGTCTTGAACTCTTCATGCTTGCCGAGAAAAGCCCTGTAGATTTCTTCCGTCGTCAGGGTTGCCGCGAGCGGCATGTAGCCGCCGGTAAGTCCTTTGCTGATCGTCATCAAGTCCGGGGTGACACCTTCGTGCTGGCAGGCGAACAGTTTTCCTGTGCGGCCAAATCCCGTGGCCACTTCGTCGGTGATCAACAAGACCTCGTACTTTGTGCAGAGATCGCGAATCCGTTTCAGATACCCAGGAGGGGCGGTAATCATTCCGGCCGCGGCTTGCACCAGCGGTTCGATGATGAACCCGGCAATCTCACGATGTCGCTCTCGAAGGGTCTGCTCGATCGGGTCCACGCAGGCCATCTTGCAGGAGGGGTAGCTGAGCTGCAGCGGGCAACGGTAGCAATAGGGTGGGTCGGCCCTGATGGTCGGGAACAGCAAGGCTGCGAAACGGGCATGGAACAGCTCGATGTTGCCGACGCTGACTGCGCCAAGGGTGTCGCCGTGATAGGCGAGACCGAGCCGGAGAAACGTGTTTTTGGGACCAGCCGCAACCTTCTGCTGCTGCCAATACTGCACCGCCATCTTGAGCGCCACTTCGACTGCGGTGGATCCGTCGTCGGAATAGAAGACACGGGCGAGGCCTTTGGGGGCGATGCGGATCAGTTCCCGTGCCAGTTGAATGGCGGGCGGATTGGAGAGTCCCAAGAGTGTGCTGTGGGCGAGCTTCTTGAGTTGGGCATTGATGGCTTTATCGAGAGTCGGGTGCCGATGACCATGTACGTTGACCCAAATGGAGGAGACACCGTCGAGATAGCGACGGCCTTCCATGTCGATCAGATAGGAACCCCTGCCTCGTTCGATGATGAGCGGCATCTCTTGCTCCCATTCCCGCATCTGCGTGAAGGGGTGCCAGAGGTACCGGTGATCCCACTCTTTCAACTGCCGGCCGGCCGGTTTTCGTGCCATAGCTTGGGAGGAGGGTCGTCATTCGTCAGCCATCAATCGTGAAACTTGCACAAGTTCTCGTTCGCTTGACACTTGACGATTGACAAGGATGCACACGGTGATTCCCGCGCAACCGCGCAATTATACGGGCGGGTGATTTCTTTGACAACCTCGGAACCTCCTAATATAATGAGCCGGTTTTGTGGAGGAATGAACAGGGATTTGCAAAGTCTTATCCGTAACTTCTCAATCATTGCCCATATCGATCACGGCAAATCGACCCTCGCTGACCGGTTCCTAGAAGCTACGGGCGCTGTCACCGCCCGGGAGTTCCGAGAACAGATCCTTGATGCGATGGATCTTGAGCGTGAACGCGGCATCACGATCAAGGCCCACGCGGTTGCCATTCGGTTCCATGCTAAGGACGGGCAGACGTACGCGTTGCACTTGATCGATACGCCGGGACACGTCGACTTCACGTACGAGGTGTCCCGCAGCTTGGCTGCGTGCGAAGGGGCTCTTCTGCTGGTCGATGCGACACAGGGTGTGCAGGCCCAGACGATCGCCAATGTGAATTTGGCCATGGCCAATAAGCTGACGATCATTCCCGTCATCAATAAGATCGATCTGGCGAGCGCCGACATCGAGGGAACCAAGCGCCAGATCGCCGACGTGTTGATGCTCGATGCTGCCGATGCCCTGTTGGTCAGCGCCAAAGAGGGGCGGGGAGTGCCTGATATCCTCGAAGCCATCGTCTCTCGGATTCCTCCGCCATCCGGTGGTCCCGAGAAGCCGCTGAAGGCCCTGATTTTCGACTCCTGGTTCGACAATTACCAAGGGGTGATTGTGCTGACCCGTATCGTCGACGGCTCAGTCCGTCCTGGCATGAAGATCAAGGTGATGTCCAATGGTCGGCTTTTCGAGGTTACCGAGGTCGGGCAGTTTACCCCGAAACGGACCAAGACTACGCAACTTCTGACCGGTGAAGTCGGATATCTCTGTGCCAATATGAAAGAAGTCGCTGACGTGAAGATCGGTGATACACTCACCGATGCGGCCCGTCCGACTGACCAGGCATTTCCTGGTTATAAGGAGGTGAAGCCGCTTGTCTTTTGCGGACTCTATTCGACCGACACGGCGAAATATGAAGACCTTCGTGACGCGCTCTTAAAGCTTCGCTTGAATGATTCTTCTTTCGTCTATGAGCCGGAAACCTCGCTGGCTTTAGGGTTCGGCTTCCGCTGCGGGTTCCTAGGGCTACTCCACATGGAGATCATTCAGGAACGTCTGGAGCGCGAGTACGGCCTCACGCTCATCACGACCGCTCCGACAGTCGTTTATCGGGTGCTCACGACCAAGGGAGAAATGCTGGAGATCGACAATCCGGCTGAGTTACCGCCGCCCAATTCCATCGAGACGTTCGAGGAGCCGTTCATTCTGGCCACCATCATTACCCCGGAACGGTATGTGGGCACCTTGCTGCAACTCTGTCAAGAGCGACGGGGCGTCCAGCGCAGCATCCATTACCTCGATCCCACGCGGGTCATGCTGGCCTATGAGTTGCCTCTCAATGAAGTGATTTTGGATTTCTATGACAAGCTGAAGTCGAAGACGCAAGGCTATGCCTCGCTGGATTACGAGCTGCTCGGCTACCGGGAATCGGACCTCGTGAAGCTCGACATCCTGTTGAACGGGGAGCCGGTGGATGCGTTGTCGTTTATCACGCACAGAGAACGAGCCTATCAGCGCGGCCGTCAGTTGGCGGAGAAGATGAAGGAACTGATCCCGAAGCAGATGTTCGAGATCGCCATTCAGGCCGCCATCGGGAACAAAGTCATTGCCCGAGAGACCATCGGCGCCATCAAGAAGAACGTGACGGCCAAGTGTTACGGCGGCGACATCACGCGGAAGCGCAAGCTGTGGGAAAAACAAAAGGAGGGCAAGAAACGGATGAAGCAGGTCGGGAAGGTCGATGTGCCGCAGGAAGCGTTCCTGGCGATCCTGAAGGTGTCGGACGAATGAGCATGGAGCAAAATCGTCCGAAGATCGATGACGTCTCGGCTACCTCAGCCGAGACGGCGCCAACCTCCACGGCGCCGGGATCGACGCCGGAGCCTGCCTCGGTCTCGGCCGCGGAGTATCGCCCCGAGGCCGGAAAGTCCGTCCTGCGCGAGTACGCTGAAGCCATCGTCGTGGCGATGTTGCTGGCCTTCGCGATTCGGATCTTCATCGTCCAGGCGTTCAAAATTCCCTCCGGGTCGATGATCCCCACGCTGTTGATCGGCGACCATATCCTGGTCAACAAAATGGCCTACGGCCTCCAGTGGCCGACCGACTGTAAATTTGAATGGACCGGCCCGATCAATCTGACTCCTAAGCACTGGCGGCTGCCCGTCAACTGCTACTCTTCCACCGCGATCCTTCCTTTCGGAACCCCGCAGCGCGGCGACATCATCGTCTTTCGCTTTCCCGACGATGAAGAGAAAGACTTCATCAAACGCATCGTCGGTCTTCCCGGCGACACGATTCAGATCCGCAACAAGGTCGTCTATGTCAACGGCCAGATGCTGGACGACAAACTCTATACGCAGCGGGTCGACCCCGGCCTGATCGACGGGACGGTCAGCCCGCGCGATAACTTCGGGCCGGTGACGGTTCCGGAAGGTTCATACTTCATGATGGGGGACAATCGCGACCAGAGCCTCGACAGCCGGTTCTGGGGATACGTTCGGATGGAGAAAATCCGGGGCAAGGCATTCCGCATTTATTGGTCCTGGAGCGGCGACGGCAAATGGAGCGAGTGGGTCCGATGGGAACGACTCGGCAAGGCCATACGGTAGGGCGAATACGCCAGCCGGCGGGCGGGCAGTCAGGACAAGGGAAACCCGGCGAACAGGCATCCATGCAGGCATTGCGCCAGTACATCGACCGCTTCTCCCAGGCGAGCGTCCTGGTGATCGGTGACTTGATTCTGGACCATTATGTCTGGGGGCGGGTCAGCCGCATTTCTCCGGAAGCGCCGGTGCCCGTCGTTCACGTCGAATCCGAATCGTTGAAACCGGGTGGCGCTGCGAATGTGTTCAGTAACATTCTGGCGATGGGCGGACGCGCCGATCTGTGCGGGGTCATCGGTTCGGACGAAAGCGGGCGCATGTTGTTGAAGGAACTCGGCTCGAAACGCCATGGCCGGGGCGGGGTGGTGATCGATCCGGACCGTCCTACCACGAGGAAGACCCGCGTGATCGCGCACAACCAGCAGATCGTCCGTTATGACGTGGAACGGCGAGGGGAACTGAAACCGGCCCTGCAACGCCGAATCCTCCGGTACGTGGAATCGCGCCTGCGGGAACTCTCCTGCCTGGTCGTGTCGGATTACGCGAAGGGAGTCGTCACGGCCACTTTGATGGCGGAACTGACGAGGCTCGCGGTCTTGCGCCGCATCCCCATCATTGTCGATCCGAAGGTTGAACACTTCAGCTACTACAAGGGTGTGACCGTCGTCACCCCAAACCATCTGGAGGCAGCGCAAGCGGCCGGAGTCCACGGGGACGACGATCTGACCATCAATCAAGCCGGCGCCCTCATTCGGCAGCGGCTCGGCTGCCAGTCGGTGCTCATCACGCGCGGCGAAAGGGGGATGAGTTTGTACGAGGCCAATGGCGCCTATCGGCATATCCCCACCAGGGCGAGGCAGGTATATGACGTAACGGGGGCGGGCGATACCGTCATCGGCACGCTGGCGTTGGCGCTCTCCACGGGCGCCTCCATGAGCGATGCCGCCGTCATTGCGAATCAAGCCGCCGGTATCGTCGTCGGGATGGTCGGCACGGCCACGGTCACTTCCCAGCAACTGGTCGAGGCATTCGCGAATGGCTAATGCAAGACCATCCGTCATCGTGGTGATTCCAGCTCGGTATGGATCTTCGCGGTTTCCCGGCAAGCCGCTGGTCAAGTTGCTCGGAAAACCCATGATCCAACACGTATATGAACGAGCCCTCGCTTGTCGCGTTGTGTCGGATGTCCTGGTCGCCACCGATGACGATCGAATCAGGCAAGCGGTAGAACAGTTCGGCGGCCGTGTGGTGATGACGGCGGATTCCTACAGGACCGGGACCGATCGAGTGGCCGGCGTTGCGCGCACCTTTTCCGGACAGTACTTTCTGGATCTCCAGGGAGACGAAATTCCCTTGGACCCCGATCTGCTTGCCGATCTTATCGAACCATTCGTTGAAAGCGGGGCGGAGATGGGGACGCTTAAACGGGCGATCGACTCGACGGATGATCTGTACAACCCGGCCGTCGTGAAGGTGGTCACAGACCGTCACGGGGATGCGCTGTATTTCTCCCGCGCCCCCATTCCGCTCGTCCGCGACGATCCCAGCCGGAGGACCGTCCACGGGTTGCATTACATTCATCTTGGCCTCTACATTTATACGCGCGCGACTCTGCTGAAATTTGCTGCACTGCCGACCGGTGTCCTCGAAGACGCTGAAAAGCTGGAGCAACTCCGAGCGCTGGAATACGGCATTCGCATTCGCGTTTGGGAAACCACACAGGTATCGTTGCGGGTCGATAGGCCGGAAGATGTAGGCCCAGTCGAAGAGAAACTCCGACAATTCGAGACCGTCAAACGCGAATTGAGCAACGCAAGGGGGCCGGCATGAGCAAATACATTTTCGTGACAGGCGGTGTCGTGTCTTCCTTGGGAAAAGGGCTTGCCTCAGCCTCGATCGGGAATCTGCTCGAAAGTCGTGGGCTGAAGATCACCTTCCTCAAACTCGATCCTTATATCAACGTCGATCCCGGCACGATGAATCCGTATCAACATGGGGAGGTCTACGTCACGGACGACGGGGCGGAGACCGACCTCGACCTCGGCCATTACGAGCGCTACACGTCCCTGACCTTAACGCGGGAGAACAACTATACGACCGGGAGGATCTATCATTCCGTGATCACGAAGGAACGTCGCGGCGATTATCTCGGCGGTACGGTCCAGGTTGTTCCCCATATCACCGATGAGATCAAGCAATGCATCATGCGCATCTCGAAAGGGATGGATGTCACGATCGTCGAAATCGGCGGCACGGTCGGCGATATCGAGAGCTTGCCTTTTCTCGAGGCCATCCGCCAGATGCCGTACGACGTGGGGCGGGACAATGTGCTCTACGTCCACCTGACGCTGGTGCCGTACATCGGCGCAGCCGGGGAGCTCAAGACCAAACCGACGCAGCATTCCGTGAACAAGCTGCGGGAGATCGGTATCCAGCCCAATATTTTGCTCTGCCGAACGGATCGCTTCATTCCGCCCGATCTCAAGGCCAAGATCGCCATGTTCTGCAACGTGGAAAAGGACGCCGTCATCACGGCCAAGGATGTCGATACGGTCTATGAAGTGCCGATCGTGTTCCGCAAGGAAGGGTTGGATGAGCTGATCGTGCGAACGCTGCATCTGCAGACCGGCCCTCCGAACCTCCGCGAATGGGATGCGATGGTGCAGAAGATCAAACATCCGAAGCATGAAGTCTCCGTCGCGCTGGTCGGCAAATACGCCGGCTTGAGAGAGTGCTACAAGAGTCTCGCGGAAGCCTTAGTTCATGGCGGGATCGACCACGAAACGCGCGTGAATATCCACTGGATCGAGTCCGAGGAAATCGAACGCCAGGGGACCGAGCGGATTCTGCGCGAAGCGGACGGCATCCTGATTCCCGGCGGGTTCGGCGTGCGCGGGATCGAGGGTAAGATCACCACCATCCGGTACGCACGGGAGCGACAGATCCCCTTCCTCGGCCTGTGCCTTGGTATGCAGTGCGCCGTCATCGAATTCGCCCGGAACGTCGCCGGCTTGAACGGGGCGAACAGCGCGGAGTTCGATGAGCAGGCGCCGCATCCCGTGATCCATCTGATGTCCGAACAACGGTCGGTCAGCGATAAGGGAGGAACGATGCGGCTGGGTTCCTATCCGTGTCATCTTGCGGAGAACAGCCTTGCTCAGAAGTGCTATGGCGTTTCCGAGGTGCGAGAACGGCACCGGCACCGTTACGAATTCAACAATGCCTACCGGGAGGCCTTGACTGCTAAGGGTTTGACGCTCAGCGGGCTGTCTCCGGACGGCAAGTTGGTCGAAATCGTCGAGCTGGGCGGGCACCCCTGGTTCCTGGCGACCCAGTTTCATCCGGAATACAGTTCGCGACCGCATCACCCTCATCCATTGTTCAGTGGATTCGTCGGAGCGGCATTGCGGCGCAAGTGCGGCCACTGACAAAGTAGGTTAAGGCGGAGGGTGAGGCTGAGAAATCTGATTAAAATCGACGCTGAACCGCAACCTTGACCTCAACCTGATGTTTATTGGCGATGGTGCACGACGTCGACATAGGTTCCTTTAAGGCCGGCGCAGATCAGCGCCAGTTCCTGATTGCCGGCCCCTGCGTCATCGAAAGCGAAAAACTGGTATTGGAGACTGCCGTACGCATCGCCGAGATTGCCTCGTCGCTCCGCATTCCATATATTTTCAAGTCGTCATACGACAAAGCCAATCGAACCTCGATCACCTCGTTTCGCGGCCCAGGCATCAAGAACGGCTTGGCGGTCCTGCGCAAAGTGAAAGAGCAGGTCGGCGTGCCGGTCCTGACCGACGTCCACACGGCTGAGGATGCGCAAGCTGCTGCGGAAGTCGTCGACGTGTTGCAGATCCCGGCCTTTCTCTGCCGGCAGACCGATCTGCTGGTCGCGGCGGCGAAGACAGGACGTGTGGTGAACGTGAAAAAAGGCCAATTCTTGTCTCCGTGGGAAATGGGCAACGTGGTCAAGAAAGTGGAGGAGAGCGGCAACCGGAGGATTCTGCTGACGGAGCGCGGCTCGTCGTTCGGCTACAACAATCTGGTCGTGGACATGCGTGCCTTGCCGATCATGCGAAGCTTCGGGTACCCCGTCGTCTTTGATGCGACCCACAGCGTCCAGTTGCCTGGTGGAGGGGGGACCATGTCCAGTGGCCAGCGAGAGTTCGTGGCGCCGTTGGCCTGTGCGGCGGCCGGCGCGGGATGCGATGGGTTCTTCATGGAAGTTCACCCCGATCCTGATTCGGCGCTCTCGGATGGTCCCAACATGGTCCCGCTGCACGATTTGAAGGCGCTCCTGGAACGAGTGATGCGCATATGCGACGTCGCAAGAGAACGACATCCTCACGCGCCAGACGCCCGATAGGCCGCCACCCTCGACCGGTCCGGCAAGACCGGAGCATTAAGGAGGGGAAACGTGTGCTGGCCATCGAGGCGCGAGCCGTGAATGCCCTCATCGAACGGATCGATGCTCGTTTCAGCCAGGCAGTGGATCTGCTCTATCAGTGCATCGGCAAAGTCGTCGTGTCGGGAATGGGAAAGTCCGGCCAGGTCGGCCAGAAGATTGCGGCTACGCTGGCGAGTACGGGGACCCCGGCTTTTTTTCTTCACCCGGCGGAGGGGGTGCACGGCGATCTGGGCATGCTCGCCCGCCAGGATCTGTTGATTGCCATTTCCAATAGCGGGGAGACGCAGGAGGTGCTGCAATTGTTGCCCTTTGTGAAACGCATGAACATTCCGGTCGTCGCCCTGACCGGACGCTGCGATTCCGCGCTGGCGAAAAACAGCGACGTCGTGTTGGACATTTCCGTTTCCGAAGAAGCCTGTCCGATGGGTTTGGCGCCGACGGCGAGCACCACCGCGACCTTGGCAATGGGGGATGCGCTGGCCATCGCCTTGTTGCAGAAGCGCGGGTTTAAGCAAGAACACTTTGCACAGTTCCATCCGGGAGGTACGTTGGGGCGGCGTCTGCTGGTGAAGGTGCGGGATTTGATGCATGCGGGTGACGAGCTGCCGCAGGTTGGACCGCTGGCGCCGGGATCTGACGCCATCCTGGAAATGACCGCGAAGAAATTGGGGATGACGACCGTGCTTGATGGGCAGGGGGCGCTCGCCGGGATCATCACGGATGGCGACTTGCGCCGGTTCCTTCAACAGGGGGGGGACCTCGCGAAGGTGACCGCTCTGGACCTGGCCAGCCGGAATCCCAAAACCATCGGTCCCGATGAATTGGCGGCTCGGGCAGTCGAAATGATGGAGCGGTTTTCAATTACCTCTCTTGTGGTCACAGATTCGAACGGGGCCGTCGTCGGGGTGGTTCACTTGCATGCCTTGTTAAAACACGGCATCGTTTAGCCCAACCGAGAAACTTTCACAGTATGCGCGTCATGAACGTGCGGAAACAAGCGGGCGCAGGATTGGCGAAATCGGCTGTGCAGGACGCCAACATCAATCTTCCCAATCTGCTCACGGTCACGCGGATTCTGCTGATTCCCGTGTTCGTCATGTTGTTTGTCGAGCCGTCGCCAGACCGTTCGCTGGCGGCGGCGATCGTCTTCGTCATCGCCGCCGCCACCGATTTGCTGGACGGCTACTTGGCCCGCAGGACTGGACAGGTTACGAAACTCGGGCGCCTCTTGGACCCGATTGCGGACAAGCTTCTGGTGCTCTCAGCCCTCATCCTCCTCGTTCAAGTCGACCGGGTTACCGCCCTGGTAGCAATTCTGATCATTGCCCGTGAGGTGGCGGTCACCGGCATCCGCGCCATCGCGGCAGCGGAAGGCCTGATCATGTCCGCGGAGACGACCGGCAAATACAAAATGGCGCTGCAAGTCGTGGCGATTGTCCTGCTGATCCTCGAAGGCACGATCTTCTCCGATCTCGGCAACCTGCACCTTGCCGGGATCGTCACGCTATATCTGTCGCTGGTGCTGGGCTATATCTCGGGTGGCCGATATGTGGTGAGCTTCTGGAGACAAGTCAAGTTGAAGGGACTCTGAGCCCATCCCGTCTTTCTGCGCGTCACTCATCTCTTGCTCGCAATGGAACATGTCGGAGTTCTAATCAGCGCGCTTGTGGGCGGTTATCTTCTCGGCGCCGTTCCATTCGGGGTCATTGTCTCAAGAGTGCTGGGCACGGTGGACCCTCGAACAGCAGGTAGCCGGAACGTGGGCTTCACGAACGTGTTGCGGGTCTCAGGGAAGACAGCCGGGGTGCTGACCCTGGTTGGAGACATGGGAAAAGGATGGGTGGTGGGATGGCTCGGCGTTCATCTCTTCGAGGCTGAATGGGCTGTCTTGTTAACGGCGCTCGCGCCGATCCTTGGGCATCTCTATCCGGTCTTCTTGAAGTTTCGGGGTGGTAAAGGTGTAGCGACCGCGCTTGGGGCCGTGCTGGGAGTCGCCCCGCTGATCGGTGCCGGCTTGCTAGCGGTCTGGCTTCTGGCTGTGGCCGTCTGGCGGTACTCATCAGGGGGCGCGTTGACGGCGTTCGGACTCTTTCCTGTCCTAAGCATCTTGCTGCGACCGACTTCAGCGTTTGTGGGATTCTCCCTCCTTGTGAGCGCCTTGATCTGGATCAAGCACAAAGAAAATATCATCCGCCTGTGGAGGGGCACGGAATCACGCATCGGTCACATCGGCTAGAAGAGCGGTGGTTGCGGCCCCCAGCGCAGGCCGGCGAGATCGGGATCTTCCCCCTCCTTGAGAAGGCGAGGTTCAACTTTTTCCGCCTTCCGTTGTGCTCGGCGCGCTTCTTTCTCTTGCCGCTTCATCTGGAGGGCCCGTTCGCGATTGCGCTTGGTGAGCGTCGTTTTCCCTGGTCTGGCGATGATGTCCTCCTCGGCGTGTGGTCCTGCCTTTGTCGAATGATGGGAGCGCCGGATGGCATTCCCCCTCCGTTACTCCGTGGCTCCTCGACGGCCGGCACGGCCTGACTCTATACTATGATGGTTTTCACCGGTGAGCGTGGTGCTCGGTGCGGTCCGGCGAGACCGGGCCCCTTGCCCCAATCCCCGGCTGGACAACATCACGACTTGGCGACGAATTTCATCCATCGACATTGTCGAACTCATATCGGCCGGGTCGGTCAAGCCCAATTGTTGCCAGTGAATCTTCGGCTTGTGCTTGAGTCGTTTGTCTTTCCGGTGTCTCTGGTTGCCACGCCAACTCGTTGTGAGCTTCATTCTGATGTACTCCTTCCTTCTATAATCTATCCTGCAATGCGAATCTGTTCTAAAAGGGACGGGGCTCGTAGGAGCAGCGACGTTCGATCACCGATCGCGCGGAAGATAGTGAACAGCGGGAGAAGCGCGAGAGGTAGGATAACAACCGTGGCTCGTACGGTGTTGCAGAGTACCATGTCCACCATGCTGAGTCAAATTGGGTGACTTGGAGGAGCTCTGTCTTTCATCGTGAATATGTGCACGGCTTCATTGCTTTGCCGGACTAGTTTCCCTACAATTTTGCCCCTGTTCGTTTTTGGGGTAAGAACGGGTTGCCTGTTGCGGATTGTCGGACAGGCTCCCAGGTAAGGGGTGAGGTGCTGCTCGATGATGGGTCGGCTTGGCCAGAAGGTGCTCGATGCGTTGAGCTATGTGTGGGCGCTGTGGGAGCTCATCACGCAAGCGCTGTGGGACCTCATCAGACCGACGGAGCAGGGGCGGCGGGAGACTGTGCGCGTGATCATACGCCAGATATTGTTTACCGGCGTCGATGCATTGCCGGTCACGAGCGTCATCGCGTTGATGTTGGGCATCATCGTCATCACGCAGGCCGGGTCTCAGCTTCCAAAGCTCGGAGCCGGTGGTTTGGTGGGCAGCATCATTGTGGTGGCGATTATTCGGGAACTGGGGCCGCTTATTACCGCGGTGATCGTCGTCGGCCGCTCCGGGACGGCGATCACCACGGAGTTGGGAAATATGTCGGTAGGACGCGAGGTGGTGGCGTTGCGGTTGATGGGTATTCCGGTCAGCCGGTTCATCGTAATGCCGCGGTTGGTCGGGATGGTCATCTCCATGTTCTGCTTGACGTTGTATTTCGATGTGGTGGCGGTGTTAGGCGGATTCCTCGTCGCCAAGGCGCAGATGACCATTCCACTGGAGACCTTTCTCGAAGGAGTGGCCCGCGCTCTCTCATTTTCTGACGTGGTGCTCACGGGGCTGAAACCCCTGCTCTTTGGAACCGCGGTGGCCGCTGTGTGTTGCCATCATGGGCTGTGCGTTGGAGCTTCCTATACGGAAGTTCCCCAGCAAACGACCAAAGCGATGATCAATGCCGTGACGATCTGTTTGCTCTTGGATATGGCCGTTACGATTCCGACCTATCTTGCATGACCGACGCAATAGAGTTGTCCGGAGTTGTGGCGGAGTTGCAGGGGCAAGAGTGCCTCAGCGATGTGACTCTCACCGTACCGGCTGGAGAGTGCGTGGTCCTCATGGGCCCCAGCCGGTCCGGCAAAAGTCTCATTCTTGAACTCTGTGCCGGGCTGGTTGAGCCCGAGCGCGGAACAGTGCTGGTGCTGGGACGGGATTGGGCAAGGGTGTCGGCTGAGGAGGAAATGAGCCTCCGGAGGCGTATCGGGACGGTTCTCCAACAACCGGGACTCTTAAGCAACATGACCCTGTACAATAACGTGGCGCTGCCGTTGCGATACCACGGTGCTCGCCTCGGAGACAGCGAGGTGCGCCGGCGTGTGGTTGATCAGCTTCGGCCGTTGGGAATAGAGGCGCTGCAGGACCGGTTCCCGGCTCAGTTGAATCCTGGAGAAGCGCGTTGCGCCGCAATTGCACGTGCGTTGGTATGGGAGCCGGACCTGCTACTGTTGGATGATCCCATCGCCGGCTTGGACACTGATATGGTGAAGCGGTTGGGAAAACATCTTGAGACGATCAAACGGAATCGGCGGGTGACCATGTTGCTCACGCTGCGGATTTCGTCGCCGCTCATGGACCTTGCCGATCGCGTGGCCGAGGTGCAAGCGGGACGCGTCCATGCCATCAAGACAAGGAGCCGTGTGGCGGGCAGTGCAGCGGCAGCAGGGCAGCCTGAGCGATCCCGTCCAGACTCGATGACGAAACAGCAACCTTCGTGAGGTGTTGTGATGAAGATGCACTACGCGCATAGCTTATCCAGCAGCCGGATTGCGCAGATTGTCGGACTGTTTGTGCTGTTGCCGCTGCTCGGACTGGTTGTCGTAGGCTGGTTCATGGCCAAAGCCGAACACCTATTCGAACGGAAGTACCATCTGCGGGCGAGTTTGAGCAAATCCTACGGCTTAGAGCCGGGTGCACCGGTCATGATGTTGGGGTTCCAAATCGGACGGGTGGAGCAGGTGGACCTGAACGAGAGCGGCATAGTGGATGTGTCAATGCAAATGCTGAGCCGATATCAAAGCATGGTCCGGGAGGACTCGGAAGCTTCCGTGGTGAAGAGCGGCGTGATCGTGGGGCAGACGCAGATCGACATCGCGATGGGGACTCCTGAGAAGCCGGCACTCGCCGATGGGGCGGCGATCAGGGCTTCGGAGCCGAAAGACATCGGCGATTTGGTGAACGAGATGCAGCCGGTGCTGGACGCGGTCAAGAAGACGCTGCTCCGCGTCGAAGAGATCACCAAGGATCTCCACACAACCGTGCAAACCGGCGGCCGGGCGCTCGGCCAGGTGGAGCAGGCAGCGCAGGAATTGCCGGCGATGATGTCGACTCTCCAGCGCACGGTTACATCCGTCGAACGGACGGCGGCATCCTTGCCGGAGATCACGGTGTCGGTGAAGAAAAGCCTGGCGCTGGTGGACCAGATTGCCGGCGACGTGAAGACGACCACGGGAAAGTTGCCATCCGTCATCGAGTCCGCACAAGATACGGTCAAGAACGTGAAGACGCTGACCGAGTCGGTCAACAGCGTCACCCGGGAGCTGACGCCGTTGCTTCAGACCGCACAGACGACGATGGATGATGTCAACACGATCGTGCGGGGAGCTAAGAATACCTTTCCCATCAGCCGCTTCGTGAAAAACGCCGACGCTCTGCCGTCCGGAACATCGAGCCCAGGCTTCACCAGTCTTCGGGGAGATCGGCTCGACCAGTGATCTGGCCATCCTGCTACGCCCGTCTCATCCTTGTTCTCGTCCTGTTGTCAGGCAGTCTGGCCGGGTGTGCCGGGGACTCGCCGCACGTTTCACGCGGTCTTGTGGCGGCCAAGCTCGATCGATTGGAAGACCAAGGCCGATACTGGCTCGGCAAGGGGCAAGTCGATCGGGCCAAACAGGCGTTCGCCCAGTCGCGCCAGTTGGCCGAGGAGCTGGACGATGTCCGGCGTGTGATCAGCGCGCTCAATGGTCTTGGGTCGGTCTCAATGGCGGAGGGAGCAGTGGAGCGGGCGGTAACTCTGCATCGGCAAGCGCTCTCGATAGCGGAGCGACTCGGAGAGCCGCCGGTCATCTTGGAGACGCTCGGCACGCTGGGCACGGCGCTTCACCGATTAGGCCGGCGAGACGAAGCCGCAACCCTCTATCAGCGCGGACTTCTGCTGGCGAGCCAAGCGCGGGATCAGCGCGCCGACGCGGTGCTCCGGAACAACCTGGGATTGGTGTTGCAGGAACAGGGACGGTTTGATGAGGCGGAACAAGCTTTTCGCCGCGCACTTGAGACCAATCGCCGGCTCAATCAGGTAGAGGCGGAGGCGGCGAACCATGCGAATTTGGGATTGGTGTATGAGCGGAGGCAGCAATGGGCGGATGCCCAGCGAGAATTTGAACAGGCGCTGGAACTGGATCGCCGGACTGAACAGCAAGCGGCGATTGCGGCCGATTTATCGCGACTGGCTCGTCTTGCGGCTCAACAGGGCAGAACGGAGCAGGCGATGGCCTATGCCGAACGGGCTGCGCGGAGTTATCGTGCGCAGGGCGATCTGATCAGAGCGCGAGCCGAATTGCAGCGGGCATTGGATCTTGCGAAAGAGGAGAATATTGGCGAAGAGGTCCGCCGGTTAGGCATGGAGCTTCGTGCGCTGGGTGGAGAATCTGAACGGTAACAAGGCGATTTCAGCCGGGGAGTAGCCGGCATGCTGCTGCGCCGAAGTGGCTGAAACAACCGCTGGTCGAAGGTCGGGAAGCTACTTGATCGCGACCGCCTTGACTTGTTTGTAGGTGGTGAGGCCCTGCAATACTTTTTCAATGCCGTCCTGCACCAAGGTGGTCATGCCTTCCTCGATCGCGATCGTCACCATGTCCTCGGTTTTCGCCTTCGACTGAATCATCCGCTTCATCCGATCGGTACCGAGCAGCAACTCATGGAGCGCAATGCGTCCCTTGTGCCCTGAATGGTTACAGGCCTCGCAGCCCTTTCCACGGAAAAGTTTGAAGTTGCCGTCATACGTGATGCCCCGTTTGTCCCACTTCTCCGGTCCATACCCCTGCCGCAGTTCGTCGAACTCTTCCTGGGGAGGATGATAGGGCTCTTTGCAATCTTTGCAGATGCGTTTGGCCAAGCGCTGAGCCATCACGCCCAGCATGGCATCGGCGAAGCTGAAGGAATCGCAACCCATGTCCAAGAGACGAGTGATGGTCTCGACCGAGCTATTGGTGTGCAAGGTGCTCAAAACCAAATGGCCGGTCAGCGACGCTTCAATGCCGATGTCGGCCGTTTCTTTATCCCGCATCTCACCGACCATGATCACGTCCGGGTCGGCTCGGAGGAAGGAGCGCATGGCGGCGGCGAAGGTAAAGCCGATCTTCGGCTGGACCTGAACCTGGCGCAAGCCATACTGCGTGATTTCGACCGGGTCCTCGGCGGTCCAGATTTTCCGCTCGGGCCGGTTGATATGCCCAAGCACAGAGTGAAGCGTGGTGGTCTTGCCGGACCCGGTGGGCCCGACGCAGAGGATGATGCCGTACGGTTTTTCGGCGATCTTCCGGAGCTCCCGGAGGTTTCGTTCGGAGAAGCCCATCTTGTCGAGCGGTAGTGGTTCACTCGCCGCCAGGAGACGCATGACCACGTCTTCGTTGTACCCGGCCGTGGGGACGGTGGCGACGCGGAGCTCGATTTCCTTGGTTTCGCCCAGCTTGAATTTGATCTTTCCGTCCTGCGGCTTGCGCCGTTCGGCGATATCAAGGTTGGCCATGATCTTCAGTCGGGAGACGATCGCTCGACGGTAACTCGACGGGATCTTCATATATTCAAAACAACTGCCGTCCACCCGGAACCGAACCAACGTTTCGCGTTTCTCTCCGTAGGGCTCGATGTGAATGTCCGACACGCCCTGCCGATAGGCGTCGGCGATGATCTGATTGGCCAGCCGGACGATCGCGCTATCGTTTTCATCCAGGCCGGAGGAGGATGCTTCTTCCGTCGCTTCGAGTTGAGCTTCGGTGACGAGTTCGCCGAGAATGTCCGAGATATTCTCGTTCAGTTTATTGGCGGCCTCGGGCGGGGCCGTTGAGACGCCGAGGAACATCGCGATGTCGCGACGAAGGCTGACGGCAAACCGGATGTTCAACCCGGGGAATGTCCGCTTAATATCCTGGACGCGATCGAGATCGCCCGGATCGTCGGTGAGGATCTCGATCGCGTTCCTGTCGCGCTTGAGCGGCATCCAGTAATTCTTCTTGAGATAGTCGATGTTCAGATTCTTGAGCAATTCCACATCGACGATGGTTCGCTCGCTGTATTCGATGTAAGGGCACTTGTGGAACTGCGCAAGGGACTTGCCGATGTCCGCTTTGGAGACTTTGTATTTCTCGATCAGAATTGTTTCCATGTCCGTCTGGCCCTTGCGGGACTCGGCGACAGCGGCATCGAGCTCGTTCTGGGAGATTCTGTTATTCGCCACGAGATAATCGAACTTCGTGGGTGTTTTCTTGGATAGCTTGCGGAGATTATAAAAGGCGATACCGAGCGCCTTGGCGATCTCGGCGACCGATTCCTCGTCCTTGCGGGTAAAGTGCCCTCCGCTCTTCTTGTTCAACAGTTGCAAGACGCCCATCAGGTACTTGTTGTCGGCAACGATCGGATAGGTGAGTACCTGCTTCGTTCTGAAGCCGGTTTTTTTATCGAAGGAGTGGTTATGGGTGAGCGAAGGATGGATGCTCGACAACTCGGCCTGGTTGTAGGCATCAGCGATGTTTACCGGCCGAAGGTATTTGGCACTGAATCCTGCCAGACTTTCTTCACTGATGGGGACGCGAATGACTTGTATGGTGTCGATGTCAGGAGTCTTGGAGTAGATTTCCTTCTTTTCAGGGTCGACGGCGTAGATCGTCATTTCTTCCGCGTCGAACAGGCTGAGTAAGTCATTGTGCAAATCGAGCAGGATTTGATCGATGTCGCTGGCCGCGTGGATTTGGTTCGTGATGCGTTTGACATGCTCGGCGTACTCGATCTTCTGCTGGAGATCGTGCAGGTTTTGGGAGCCCGCCTTGGTTTGCATCAAAACAGTCGCCCCGGATAAGTCTGGCCGCTTCGTCTCAATGCACGGCGCTGGGAAGAAGAGGGTACAGGCTCAGGATCATCAGGTGGAACAACCGTGCTTCAGTGTAGCTCAACTCCCTGTGAAGGCAAGGGAAACGCGCTTTTGTGTCCGGCTGGTCCGAAGAGTTCCTGATCGTGTCCGAGTCTACGCGAGGGGTGCCGGTAGTGGCATGGCGTTGGGCCCTTCAGCGGAAGGGAACGAGGAGATCGGGTCTAATGATGGTGGAAGGAGCGGCGGCTGTCACTGCGTCAAGCCTGATTGGTCGCCTGGCTGACCGCACTGGCGACATAAGCCATAACTTGGTCAGGTGCCAGGCGAGCAACGGTTCCGTTTCGTCGAGTCTTGAGTTCGATCATTCCCTGTGCGAGCGCCTTTTCTCCCAGCACGAGCTGAAATGGCGCGCCGATCAAGTCCGCGTCATTGAACTTGACTCCGGCCCGCTCCTCGCGGTCGTCCCACAGGACTTCTATGCCCGCCGCCGTCAACGAATGATACAGAGACCGGGTAAGCTCAGCCACCTTGGCTGAGGCGCCGAGCGGCAAGAGATGCACGTGAAACGGCGCGATGGGCAGGGGCCAGATAATGCCTTTCGGGTCGTGGTTCTGCTCAATCGCGGAGGCCGCTGTGCGCCCGACGCCGATCCCGTAGCATCCCATCACTGCGAGCTGTTCCCGGCCTTGGGGATCCAGGAAGGTAGCATTCATGGCCTTACTGTACTTGGCGCCGAGCATGAATACGTGGCCGACTTCGATGCCCTTGGCGACCTTCAAGGTGCCGTCGTGGCGAGGCGAGGGGTCTCCTGCACGGGCATTGCGGAGATCCGCAAATTGCTCGACCTGGAAGTCCCGGTCCCAATTCGCGTCGCGGTAGTGGGTATCGGCTTTGTTCCCGCCGACCACAAAATTGCGCATGGCTTTGACGGCGTGGTCGGCGAGAATTCTGGTTCCCTGCAATCCGATCGGACCGGCGAATCCGACCGGCGCGCCGGTCAACTTCCGCACAACTTCGGGAGCGGCCAGTTCAATGTTCGTCACACCGAGAAGCCGTTTGAGCTTGATTTCGTTGACATCATGGTCGCCGCGGATCAACACCGCGATCGTCTCCTTTTTTGTGGTGTACAGGAGGGTCTTGACCAGACGTTGGAACGCGATGTTGAGAAACGCCGTGACCTCTTCGACGGTGCGGCTGTTCGGCGTAGAGACCGTATGCAAGGGGCGCGGCTGGTCGCTTTCTATGTCCGTTGGCGGCAGTACTTCTGCACGCTCCACGTTGGCGGCGTAGGTGCCTTCTCCGCTATAGACGATGGTTTCTTCCCCGGTGTCGGCCAGCACCATGAACTCGTGAGAAGAGGTGCCGCCGATCAACCCCGTGTCGGCCTCGACGGCGCGAAAGGTCAAGCCGCATCGGGTGAAAATCCGGTGATAGGCGTCGTACATTTTTTGGTAACTGAGCTGCGCGCCTGCCTCGTCTTTGTCGAAGCTGTACGCGTCTTTCATGATGAACTCGCGGCCACGCATTAAACCGAAGCGCGGACGGATCTCATCCCGGAACTTCGTCTGAATCTGGTAGAAATTCAGCGGGAGCTGGCGGTACGACCGGACTTCCCGCCGGAAGAGGTCGGTGATGACTTCCTCGTGCGTAGGGCCCAGACAGAAATCGCGTTCGTGCCGGTCTTTGAACCTCAGGAGTTCCCTGCCATAATAGTCCCACCGTCCTGTTTCTCGCCACAACTCCGCCGGGGAGGCAATAGGCATGAGCAATTCCTGAGCGCCTGCCCGGTTCATTTCCTCCCGGATAATCTGCTCGATCTTGCGAATGACCCGCAGTCCGAGGGGAAGATAGGTATAGATTCCAGCGGCGACTTTCCGTATCAGCCCCGCTCGGAGCATGAGCCGGTGGCTGACCGTTTCGGCTTCGCCGGGATCTTCGCGTAGTGTGGGGATGAGGAGCTGAGATGTGCGCATCAGGCCGTGGGCGATGTTTTAACGGATGAAGAGGCGTTCAAGGTCATTCCAAAACGCGAAGATCATAATACCGACGAGCAGAAGCAGACCGACCTGCTGCGCCAATTCCCGCTGTCGTTCCCCGAGGGGTTTGCGAAGAATGCCTTCGATCGCAAAGAACAGCAAATGTCCTCCGTCCAGGATGGGAATAGGGAGGAGGTTCAAGACGCCGAGGTTGATGCTCAGAATGGCAATGAGGAAAATCACGCTGGAGGCGCCTTGCTCTGCGGCCTCACCGGAAATTTTGGCGATGGTCAACGGCCCGCCGATGTTCTTGCTGGAGATGTCCCCCACGACCATTTTGTAGATGCCGACGACGGTCAACTCGGTCCATCCCCACGTGGCTTGCAAGCCGAGCAGTGGAGCAAGGAGCGGATTCGATGTCTGGATGATGGAGCGACTCTGTGCCGATACCCCGATTTTTCCGATCTCAGCCGGTTTCCCGTCGATCGTGGTCCTTTCCACCGCCGGGGTCACGGTCAGAGAAACGACCTGTCCCCCGCGCAACACATCGACCTGTAGGGGACGGTTGGCGTTGTCCCGCACGATCCCGGTCATCTGAGACCACGTGCGGATCTCTTGTCCGTTGATGCGGATGACTCTGTCGCCTTCCTTGAACCCGGCATCCTTGGCACGAGAGCCCGCCATCACGGCGGTGATGAAAGGCGCGCGCTCCTCAATGCCGAGGCGGTACACGGGCTTGCCGTTCTCCGGACCGGGTGTTGCCGTAGGAGTGGCGAACAACGTTTTGATTTGCTCTCCGCGGCGAATATCCAGCGTGAGCTGTTTGCCGTTGCTCTTGTCGATCATGTCGAGCAACTCTGTGTTGGTGGAAATATCCTGGTCGTTGACGCGAAGGATACGGTCACCCGGTTTGATCCCTGCCAGATCAGCCGGCGATCCGGGAAGGACGGCCTCGATCTCGGAGACGATTTCTTTGACGGTCGGCACCGGCAAGGCCAGCCCGATCGCCAGGCAGGTCGTATAGATGAGGTAGGTCAAGAGGAAGTTAAATCCCGGTCCCGCCGCCACGACGAGCATCTTGTTGAGAAGAGGCTTGTGGGCGAATGAGCGTTGGCGATCCTCCGCGGTGACCGCATCGGCTTCCTCTTCTCCGAACAACTTCACATACCCGCCCAGCGGGACCGCCGAGACGAGATATTCGGTCTCGCCGATTTGCCGGCCGAACAGTTTCGGGCCAAAGCCGAGTGAGAACTTGAGAACCCGCACACCTACCCAGCGGGCCGCCAAGAAATGGCCGAGTTCGTGGAATGCAACCAACACGCCGAGGACGACCAGAAACCACCATACCTTCTGAAGGATAAGCCACACGGTGTCGGGAGCCCAGACGAACGATGAAAACACGGTATCGTCTCCTTAAGAACTCGTCATCAGGCCATCAAGTCTGAAAGCCGAAATGTTCGGGGAAAGAAAGGCGTTCGACATTATGGCTTGATGGCGTTTGGACATTGGTTTTGTTATCGTGCCAGCGCATGGACCAGCGAATCGGCTTTCTCTCTCGCCCACCGGTCGGCTTCGAGGGCGTCCTCGATGGACTCGACCGGTTGTGCTTGGTGGGCATCCATGGTGTTGCGGATGATCTCGGGAATGTCGGTAAACCGAATTCCCTCCTGAAGGTAAGCCTCCACGGCGATCTCGTTGGCGGCATTCATGACGGCGGGCATGGTGCCACCGATACGCAGTGAGTCGTATCCCAACCGTAGGCACGGGAAGCGGTCGTGGTCCGGCTCAAAAAACGTCAGTTTTCCCACGGCCACAAGATCCAATGACGGCAAATCCAAGGGCATCCGTTCCGGATAGCGCATGGCATATGAAATCGGTGTCCGCATATCCGGCAGGCCCAGTTGTGCGATCACCGACCGGTCCTCATATTCTACCAAAGAGTGGATGATACTCTCGCGATGGATCAGGACGTCGATCCGCGCTTCCGGAATGTCGAACAGCCAACGGGCTTCCACAACTTCCAGCCCCTTGTTCATCAAGGTCGCCGAGTCGATCGTGATCTTAGCCCCCATTTTCCAATTCGGATGCTGCAAAGCACGCTCAGGTTTCACATTGTGGAGCGCCTCGCGTGTATAGTCCCAGAGCGGACCGCCGGAGGCTGTGAGGATGAGCCGGCGGACATCCTTGCGCCGGTGTCCTTCCAAGGACTGAAAGATGGCGCTGTGTTCGCTGTCTACCGGGAAAACCCGCACGCCATGTTTCCCGGCTTCCTCCTGCATGAGCTTGCCGGCCATGACCATCGGTTCTTTGTTCGCGAGGGCGATGTGCTTTCCGGACTTGATCGCTGCCAGAGTGGGTAGCAACCCTGCGCCCCCGACGATCGCCGAGATGACCAACGAAGCTTCTGCCGCACGTGCGACCTGGGCGACGCCTGTTGGGCCGGAGAAGATCTCGACCGGCAAGCTTGCGCAACGCTTGCGGAGCCGAGCGGCAGCGGCCTCATCGGCGAGGGCCACAAGGGCCGGCTGATATCTGCGGATCTGGTCCTCGAGTTTTTCATCGTTGGAGCCGGCTGTGAGGCCGACAACGTGAAACGTGCCGGGAAAGCGATCGACGATATCCAGGGTATTGGTGCCGATTGAGCCGGTGGAACCGAGAATCACGATTCGCTTCATGGCATCTCCACTCGATTTCGTTAGGCGTGAAATGTCGGACGATACTCTCGCATTACGTAGCGCCCATTGCGCCTTACGATTTGACCAGCATGACATAGTAGTAGAAGGCCGGTCCCGTAAACAAGAGACTGTCGATTCGGTCCAGCATGCCTCCATGACCGGGAATAAGTCCGCCCGAATCCTTCACGCCCGCACTTCGTTTGAGAAGAGACTCCGCCAGGTCTCCCATCACACCGGCGACGGTTAAGAGGGTGCCAAGCATCCAGCAGTCCAGCGAACTAAACGCCGGGACGAACCAGATTCTGGCTACGTGTGCCATCATCACCGACGCAATAAGTCCCCCGATGAGACCTTCAACAGTCTTTTTCGGACTGATGCGCGGGGCGAGCCGATGTCGGCCACAGAGGGTGCCCGTATAATAGGCGCCGGTATCGCCGGTCCAGGTGATCAGGATGAGAAAGAAGATCAAAAACGCGCCACCTGTTAGCGATCGCGTGAGTGGGAGATAGCTCAATGTCAGGCCGATGTACAGGATGCCGAAGACCAACACGGCGCTATCGATCAAGCTTCGGCGGATGTCGGTTTGGAGGACAAGAGGAGTAAGGAGTATGAGTAAGAGCGCCGCCAGCAGAAAGGCCCGTTCCGGCAACAGGTCCGGCCATTGTGCACCGGACAAGAGCAAGCTCAGCCCGACGAATCCTCCTGCGGTGGTCGGCAAAAGGCTCCTGTCCCGAAAGTACAGCCGATAGAACTCGCCCAGCGCGACGGTGCCGGCAGCAAGCACGAGTAAGAAGAAGGCGAACGGCGGGAGATACCGCACGAGCCCGTAAAACAACGGAATAAAGACGATGGTCGCATAGACGCGCCGCATGTCGAACCGGCGAGCAGCCTCGGGCAGTGAGCCCGCAGGTTGCTGACCGTTTGCTTCACACTCAAGCGTTCGAGGTTCCACAGAAAGGAATCAGGAGGACATGGTACTGAGAACTCGGCCGAATCGCCGTTCGCGTCGCTGATATTCCAACAGTGCCAGAAGCGCTTCACGACGCCGGAAATCCGGCCACAGGGTCGGGGTGAAGTACAGTTCCGTATAGGCTAATTGCCAGAGCAGAAAATTACTGATGCGAGTTTCGCCGCTGGTGCGAATCAAGAGATCCGGATCAGGAAGATCGCGGGTCATCAAGTAACTGGCGAAGAGCTGTTCATCGATATCATCGGCTTGCAGTGAGCCTCGTTGTACCGCATTTGCGATCAGACGGACTGCCTCGACGATTTCGGATCGCCCCCCGTAGCTGAGGGCGACCGTCAAGATGAGCTTGTCGAGATGAGCGGTTTCCTGTTCCGTCGTTCGCACCCACTGGTAGGCTGACGCCGGCAACGTGTTCAGGCGACCGATCGTACGGAACCGGACACCCTGTTCAATGAGGCTCGATCGTTCTGTGGAGAGATAATGTTCCAAAAGCCCCATCAAGGCGTTGATCTCCTGCGCCGGCCGGTTCCAATTTTCTTGGGAGAAGGCATAGATCGTCAACGCCGGAATCCCTAGCTCCAGGGACAGAGTAATCAGCTCCCGGACAGATTTGATGCCTTCCCGATGCCCGGCTATGCGCGGGAGGCCTCGAAGCTCGGCCCACCGTCCATTGCCGTCCATAATGACTGCCACGTGCTTGGGCAGGAGGTCTGGTTCCAGTTTAGCAAGCAGGTCAGTTTCTGAAAGGTGGTCTGTATGCAAGATCGGGCTCTTGGCCATGGAGGGTGTGACGGTCCTTATATTTATTATTGATGTGTTGTATGTGGCAGGTAAGCGCAGTCTACCGGCAGAGCATATGAAAGTCAAACGTTATCTCAAAAAATCCCTGCAAAAGCAGATGGTTCGAGCGCACCGTTCCATTGCACCGGCAGAAACGAATCAGCTATACTCCGTCGTTACTCAAGTGAAAGGGAGTCGAATCGATGGTTGAAGAACGGGCGGCAGAACTCTCTTGTTTTGGGGTCTCGGAAGGCGAAATCTGCCACGCATTGGGGCGGGTGAAGGTTGGTGGCGTCGACTACGCCGATCTATATTTCGAGTCCAGGCAGGCAGAGTCCGTCTCCATGGAGGAAGGAATCGTCAAACGGGCTACCAAAAGTATCTCGCAAGGAGTAGGGGTTCGTGCCACGTCGGGGGAGAAGACCGGCTTTGCCTATTCCGATGAATTGACCAAGAAGGATCTGGAAATCGCTGCCGATACCGCTCGTTATATTGCCAACTCGCCTCAGGGGATAAGCTCTTTGCCGGTTACCCACCGCGAACAACCGAAGAGGAATCTGTATCCGGTGGAACGGGCGCAAGCGGAAGTGGCCACAGAAGACCGTGTGGCCTTACTGAACGAGATCGACGCGGAAGCCAGGCGCTACGATCATCGCATCAGGAATGTCATGGCTTCCTTCAACACGGAGTATAAGGTTGTCGTGGTTGCCACCTCGGAGGGCCGTCTGGTGGGAGATCTGCAACCTCTCTCGCGCCTGCAGGTCACCTGTATTGCAGAGGAGAAAGGGAACCGGCAGATCGGAACGTTTGGCGGGGGAGGGCGGATCGGATTCGAGTTTTATAAGGAGGGGGGCCGTTATCTGAGCTATGCCAGGGAGGCGGCAAGACAGGCCGTCCTTAATCTCAGTGCCGTCGATGCGCCGGCCGGCATCATGCCGGTGGTATTAGCCGGAGGTTGGCCGGGGATACTCCTTCACGAAGCAATCGGCCACGGGCTCGAAGCGGACTTTAATCGCAAGAAAACCTCCGCCTTTTCCAATCTCATCGGGAAGCGGGTGGCGTCGGAAGCCTGCACAATTGTTGACGACGGAACATTGCCGTCCCGGCGAGGTTCGCTCAATATGGACGATGAGGGGACTCCGACGAGCCGCACTGTGCTGATCGAGCAAGGCATTCTCAGGTGCTATCTTACAGATTCGCTCAATGCGCGATTGATGGGCATCCCGCTTACGGGCAACGGTCGGCGGGAGAGTTATCAAAGCGTGGTCCTGCCCCGCATGACGAATACTTTCATGCTGGCCGGGGAGTCGGACCCGCTGGATATCATCGGATCCGTAAAGCGCGGTCTTTATGCGGCTTCGTTCGGCGGAGGCCAGGTCGATATCACCAATGGGAAATTTGTGTTCTCGGCCAGCGAAGCCTACCTGATTGAGGATGGACAGATAACGAAGCCGGTGAAGGGGGCCACGCTGATCGGCAATGGCCCGGAAATCCTGACCAAGGTTTCGATGGTCGGCTATGATCTCAAGCTCGACGAAGGCATTGGAACCTGCGGCAAGGAGGGGCAGTCGGTGCCGGTGGGTGTCGGGTTGCCGACGATTAAGATTAACGAAATCACGGTAGGAGGAACGCAAGGGTGAGGAGGGACCGGCGAGGACTGTCTCGGTGCTCGCGCACCCCGCACTCAGAAGTGCTCGGTGGACGCGCGCAGTGGAGACAGTCCTCGCCGGTCCCTCCTCAAGTAGGTGGCCGCATCTACCGGCTCTTGTGGGAGATAGAGAAACATGCAAGAAGTTGTAGCGGGAGAACGTAATTGGGCTGAACTTACGGCGGATCTTCTTGATCGGGCGAAGCGCCGGGGTGCGTCGGATGCCGATGTGATCGTCGCCGATGGAGAAACCCTGTCCGTTCAGGTGCGGCTGGGTGCGGTCGATCGGTTGACCAAGGCAAAAGAGAAGCGGTTAGGCTTGCGTGTGTTCGTCGGAAAACGCTCGGCTAGTGCGTCGACCTCCGATTTTTCCCCGGACTCCCTAGACCGGTTTGTGGCGGAGACTTGCCGCCTTGCAAAGGCGGTTGTGGAAGATGAGATGTCCGGTTTGCCGGCGCCGGACCAAATGGCGGCGGAAGCGCCCGATCTGGACCTCTACGATCCAACGACCTTGCCGACGGATCGACAAATCGAGCTGGCGCGGCGCGCGGAGGCCGCGGCCCTCTCCTTTGATCCGCGGGTCACCAACTCCGAGGGAGCGGAGTTCGATGCGTCATCCGGGCGCGTGACCTTGGGAAACAGTCACGGATTTGTCGGTGAGTATCGAAGCTCGAGCTTCTCCTTGTCGGTGTCGCCGGTGGCGGTTTCACCGGAAGGCGGGTCGATGCAACGAGACGCCTGGTATGGTGTGCAGCGGAAGTTCTCGAAACTCGATGGCCCGGAATCGATCGGGGAAGAAGCGGCGCGACGGACTATTCGACGGCTCGGCGCGAGAAAGGTCTCGACTCGTCGCGCCCCTGTCGTGTTCGACCAGGAGACGGCAGCCAGTCTGCTGGGCAATTTGTGCGCAGCGGTATCTGGTTATTCGCTGTACAAGGGAGCGTCGTTCCTCGTCGGACAATTGGACAAGCCGCTCGCGCCGGACTTCGTGACCATTTATGACGACGGACGGATGGTCGGGGGGCTTGGGTCGCGTCCCTTTGACGGCGAGGGGTTGGCCACCGGTAAGACCACCGTGGTCGATCGGGGTGTGTTGCGCAGCTACTTACTGGATACGTACTCTGGACGAAAGCTGGGCCTCGCGTCGACCGGGAATGCCTCTCGTAGCGTCGGGGAAAGCCCGTCCGTCGGTCCAACGAATTTCTATTTGGTTCCTGGCACCGCCACATCGGCAGAGATCATCGGTTCCGTGAAGGACGGCCTCTATGTCACCGAGTTGATCGGCTTCGGGATTAACATGGTGACGGGCGATTATTCGCGCGGGGCCTGTGGGTTCTGGATCAAGAACGGCGAGCTGGCCTACCCGGTCGAAGAGATCACGATTGCCGGCAATCTCAAGCAGATGTATGCGGACATCGAGATGGTCGGCAGCGACCTCGTCTTCCGCGGGCGCATTGCCAGTCCGACTATCAAGATCGGCGAAATGATGATCGCGGGAAGCTGACTGCGGAGATGAAGGAGGCTTCTATGGCCGAATCGATCAAAGATATGATGGTGCAGTATCCCAGCGAAGGCGTGACCGTTCGGGCGTATCTGGCTGGTCCGCAGACCAGAGAGAAGCGGCCGGCGATCATCGTGGTCCAGGAATGGTGGGGCCTGAACGATCATGTCAAAGATATCGCCCAGCGGTACGCCAAGGAGGGTTATATCGCGATTGCCCCGGACCTGTACTCGCGGTTGGGGAACAGGATCACGACGAATCCGAACGAAGCCGGTCAGTTGATGAATGCACTCAAATTGGAAGATGGGTTGAAAGATCTGAGAGCCACAGTGGCATACGCAAAAACCGTTTCGGACATAGATGCGGGCCGGATCGGCGTAACAGGCTTTTGCATGGGGGGGTCGTATGCATTGATGTTGCCTTGTACGACTGCCGACATCAAAGCAGCCGTTCCCTTCTATGGTCAGGTGCCGAACCCCGACACGCCACTCCAGCAGCTCGCCTGTCCGGTCTTGTATATCTATGGGGAAGACGACGGGTGGATTACCAAGGCCGATGTACAGCGACTGGCGACGGCGCTGAAGAAATACCGCAAGGCCGGCGAGATCAAGACCTATCCTGGTGCGCCGCACGCGTTCTTCAACGATACGCGGAAAGATGTGTACAAGCCCGCGGAAGCCAAAGACGCGTGGGGGCGAACGCTGGCCTTCTTCAGGAAACATCTGGCGTGAAAAGGGGAGGGTGGTCCGGCCGCCCTTGTGCTCGCGCACCCCGCATTCGGAAGTGCTCGGTGGACGCGCGCAGTGAAGGACAGTCGGGCCACCCGTCGAACCGGAGAAGGGTGAACGGAGGGGGGCGGTCGAGATAATTCCCCTCGACCGCCCGATTCGACAGCATACAGACGCTGGAGCATTTTCGGAACATGTCAATCGTTCGCTGAGGGAAAGAGAGAGAACAATACATGGCTCTAAATCAGGATGATGGGAAACGGATGCTCCAATTGATTACGTCGCGGTACGACGACCGGCGGTGGCGCAAGAAGATCGAAAAGACTTTAAGCCTGCCGCAATCCGGCGTGGGCGATGAGCTGCAGCGGCAGATCTTTATGTACCTGAAGCTGGAACTCAAGGCGTATAAGTCGCATCGGGCTGATCCCGACTCGTGGATCGTCGGTGGCTATGCGACCAGAGAGGTCATTGAGCGAGCCAAGCATCAGCCCAACCTGGTCGGCCGGTCTGTGACAGAAGACGACGTGGCGTTTCTCGGTGTGGATCCGGGCGCTGAGGTGGACGATACCTGGTGGGAAGACATGCTGGTGTCGTGGTTTGAAGAACCGGAAGGGAAAGCAGAAGGCGGGGCGTCGGACGAAGGAGTAGCTGGAACGCAGGATGAAGAGAAGGCAGCCACCAAATCGTGAGAGAAAAGTCTCTGTGACGGGGATGAAGGCAGCCTCAGGATCCGAAAAGATCCATTTGATGCGGCTGTAGTGGAGGTTCCAGATGGAGCGCTCGTCCGGCAGGTGGCGATTGTCCTTCGGCTGGCGGTTGTTCACGGCTGTGGCGATCCAGGAACTCCTTCAGCTTCTTGAAGTCTTCCCGTAAAGGCTCGATGAGCCCTCCTTGGTGGAGGGCGGCAGCGGGATGGAACAAGGGGAAGAGGACGAAGTGCTTCAGATAAAAGGCCTGCCCGCGAACTTTGGTAATCCCGACCTTTCGTTCCAACAGCGTCTGGGTGGCCCAGTTTCCCAAGGTACAGACCAGCTTCGGACGAATCATGTCGATCTGCTGCATCAGGAACGGTTTGCAGGTCTCGACTTCATCCGGTTCCGGGTCACGGTTGCCCGGTGGCCGGCACTTGATGACGTTGGCGATGTAAATTTCAGATCGTGACAATCCAGCCGACTGCAGCAAGTCGTTGAGTAGTTTCCCCGCAGCCCCGACGAACGGCTCCCCCTGTTGATCTTCGTTGAAGCCGGGCGCTTCCCCCACGAACATGATGGTGGCGTGAGGATTCCCCACTCCAAACACGACCCGGGTCCGACCGAGCTTTGCCAGCTTACACCGTTGACAATTGTGCAGGGATTTGGCGAGTTCCTGAAGCGGGGTGAGCGTCGTATGCATGGGGTCGCAATAGATTTGGATGGGAGGGCATCTTAGGCAGGGGAGGGGACGTTGTCAACCGGTCAAAAACCGGCTTTAACCCTGGTTAGTTGTTCGTGCGGCCCGTCTCCGTTGTCGTCAGTGCGACAGCGTCTCTCGCGGCCGATGTGGCGATGAGTTCTGCGCATCGGTTGCCGCTCAGCACGGCGCCTTCCATGGACGAGGGCCAGCCGGTCTCAGTCCAGTCACCAGCCAACAAGAGATTTTCGAATGGGGTCTGCTGCAAAGGGCGATAGGGGCGACTGCCTGGTTCCATCGAGAGGAAAGCATTGGGATGTCGCACAATGCGCCATTCCCCATGTGAGGCATGTCCCAGGGAAGCATCTACCGCAGCGAGGTCGCGTTGGGCCGCAAGGAGAATGTGCTCATCGGGCTGAGTCAGCCGTTCACCCACGCCGACATACATCAACGTGATCAGCGTGTTTCCGGTGCCGGGCGATAGCGAGGGCCTGACGGCAAGCCAATGAAAGGTTCGATTAACCAGCATGATGATCCGAGGAGCCTGGACCGGGGTGCTCCCATGGAATTGCGCCGTGAGACTCGGTACAGACTGTAAGCGGGCGAGGTGCTCGAATGTGGCGTAGTGGGTCATGATCCGCTCGGGAAGCAAGGGCTGGAGGCGGTCATATGGCAAGGCAGCGATATACCAGTCGGCAGTGAGCGTCGAGCCGTCTTGCAGCCGGACGCCGGCGACCCGCTCGCGATTGAAATGGAACTGTGTGGCCGCGCTGCCGAGTCGGAATCGTACACCCGCGTGGGTCAACTGTTGGAAAGCTGGGTCGAGTATGAGTCTCTTGATCGGTACAGATGGAAGGAACATCGTTGCGTGTTTTGGCTGTGTCAGATAATGGCGGCGGAGCATGCCGGTCAACATGCCGGCCGACACGTGTTGGAGGCCGCCTCCAAGGAAGAATCGGGAGAGGGGAGCCCACAAGCTGTCGCGGGCGGTCGAGGATTGGTTGATGTCCGTGAGCCATTCCTCTGCGGTGCGGCTCTCCAGATCGGACGGAAGCGGGGTTGCGTTTTCCCAGGCCCGTTCGAGAAAGTTGAGAAGATGCCAACGGTCCCTCCACGGCAATCCTCGAAAGCCGAGGAGTAACCTGACAATATGAAAGGGGGCGGGCAGACGACCCAAGGACGGACGAGTCAGTCGTCCGTCGGCCAAAAGGAATTCTAGTGGGCACGGAGGATCGCGGCGGATCTCCGCCGCGGTTCCCAACCATTCCAGAAGCGACCACGTTGCAGTGTGGCACCTGAACAGGATAAACGGAATATCTTCGGTTTCGGCTAGTCGTCCACCCAGACGGGGGGCCGAGTCGATTATCGTGATGTGATATCCCTGCGCAGAAAGCCGCAGTGCGGCGGTCATGCCGGCCATGCCGCCGCCGACGATCAAGACAGTCCGGTTCATGAGAAGGTCGCAAGCAGACGCTCGCGCAGCCAGACTCCCAGCGCCACCGTCAGTCGATGCGGCATCGAGAGTGTGAGGCGGGAGCCAAAGACATTGTACCCGGACCGATCGATATGGCGCAGGATGCGGCTGTAAACCCCTCGCATGATTTCGGCGACCGCGAGGGCACGCCGTTCTTGTGCCGGTAAGGCTTGCAGGGCTTCGCGCGCGTGGGCGTAAAAACTGTGAGCACGGGCGGACTCGAAGCGCATAAGCTCGACGAACTGCGGCGACAGTTTTCGTCGCAGGAGTTCTTTCTCGCTGCACTGAAAGCGGGCCAGATCTTCTTGCGGGAGGTAGATCCGGCCCCGCTCGGCATCGTTTCCGACGTCGCGCAAAATATTCGTGAGCTGAAACGCCATGCCGAGGTTGATGGCATACTCGCGTGCGCGCGCCGAGGTGGTCCCGAAGATATGCAGGCAAATGAGGCCCACCACCGAGGCGACACGGTAACAGTAAAGCGAGAGGTCATGGAACGTGGCGTATCGCGGAGTGGTGAGATCCATTTCCACACCGTTGATCAGTTCAGAAAAATACTCCTGCGGGATGGCGAGACGGTTGGCGTGATCGGCCAGGCTGATCGTCACCGGAGATGCCGGCGTGCCGTGATAGGCGGCGTCGAGCTCCGCGCGCCATCGGCGAAGTTGATCTTGGGGAGCGCTGCCCGGCGGGGGCTCATCGACCGCGCTGTCGACTTCTTTGCAGAAGGCATAGATGGTGTACATCGCGTCTCGGCGCGGTTTCGGCAAGAAGAGGAACGAGTAGTAGAAGTTGCTGCCGCTCCGTTTCGTGACGGCGGTACAGTAGGCCTGGGCATCGGCGAGGTTCATGGATATAGTGGCTTGAGAGGTTCAGATGACGTTGACCATCGACCGTTGACGTTTTTTATCCCCACATCCGGTCGCGCAGTTCAGGCAATCGGACCTGCTCCAAGGAATGGGCAATGGTATCGGCTTCATGCAGATCTTGAACGGTGTGCGTGTTCGCCACTGCCAGGACTTTCATGCCGGCAGCGTGGGCGCCTCGAATGCCGGGAATCGAGTCTTCAATGACCAGGCAATCTGCCGGCAGGATGGTTTTCCCTGGATGGCGACGATTGAGCGCAGCCAATGCGTGGAGAAATCCTTGCGGATCCGGTTTGCCGTTCGTGACGTCCTCAGAGCTGGTGATGTGCTGAAATTCCTTGCGAATGCCGGCACAGTCTAAAATCAGTTCGATCTCGTGTCGCAGCGCCCCGGAGGCGATCGCCAACGGATATCGGCCGGCGGCGTCGCGTACGAATTCACGCACGCCGGGAAAGATGACCAGATGGCGTTGAATCGATGCGAGATAAACCTTTGCCTTGCGGGCGACTAATGCATCGATCAGCGCGGGTGAAGTGGGTCGATCATGAGCCGAAAGGGCGGCCGCGAAACAGCCTTTGTCGTCATAGCCGAGATACTGTGCATAGTACTCCGCTTCGGTCAGCACGATGCCCTGCTCACCAAGGACCTCGCGAAGACCGGCGAAGTGCAATGGTTCGGTATCGGCGATCACGCCGTCAAAATCGAATATGATCGCGCGCAAAGTAGCCACAGGCGGCGCATTATACCATAGGAAGCGGCTTCACCCCGGCGCAGTGACATCGAGGCGAGAAGAAGAAGCAAGGGGAGTACGATCAATGTGCGCTAGAATTTGAGCCGCAGCCGTTTCTCTGCGACCCATCCTTTGGAACCGTCCTCAGCCCGAACAGCATAGACCCATGAGTTGTTGGAGAGCTCGCCGTCCAATACGATCAAGGTCATGCCGGGACGGATCGTGGGGCCGGGCTGCGTCCCCGACGCATCCAGCGAGAGGGTAATAGAATCGCCGGGGCTGTTCGGATCGAGGACAACCGTCACCCGCTGGCTTTCTCCAAAAAGCGGAGCAGGGGGGGCGGGCGATGTCGTTGTCTGTTGGGCCATGCCGGCCGGGGCAGGTGTCGGTGCCATCGGTGGAGGAGGTGGAGAGGGAACTTGAACTGTAGGGGTGGATGAAGGAACTGGAGCCGGAGCCGGAGCTGCGGCTGGGGACACTGTCTTTAGATCGCCGGGTCTCGACGGCGGTTTCGCAACCTGTGGCTGCGGGGTAGATTCACCCAGGATCGGGCTCAGCAGGCCCATGAGCATGTCAGGTTCCATGGACAAGTACGCCGCGCCTCCGGCGAGCACGAGCAGCAGCACCCAAAGGAGGGGACGTCCACCGGAACGTTTGGGAGTTTTCGGAGAGGACGATCGAGAATTGGCAGATTCCTCCAGCTCCTCCTCCGTGAACTCGACGTCCGGCTCAGGTTCGCGAGCGAAGAGGAGCGTCCAATCCAGTCGGCTCCCTGTCGATACCGACATTGCCGCAGACGTATGCATCCCAGACCTCCCTGCTGAACGGTAGAGAACACCGGAGATACCGGCGAGTACTTACCACCATCGGTTGGCACTGTCAATTCTTGCAACTCATATCAACAGTACTGGATTTGTGAACAGGACAGGACTTGCCTGTCCCGGCTGCCGGATCGAAACACCGTGATCCCTTTGCAGCCAAGACGGTAGGCGAGCCGAAATGCGGCAGCGACGTCGGCTGCAGTGGCGGTCGGCGGGAGATTGATCGTTTTGGAGACGCCGCTGTCGCTGTAATGTTGGAACACGGCCTGCATCCGCACGTGCTGTTCGGCGGAAATGTCCTGCGCCGTGACGAACAAACGCCGCAAGTCCTGCGGGAGGTCATGCAGGTGTTGGATCGACACATCAGCCGCCAGCCGTTGAATGAGCTTGTCCGAGTGGATGCCGGCATGTTTTGCGCAGCGCAGAAACTCAGGATGGATTGTGGGCAGGCGGACGTCTTCCATGACGGTTCGTGTGAAACTGACACCGTACAAGGGCTCGATTCCAGGCGAACAGTCCGCGATGATGCTGATCGTGCCGGTAGGCGCGATGGTCGTCACCGTGGCATTGCGGAGGCGGCGCCGCGCCGCCTCGAGCCGGCTTCCCTTGAAAGCCGGAAACACGCCACGGGCGCGTGCCAACTCGGCTGAGGCCGAGTGTGCCTGCTTCTGGATAAAGCGCATCAGTTCCTCACCGATCTTGAGCGCAGCGTCCGTGTCATAGGGAATGGAGAGCTGGATCAGCAGATCCGCGAATCCCATGACTCCCAGTCCGATCTTGCGCGTGGACTTGGTCATTCGTTCGATGCCGGGAAGTGGGTAGTGATTCATATCGATCACGTTGTCGAGGAAGCGAACGGCCAGAGGAATGACTTCCGCGAGGCGATCGTAATCGATGGACCGGGCTTGGGGAGAACCGCTGACGAAATGCGCGACATTGATGGAGCCGAGCGTGCAGGACTCATGAGGAAGCAGCGGTTGCTCGCCGCAGGGATTCGTCGCTTCGATGGAGCCCAGATGAGGAGTTGGGTTGGCTCGATTGATCGTATCCAGAAAGACAAGTCCGGGCTCGCCGCTGCGCCACGCCGCTTCCACCAGGCGATCGAATACGAGGTCGGCCGGCAGACGACCGACGGCGCGCCGGGTGCGAGGATTGATGAGCGGATACGCCCGGCGGCCTTCCAATGCCCGCATGAATGAATCGGTGACGGCGACCGACAGGTTGAAATTCGTCATCTCGCGCGGATTCTCTTTGATCGAGATGAAATCGAGGATGTCCGGATGGTCGATCCGCAAGATGCCCATGTTGGCGCCGCGCCTGGTGCCGCCTTGTTTGATCACGTCGGTGGCGGTATTGAAAATCCGCATAAAGGTCACGGGGCCGGAGGCGACGCCGCTGGTGGAGGCAACGCGATCGTCCTTGGGACGCAAGTGGCTGAACGAAAACCCCGTCCCTCCGCCGGACTGATGGATCAAGGCCTGATGTTTGATCGCGTCGAAGATGGACTCCAAGGAATCCTCGACGGGCAGCACGAAACAGGCCGAAAGTTGCTGGAGGGGGCGGCCTGCATTCATGAGGGTGGGCGAATTCGGCAGAAAGTCCAGCCCGCTCATGAGCGCATAGAAGCGCGCCGCCGCATCACGGAGTCTCGTCTTCGGGGGATAGAGTTGTTCGGCTTGTGCGATGTTCTTAGCCACGCGCCAAAAGGCTTGTGCTGGCGTTTCCACCGTACGACCCCGGAGATTCTTGGCGAGATAGCGCCGGCGAAGCACCGTGAGGGCGTTGGCTGACAGGCGTGGCGGCTGGCGGCGGTCGGTCGGCATCGGAGAGTCTCGGGTTCGATTAATTTCCATTATAAGGCAGCCATTTGTCCAGCACCACGGAGGACCGTCATCCTCACCGCGTCATGAGGGTGTGGAGGGGATGCTTGCATCTTCCGAAAGGCTGCGGCACAATTTGACCCCCATTACATGGACCATCCATGCGATCCTACCGAGAAGAACTCTGGTTCGACACGAAGACTCGCCGTGCCTACATCAATATCACTCCGCAAGTCGCAGCCGCGGTCGCAAAGAGCGGAATCAGGGAAGGCCTGGTCTTGGTCAACGCCATGCATATTACCGCCAGCGTGTATATCAACGATGACGAAGCGGGGCTCCTCAAAGACTATGATGAGTTCCTGGAAAGACTTGCTCCGCACAGCGCCACCTATCGGCACAACGATACGGGGGAAGATAATGGTGATGCGCACATCAAACGGCAACTCATGGGTCGCGAGGTGGTGGTCGCGATCACCGAAGGCCGATTGGATTTCGGACCCTGGGAGCAGATCTTTTATGGAGAATTCGACGGCCGTCGCCGCAAGCGAGTTCTTGTTAAAGTGATCGGTGAGTGAGGCACGACGACTGTGATGCGACTTGATGCTTGCCACGTGGTGGAAAGTTTGGCAACATGGTTGCAACGTGAGGCAGGCTCTCTAATAGCCGGATATTCGAACGGAGCGAGGACGACAGAATGTTGAGCTGGTCTAGGCCCGATCCGTTGACACGCGATCTGATTCATCTGATCAATGCGCGCCGGCACGACCACGGCGACACCGACGCAGCGATCGACACGCTCCAAGCGTTTCTCGAACAGGGCCGCGAGCACGATCTGTTGACCGTGCTGGCTGCGCTGGACGAGGAGATGGCGGAATGGATGTTCGATCTCCTCGCAGAGGCCGCGTGCTCCATCGTGCTCGATGGACCGGCCGATGAAAAGCCGGCCTATGCCGTGATTGCGGCGCTCGAGTTGCCGCTGCAAGCGAATCTGAGCCAACCGCTCAGTCTCAAGATCGATCCTGTCGCGACCGCCGACGTCCTGCATCGCCATCTCAGGCTCCCGGCCGGCACGGTCGTCCGCGTCGAACCTCGGCTGCTCACCGACGCCACGCTCGAATTGTTCTCGCTTCAGTCGCTGAACGATCACTTGGCGGCTATTGCGGACTCTCAGCGGCCGCAGCCGATCGCCGCGCGTCTCTACCCACCTGTCGAGAACACGGCCTATTTGATTTTCCAGTTGATCGGGGCGCCGGATCCTAGTTTGCCCGAATCCCTCGAAGATCGTCACCGCCGCGCCTTGCTTGAAGAACTGGTCGAGCAATGCGTGGACCTGGCGCTGGCACCGGACATGTTGGATGCGCCCGTGTACGCAGCCTACGCCGTGTTCGATGCGCAGAATGCCGTGCGGCTCCATCGTTTGGCGGATGAAACGGCGGCCGTGTGGCGGGATCTCGATCCGCTCGTGAGGGCGAGGACGATCGTGCATCTCCACACGCAGTGCGGAAACGGCGTCTACATGCCGGTTTGGACGGATCTCTTCGACCCTGAGCTCCCCGAAGATCATGGCCCGGTCTGGACTTCTCCGGATGTCTGGGTCTTCACCGCCGACCTACCCATCGAGTGGCCGGGCGAAATGCTCACCAACCGGCTCCTCGCCGAAGGGTGCACGCGCTTCGAAAATCACATCGTCGAAGCGCCGGAAAACTGAGAGACCGTGCCGGCCTTCCTCTCGCGCTCCCTTTCGATAAGGTGGTCTTGGCGTGTCGGCGGGTTGAATCGTCTTTCGTAGGTGTGTATGTCCGGAGCGGGACCCATGCGAACCGGCGTGTCTTTGGTTGTCGGGCTTTTGACTCTCGTCGTCCTTGGTGTGGTCTGGGGGACGGTGGTACTGAATCTGCCGAGGCAGGAGAAGTCCCCAGCGCCGCAACCGTCTTCGGGCCTGTCCACCCTGCCCGCGCCTCCGTCACCGCCGGTCGTAGAATCACCGGCGCCGGCACCCGAAGTCTCTATCGCTGAGATTCCCAAGGTCGAGCCTGCGCCGATTTCAGCCAGCGTTGAACTTAAGTGTCAGGCGGAAGTGGAGCAGCTCTGTCCGGAAGGTGGTCCGGGCGGCGACCGCCGCCGGTGCCTCCAGAACAAAGGGCGCCATTTGTCGGCCGTCTGTCAGCGTGTCGCGCAGGATCGTATGGTGCGTGTCAAAGAGGAGGCGCAGCGCATGAGGGCGGCCTGCGAGGCGGATGTGAGACGATTTTGCCGGAATGTGCCGCCTGGGCCTGGCCGCATTCTTCAATGCCTTGAAGAGCACGCGCAGGATGTGTCGGAGCAATGTTACCGGACGTTGCCGCGGCGCGGCGTGCTCAACTAACCCGCATTATTCACGATGGCTTCTACTGCAACCGCCGATACGCCGCTGCGACAAGCCGGCATGCGGCCTTGCGGCATGCCGGCGGGCGGGCTCGCCCCTCAGACCTTCGACGTACTGTTCAAGTACGCCTCAGGTCTTCAGGGCTCCGCGCGCCCGTCTCGCTTGGTGTCTTGGCGGTTTCGTCACGAACCCTCGTGAATAATGCGGGCTAAGTCAAACCGTCACGGGCCTCTCAGGGTTTGGCAGGAGTGTCGAGATAGAAAGACATCTTCACCCCGGCGACTTCGATCAGGTCGCCGTTTTTCAGATCCACCTGGCCGGTGACGACCTGGCCGTTCACCTTGATGATCTTTCCCCCTTCGGCTGTCGCGATAAAACATCCATCTTCGCGCCGGCCTATCATGGCGGCGGTCTTCGGCGCGAACCATCCTGTAAGCTTGATCGCGGCGTCGTCCTGGGTGCCGATGATCGACAACTGCTTGGTGAGTGGGTATTCGCTCCGATCCGTGCGGCCTGAGACGATCCGTACCACCGGCGACTGCCGGCACGTGCCGGCTCGCCCGGATTGAATCGCTCCGGTGACGATCATTGTCTGATCGGAATCGGCTGCGAGAGGGCGAACGGGAACCGAGTCGTTCCTGACTTCGTCGCGAAAGACCAGCCGGTGCGTGCCGATGGTGATCACGTCGGTATCTTTGAGCTGCTTCCGGTCGATCTTCCGGCCGTTCACGTGGGTGCCGTTCGTGCTGTTCAAATCCTCGAGAAAATAGACCGAGTGGATTTTGACGATCCGCGCATGGCGACCGGAGACTGCTTGATCCTCGATGACAAGGTCATTGCCGGCTTTGCGGCCGATGGTGAGCTGTTCCTTCAACTCCACTTCTTTGAGGACGGATTCGTGTAACTTCAGAATCACTATGGGGCCGGTCATCGTCACATCGGGCATGGTCGTTCCTCCTCAGTGAGCATGCTGGTACGCGCGACGCCGGAAGCGATCGCGAATGCGTTGCCACACGCCAGGTTGGTGGTCCGGGCTCAGGGCGATCAGCATCACGGTCGTGTTGTCCTCGCCACCGGCGGCATTGGCCATCGCGACGAGGCGTTGAGACATGGTGTGAGGGTCGTCACATCCGCCGAGCGATTGAAGGATCTCGCAGGAAGTCACCCCGTGTGTCAGCCCATCCGAACACAACAGCAAGAGGTCATGGGTGCGGACCGGAATCTCTCCCAGCTCCACCTCAACCGTCGGCTGGACGCCAACGGCGCGGGTCAAGACGTTTTTCCGGGAGGATCGCTGGGCCTCATCCGTGCGTATCAGCCCTTGTCGGACTTGTTCGGCCACCAAAGAGTGATCTATCGTGAGCGGCTGGATCGTGTGGTTTCGAATCAGATACAAACGGCTATCCCCCACGTGTGCTATGGAAAGAATCTGATCCCTGATCAAGATGGCGGCGACGGTGGTGCCCATGCCGGCACACTCGGGTCGCTGCGACGCTTGTTCATAAATAATCTGATTGGCGAGGCGGATCGCGGCGGCGAGCCGGTTAGCCTGCGGCGAGAAGGCCGGATCGTGTACGCCGATCAACGGCAGGTCCGGCCGGCGTGCGGCTTCCCGCATGTGCTGTTGAATGGTCTCGATAGCGAGCGCGCTGGCGATTTCGCCGGTGTTTCGTCCACCCATGCCGTCGCAGACCACGTACAGGCCGAGCGCCGGCTCCGCGCAGAACCGGTCTTCATTGTTGGCCCGTTTCAAGCCCACGTCCGATACCACGCCATAGCAGGTCCGCATCGTCGCCATGTGTCTCCGATCAGGCGGCTCGTTCTTGCAAGCAGGTACGAAGCGCGTGCGCCAGCTCGCTCGCTTTGCGATACCGGCGCGGCAGTTCTTTTTGTAGAGCCTGGTTCACGATCGATTCGATATTGGGATGCACATCCGAACGAACGTGACGCAATGACGGATGAGGTTCGTGCGCGATCTTATACAGCAGCGCGGAAATATTGTCCGCGTCGAAGGGTTTCTTGCCGGTCAAAAGCTCGAACAGCACCACCCCGAGCGAGAAGATGTCGGTGCGGCCGTCCACGCTCTTTCCCGCGATTTGCTCGGGCGACATGTAGTTCGGGGTCCCGAGGATCGAGGTCGTCCTGGTGCGCATGGAGGTGGTGAGCTTGGCGATGCCGAAATCCATCACCTTCACGCGGCCATCCTTGGTGAGCATGATGTTCGCCGGCTTGATGTCCCGATGCACGACACCTTGGCCATGTGCGTAGTCCAGGGCTTCGGCAACTTGGATCACGATGTCGATCGCCCGCTGCTCGGGAAGGAGGCGATCTTTCCCACACCAGTCGCGGAGCGTGGTCCCTTCCAAAAATTCCATAGCGATGTAGCCCAGGCCCTGCTGCTCGCCGGCATCGTAGATCGTCACAATGTTCGGGTGGGACAGACGCCCGGTCGATTCGGCCTCGCGGAAGAAGCGAGTTTTCACGTCTTGGAGCCGGCTCGGCTCGTCCGCTTCGTCGAGCCGCATCGTCTTGATCGCCACGAAACGCTGGATTGTGGGGTCTTTCCCAAGATAGACGATGCCCATGGCGCCTCGCCCCAGTTCCTTCAGGACCTTGTACCGTCCCAACATGGTCGGTGCGCCGCAGTTGGCGAGAGGGACCGTGCTATCCGCGCGGGCCTGGTTCGGGAGCGGGGGCGTGTCCGGTTCGGCTCCGGCCTCGTCCGCTGCCTGAGTTCTGAGCGCAGGCGCGGAGGCGTGGTGTGGACCGGTCAGGGAGCGTTTCAGGCCATCCAGGTGACGGACCCATTGAAGTGTCAGCCAGGCAGCGGTGGCTCCGAGCCCGCCGACAAAGCCCCACTGATACAGGTGGGGTCCAAACTGATCGAGGAGCGGAGCCGCATTGTTTTGCAACACCTTGTTGCCGATCACCAGCACGAGGAACGTCGCGAGGGGGCGAAGGATGGCGCGGAGGAACGTGGCACCGCGCCCATTGTCGGCCAGGTGGTCGCTGACCCGATGGACGAGGAACCAGAAAAGCAGGAGACTTACCCCGACGCTCAAGAGCCGGACCGCTTGGGTCCCCGTGAGACCGAAAGCTCCCACGGTAACCTGTTTGACCGGTGCGAGATTGCCGAGCACGCCCCCCAGGAGCAGCACAAGGAGCACAACGAACAGGTAGTGGCTTACCCAGCCCCAGCTTGCTGATCGCGGCGTACTCATACAGGGTTTCTCAAAGTCTAGCGGAAGGTGTGGGGGAGTCAACGAATAGGAGGATTGGAGCGCGGGCTGTGAGAGCGACGCCGTTACCGGCCGAAGCGGCCGCCGCTGTTACCAAATGCTCCGAAACTGGAGCTGGGCGTTGTTGGTGAAGAGGGCGTGAAAGGCACCACCGGCGCCGCCTGCTCGCGCGGCATCAGAGGGCCATGCGGATTGAAGGGCAGCACCGGCGCGGGAGTCAAGTTGTTGGGCGGAACCGGCGTGCCAAAAGTCGTGATGTTTCCCGACTTCGTCTGCCCCTGCGGGGCGGTGAAAGAGTACGACTGGAATCCGCCGCCGAGATCCACGATCGTGCCGGTGTTGCCATGGGAATCGGAGTAGATGTGAAAGCCATTGCCGAGATCGGTAATCGTGCCGCTCGTCCCGTTGCTTCCTTGGATGATACTTATCTGTGCCGGTGAAGCATTTGGCAGGAGAACCAACCACAGGCCATACGCCAGAAGCAGGGCAACACGATTCTTCATGGCAGCACCTCCGAGTCGGACGTAACATTTCATTCTACTCCGCGCTCGAAACAAAGTGGAGCAACTTCTTTGCCAGGAGCAACCACGCAGCAGATCGGAAATACTCCTATTATTAGCGGTGTTTCTTCTTATCTCTGGCGAGCTTAGAGAAGGAATGCTTCTGGGGCAGCCAAGTCAGACAATGTAGGCAAGGCCAAGTTTCTAGGAAGAGGTATTGACATTTCATCCGGGCTAGGCGTAAACGACTACCTCCGGTCACGGGACTTGCGTGGATTATTTCCTTCGCGCACGGGTGTCGCATGAGGAAGGTAACCCGATCTGTGATCGCCCCGCCACGCACGCTTCCGAAGATCCTCCCCGACAACGAAACCATGATAGGCAGGTGACCTGCAAATCCGCGTTTGCTTCAGGATTGCGTAAAGCTTGGTCGATGCTCACATACGCCATCTGGCGTATTGCGATGGATCTCTCCGTGTGGCTATCCTGCTTGCCAACATGGTTCATTCGATTGCCACAAGCTATTGCGTATTCGTCGGGAACGTCAGAGATGTTTATCCCTACTAAAAATAGGTATGGACGCCTCCCCTAGGAATCGATGTATCCTATGCCCCCCCTCAAAACTCGGCCGGCGAGAAACTGGTTTGACCAGGTGGAGTGAAGACTATGAGCCTCCCAAGTTCTAACAGGGCCATTATGAGATTCCTGATGGTCATTGCGTCACTGTGTTTTCTTGCAGCATGTGAAAACACGAGTCCGGAGCTCCTTAGGGAGTCTGCACAAAAACCCAGTCCTATTCAGGCCCTCACTCCTCGATTCGTGCCGGGGGAGGTGTTAGTGAAGTTCAAGCCGGAGGTGACGGAGGATCGCGTCGCCGCCATCTTGCAAGAGCACGGTGCTGAGCTGATCACTGAGTACAAAGATCTGCACGTCCATCGAATCAAGATCGCCCGTGGGGCATCCGTCGAATTGACGGTGAAACGATTGTCCACTCTCCAGGAGGTCGAGTATGCGGAGCCGAATTACACGCGAACGTTCCACGAACAAGGGAAGTAGGATAGCGCGAACGGTAGGGTATATGGTAGCGGTGTTTTGCGCGATCGCGTCGCTGCTTGTTTTGCTGAACAAGAGAGACGTCGCGGCTCAACTCGGCCAGGCTCTGGGCATTCAGCATCACGCAGGAGACAGTGCATCGTTGCCGTATAAGCCGGGCGAGGTCATCGTCAAGTTTCGATCGGAAGTGCCCAGTTCTCTCATCAGTGCGCTCCACACTCAAGTGCGAGCGCAAAGCCTGCACAGCTACCCAACAACGCATCTGGAGCATATCAAGCTGCCGGAAGGGACGAAGGTTGAAGACGCCATCGCTCAGTATCAAAGCAATCCCGCGGTCGAATACGCAGAGCCGAATTACATCCGCTATTTTTACGCCATCCCGAACGATCCCCAGTTCACAAACGGAACCTTATGGGGATTAAACAATACGGGGCAAACGATTAATGTAAATGGAACACCAGTCACAGGGACGTTCGATGCGGACATCGATGCCCCGGAAGCGTGGGACATCACCACCGGAAGTCCCAATGTCGTCATCGCGGTGATCGATAGCGGGATCGCTTACGACCATCCCGATCTTGCGCCGAACATCTGGATGAACCCGGGCGAAATCGCGGGCAATGGAATTGACGATGACGGGAACGGTTTTGTGGATGACATCCGGGGGTGGGATTTCACGATGAACGATAACGATCCTATGGACGCCGTCGATATCAATCCTCCAGTAAGCGGATGGTTGGGTTCCAACCCCGGCCACGGAACTCATGTGGCTGGAACGATTGCTGCGGCGGGCAACAACGGGATCGGAACGACCGGAGTCATGTGGGCCGCCAAGCTCATGCCGTTGCGCATCGGCATGGTGTTTAGCTCGGTTATCGACAGTGCCAATGCGATCAATTATGCTGCAAACAAGGGAGCGAAGATCATCAATGCGAGCTATGGCGGGCCGGGGTGCAGTTTGACCGAGTACAACGCCATTGCTGCGGCAAATCAAGCCGGCGTGTTATTCGTCGCGGCCGCCGGTAATGGAGGGGGAGATGGGATCGGCGACGATAACGATGTGGTTCCTAACTTTCCCTCGAATTTCAGCGTGGCCACGAACTGTAACGGACAGATGCTGGCGGCGCTGCCGAACGTCATCGCCGTCGCTGCGGTGAATTCGAACGACAACTTGGCGAGCTTTTCTAACTTCGGTGCGACGACGGTACAGATCGCAGCACCTGGTACGAACATTTCCAGCACCAAGCCTACGTCCAACATATTCTCAATCCTCAACGAGAACTTTGATGGGGCATTTTCGTGGCAAACCGGCGGTACGGCCAATTGGGCGCTCACAAACACGGCTTCGTTCAGCGCGCCGAACAGCCTCACCGACAGCGCCGGGGGCAACTATGCCAACAATGCGGATTCGTTCCTGAGATCGCCAGCCTTCAGCACTCTAGGTCAACGGGGCTGTCGCTTCGACGCGCGGGTTCGCGCGGCGTTTGCCCCGAATGATGAAGTCTTGTTCGACAGCTCACCTGATGGAGTGAACTTCACCACAATTTCAGGCATCGTGGGCGGAAACACGAGCGGGAGTTTTCTTCTCTTGACCATGGGCGATGTGCCGGATGGGAAACCTGCCGCCAGAATCCAGTTCCATTTGCTGACGGACGGCAGCGTGGTTTCCGACGGAGTGTATGTGGACAATGTGCGCGTCTATTGTGTCCAAGGCGCGCCGTTGGCAACAGACGCACAGTTTCTCAACGGGACCTCGATGGCCACGCCCCACGTCGTCGGAGTGGCCGGTCTTCTGCTGGCTGCGAAACCGAGCCTCACTGTTACTCAGCTTCGCAATGCCATCCTGAACACTGGGGACACTAAAGCGTCTCTTGCCAGCACAGCTTCTACAGGCGGAAGTACGCTTGCTGCCAAAGTGTCAACGGCCAAACGAATCAATGCCAGGGCCGCCTTGGTCAGTGTTGTCAACAACTTTAACGTGGCTGTAACCAAGGCCGGGTCAGGTAGCGGTACAGTGACGTCCAACCCCGCAGGGATTGACTGTGGCGCTACCTGTTCGGCTCAGTTTACCCAAGGCACAAGCGTGACGCTTAGTGCTGCGGCGTCGATAGGATCTACGTTCGACGGCT
>JBBIQV010000015.1:0-57366 GCA_037442105.1 Nitrospiraceae bacterium | reverse complement strand
AGCTGATTATGAGTCAGCCGCTCTGACCACCTGAGCTATGGGCCCAGCCGGTGGCTGGATAAACGCAACGCGAACAGCCGGCCACGGGCCGATTTTAGGATGCCACCCGAACGGAGTCAAATGCCGTGCCGGTTCGGCCTCACAAGCTCTCGACAAAGCTCCGCAGTTTCTTGCTCCGGCTGGGATGACGCAACTTCCGGAGCGCCTTGGCTTCGATCTGCCGGATACGCTCGCGGGTGACTTCGAAATCCTGTCCGACTTCTTCCAGCGTATGGTCGGTGGCCTCGCCGATGCCGAATCGCTTCCGCAGGACTTTCTCCTCCCGCGGCGTCAACGTTTCCAGCGCGCTGTTGATTTGTCGCTGGAGATCGTACCGGATCGCCGCCTCGAGCGGCGAAACCGCCTTCTTGTCCTCGATGAAATCGCCCAGATGGCTGTCCTCTTCCTCGCCGATCGGCGTCTCCAGCGAGATAGGTTCACGGGCGATCTTCAGAATCTTGCGTACCTTATCCAGCGGCAAGTCCATCCGTTCCGCGATCTCCTCCGGAGTCGGTTCGCGCCCCAGCTTTTGCACGAGATGCCGCGAGGTCCTGATCAGCTTGTTGATCGTTTCGATCATATGCACCGGAATGCGGATCGTTCTGGCCTGATCGGCGATCGCTCTTGTGATAGCCTGACGAATCCACCAGGTGGCGTAGGTGCTGAACTTGTACCCGCGCTTGTATTCAAACTTATCAACCGCTTTCATCAGGCCGATATTGCCTTCCTGAATCAAGTCCAGAAATTGAAGACCCCGGTTCGTATACTTCTTGGCGATGCTGACGACCAGCCGGAGATTCGCTTCCACCAGCTCCGCCTTCCCGCGTTTGACTTTCTCTTCGGCTATGTCGAGATGGCGGACGGCATCCTTGATCTCGTCGGCCGACACCAGCGCTTCTTCCGTCTCGAGCTGGCGGATCTTCGCCTTGGCCGCCTGATAGGTCTTCTTGATCTCTTGCAGCGAATCCTCGGAGAGACCGCTCCGCCGCTTGACCGCCAGAAAATCCGTCCTGGTCCGCCCCAATCTTTTCAAGAGCAACGCCCCTGCTTCCCCGCCGATGCCAAGGCGTCGCTGGCAGGCACTCACCTCCCGCTCAGCCGTTCGAATCTGGAACGCCAGGTCGCGCACTCGTTGCACCATGCGGTCTTTCAGCACAGCGTGAAGGTTGACCGACTCCATCTTCTCCACGACCTGCTGGCGAATCACCTCGATTTGTTTCTTGAATTTTTTCTGTTTGGCCGGATCATCCCCCTGCTGGCGGCCCTTCACATAGAGATCCATGAGCGCTGTGGACACTTTTCGAACCGCATTGAGGGCGTCGAGGGTCTTGACCCGTAACTCCTCATAATCCCGTTCAACCGGTTCCTCATCGAACTCTTCTTCCGTCTCCACTACCGGCACGATTTCCCGGACGTCGATTTTTCCGTTCTTGAGTTGATCTCGCAGGGAAAGGACGAACTCGATGGTCATCGGCATGCCGTAGACCACCGACGCGATGTCTTTCTTGCCCTCCTCGATACGCTTGGCGATCTCGATCTCGCCTTCACGGCTCAGGAGCGCGACGCTTCCCATTTCTTTCAGATACAGGCGGACGGGATCGTCCGTGCGACTCAATGCGCCGGGAGTCAGATCGATCTCTTTTTCACTCTCTTCGAGCGCCTCCCCTTCCTCGCCCTCCTCGGCCGCCTCTTCGTTCTCGTTCGATTTCTGGTACCGCTCTCCCTCCTGCGAATCGACGATTTCGATGTCCATTTCGCCGAACATGCTCATGATGGTCCCGAACTGATCGGACGCCACCACTTCCGCCGGCAGGGTATTGTTCAACTCGTCGTAAGTCAGGAACCCTTTTTCCTTCCCGAGAGAAATCAGTTTCTTGACCTCGCCGAGCAACTCTTGTTTCGGCATGCCTACTCCTTCGCCGCGGAGACCAGCGTGGGACTCACCAAGCCCCCAGCTTTTCTCTGCCGTAGTTCGTTGACTTGCATATTCAACAGCCGGGCGTCCTCGCCACGCCCTTCCCGTTCAGCCGCCTTCAGCTTTTCGATCAGCTCCCGCAACACGCGATCCCGCCGTTTCCGATCCAAAGTCTCGATACAACCGCGGATGTGCTCCTGCACGTCATCAGAATGCGGTTCGAGCAGCGACAGTTCGGTGACCAGCGCACCGCACTCCGGATCCGTGGCCACTGCGTCGAGCAACGGCCGCAGTTGCACGCGCCCATCGTGGTCGAGATGGCGGCCGGCCTCCTCCACAATGCGCCGACAGGCAGGAAGGACGAAGGTGGCCGGCGACAGCCGGCGGAAATCGGCAGGAGACAATTTGCCATGCAAGAGCAAATGGACCAGTTCACGCTCCTCCGGACTTTCCTTCAACCGCGTGTCGTTCACCGGAGCGGGTTCGCGTTTCGGTCCCCGCTTCTGTTCCTGCGAAACCAGGGCGGGATAGCGATCGATCAGTCGCTGCTGGCTGATGCCCAACCGCTCCGCCACAATCCGAATCCGTTCTTCCCGCTCGATGGGATGTGAACTCTTTTGGAGAATACGGAGCACCTCGTCCACACTGCGAACCTTGTCCTCGACCGTTTGCCCCTGCACCTCTTTCAAACTCTGCGCGAGCGCAAAGTCAAGGAGGCTGGGAGCGGCTTCTTGCAAGCGCACAAACGCCTCAGCCCCCTGCTTGCGAACGAAGGTGTCGGGATCGTCGCCCTGTGGAAGCGACACGACCACGACCCCCAGACCGCTGTTCACAAAAAGGTCGAGCGTACGCAACGCAGCGCGCACACCCGCCGGATCAGGGTCGAAGAGCAGCACCACCTTCGAGGCAAACCGCCGTATCACCTGAACATGGTCCGGGGTCAACGCCGTGCCGAGCGTCGCCGCCACGTTGAGGATGCCCGCTTGATGGAGCGCGATGACATCGAAATACCCCTCGACCACGATGAGCCGGTTCAGCCGAGTGGTCGTCTCGCGCGCCAGGTCGAGGCCAAACAACGTCTGACCTTTCTTGAAGAGCGGGGTATCGGGCGAATTCAGATACTTCGGCTGCTCGTCTCCAAACACCCGCCCGCCGAAGCCTACGACGCGCTTCCGCAGATCGGCGATGGGAAACATCAGCCGGCCACGGAACCGGTCGTACGAACCGCTCGAACCCTGCCGGCCATGAACGTGTTGATCACGCGCTACGACGAGCCCGGCAGCAGCTAGCTCGGCTTCACCATAGCCGTCCCGTCCAAGCGTCTTCACCAATCCCTCCCACTCTGCCGGTGCGAACCCGAGCCGATAGGTTTCGGCCGTGCCCTGAGTGATGCCTCGCCGCATCAGATAGTCCCGCGCCTCTTGCCCCGTGACCGGATCCAATAGATTGCGACGGTACCATGCCGCAGCGGCAGCGTTGACTTCTTCAAGACGGGCGCTCGCCCCTGCCTGGCGATCCGGCGCGCCGCTGCTTTCCGGCACCTCGATGCCCACTCGACGCCCCACATCGCGAACAGTTTCAGGAAAACTAGCTCCGGTTATTTTCATCAAAAAGCTAAACACGTTGCCGCCGGCTCCACAGCCGAAACAGTGAAAGATCTGGCGAGAGGGGCTGACGGTGAAGGAAGGGGTTTTTTCCTGATGAAAGGGGCACAGTCCTTTCAAATTCTGTCCCGTCCTCGACAAACTGACGTGTTGCCCGACAATCTCAGCAATGTCGACCCGGTCTCTGATCTGATTGATCAGTTCGTCGGAAATCAGGCCTCGGCCCACGGCAGGCTTGGCTCCTGGCGTTCCACTCCATCCCCCCGCACGGGTGCGGAGCTGGAATGAGTATAGGGTTGTGAAAATCGATCGATCAAATTAACAAACGGTATGGAGTTCTGTCAATGTGGCGGCTTGGCCGGTCAGCCGGGCGGCCACCCCATCGGTCGTCCCCCAAGGATGTGCCAATGGAGATGGAAGACGCTTTGGCCCCCATCGCGTCCGATGTTGGTGACCAGGCGGTATCCCGTATCGGGTAGCCCCTTCTCCTTTGCAATCTTGGTACAGGTCAACACCACATGCCCGAGCAGCTCTCGCTCCTGCTCGCCTAATTCCTGTATGGACGCGATATGCCGCTTGGGAATGACGAGAATATGCACCGGCGCCTGGGGATTGATGTCCTCAAACGCGACTGTTTGCTGGTCTTGATGGATGATTTTAGCAGGAATCTTCCCTTCCACGATCCGGCAGAAGATGCAATTGCTCACGTGGTCCCTCCCTCGGACTTACCCGAACGGAGCCCTGATTTTCCGAAGCGGCCGGCCAGTTCCTGGTAGACCTCTGCAATGGAAATGTCGTGATAGCCCAAGACAACCAGGGTGTGGAACAACAAATCGGCTACTTCGTAAACGATCTCTTCCCGCTTCCCGTTTTTGGCCGCCAAGAGTACTTCCCCCGCTTCTTCCGCGACTTTTTTCAGAATCCGATCGGCGCCCCCTTCCATGAGCTTGGTCACATATGAGCCGGGCTGTGGGTTGGCTCGCCGGTTCAAGATGGTCTGATACACCCGCTCCAGGATGCCTCCCAATGCCTCGTCGGTCTTCCCTGCATCACCAGTGCCCGACGGCGTTAGTCGACTAAAGAAGCAACTGCGCGCTCCCGTATGGCACGTCGGTCCGACTGGTTCCGCTTTGACCAGAATCGTATCCCGATCGCAATCGACAAAGAGATCCTTCACGAGCAACTTATGCCCGGAGGTTTCCCCTTTTTCCCACAGTTTGTTGCGGGAACGGCTCCAGAAATGGACGGACTTGGTCTCAATCGTCTTCACGAGGGCCTCCTCGTTCATATAACCCAACATGAGCACCGACCCATCCCGCCAATCCTGCACGACTGCCGGAATCAGCCCGTCTGCATTGAAGACCAGTTGACCACCCGTCTGACTCATCAGTTCATCTCCGGTTCAGAGCCTTCGAACGGCCCCATGCGCACGGCTACACCCCGATCACGCAGGTATCGCTTCGCTTGCGGGATCGTATAGGTTCGGTAATGGAAAATCGAGGCGGCCAGCACGGCATCCGCCTGTCCGACCGCCAGCCCCTCATAGAGATGTTCCAATGTCCCAACTCCCCCCGATGCGATGACGGGAATCGTCACCACGGCAGAAACGGCGCGCGTCAAGGCCAGATCGTAGCCGGCCTGTGTGCCGTCTTGATCCATGCTGGTCAGCAAGATTTCTCCGGCTCCATACTGCTCCATCCGTCGTGCCCACTCGACGGCGTCCAACCCAGTGGAACTCCGACCCCCGTGGGTGAAGACTTCCCACCGACCCTGACCAGCGGCTCGCTTGGCATCGATCGCCACCACAATGCATTGGGTCCCAAATCGCTCTGCCGCCGCCTTCACGAACTCCGGCTCCGCCACCGCCGCCGTATTGATGCTGACCTTGTCGGCCCCCGCGTTCAGCAACGCGCGGATGTCGTCCGGCGTCCTGACTCCGCCGCCGACCGTGAGCGGCATGAATACGCGCGCCGCCGTCCGTTCCACCACATCGATAATCGTCTTCCTATTCTCGTGCGAGGCGGTGATATCGAGGAAGCACAGCTCGTCGGCTCCGTCGCGGTCATAGACGGTCGCAACTTCCACGGGATCGCCCGCGTCGCGGAGGTTCACGAAACTCATGCCCTTGACGACCCGGCCGTCTTTGACATCGAGACAGGGAATGATCCGCTTGGTCAACATGCTCGCTTCGCTCGCTCTAGGCCCGAGGTAGGCAGTAGGGAAGAAAGCTGTCTGTTTCCTCTCGCCTATAGCCCATGGCCTATAGCCTGCTGCCCCGACGCCGCCTTCATAGCATCTGGCAGGCTCAGTTTGCCGTCGTAGAGCGCCTTGCCGACGATGGCTCCTTCGATGCGGGGGCCGAGAGATCGAATCGCGCGCAGGTCTTCTATCCGCGTGATCCCCCCAGACGCAATCACCGGGAACGACGACCGCTCCACCACTTCGCGCAACGCGCCGATGTTGGGCCCCTCCAACATGCCATCGCGAGCGATATCCGTATAGATCACCGCACCCAAGTCATACCCGGCGAGTTCCTTCAGCAGGTCGATCGCCTTCGTGTCCGAGACCGCTGTCCAACCTTTCACCGCCACTGTGCCCTCGCGGGCATCAAGTCCGAGGAGAATGCGGCGAGGAAATTCCGTGCAGGCCTGTATCAGCAACCTGCGATCCGTCAGCGCTGCCGTGCCGAGCACGACACGCGAGACGCCGGCGGTCAGGTAGCGACGCACCGTGTCGATGCTGCGAATCCCCCCGCCGACCTGCACCTTGACGCTGACGGTCTTGATGATCGACTGAATCTCGCGGAGATTCCGAGGCTCCCCATCCACTGCGCCATTGAGGTCCACGACATGAATCAGGCTGGCGCCTTGCTGCAGCCACCGGCCGGCGACCGAGGGCACGTCCTCGGAATAAACCGTCTCAGCCGACATGTCCCCCTGGCGGAGACGCACGCAGCGACCGTCCTTGAGATCAATGGCTGGAATCACAAGCATGCGATCATTGGCTCCCGCCCGATTGCCCGAACGGAAATTCCTTAGCCAGTTGCTCGGCCCCATACGCGGCTAACGCGTCCGCGGTGACGAACCCGAACCCATGCGCGAAGAATCCCATCAGATCCTCTGTCATCGGCCGCTGCCTCTCGTAGTAATTACCTTCCCATAGCAGGAACCCGTCCGCCGCGATCAGCTTGACTTCGAATCCCACCGTCGCCGGCGGACTCGCACCCAACCGACTCCCGACTCGCTCTTGATAGACCAACACACGCCCCACTAGGGTGGCATCAACTGAAAGCCGCGCGGCAACTTTGGATGCCACGACCTCGCGCGTCGCACCGGCAGTTTGCCCTTCCACCTCCCGCAACGCCCGGCTGCTTTCTTCCGGCGATAGCACCACGAGCCCGGCCTTCGGCTGCAGGCGTTTCAAGACCAGTTGCATGACCTTCTCCGCCGCGAATGATGGAACCGTCATAGTTGATCGAATCGCCTGTTCGTGGACAGGCGGCACGGCAATCGAAATATTCGAGCGCTGCGCACCTTCCGGCACCTGGAGTCCAATGCCCGTCACCTCCACGGCCTGCGGCGTCGCCAGCGCTTCGAAGGGGAGGAGGGCAATCCGCTGCACACGATATTTCTGCAACTGCGACGAGGCCTTGGTCGTGACTTTTGCACCACTACAGCCAGCCAGCAGCACCGGCATAAGGACACACATTACGAGTGCGCGAGGCGTATGGTTACACACGCCAATCCCCGAAATTCTTCACCAGCCGCAAGCCCACCGCCTGGCTTTTCTCCGGGTGAAACTGGCAGGCCACAACGTTATCCCGCCACACGCTCGACACAAATCGCCCGCCGTAGTCGGTCACACTGGCGACAATGTCCTGATCGACCGGCTCGACGTAATACGAGTGTACGAAATAGCAGTGCGTGCCGGTCTTGACTCCCTCGAAGATCGGAGCAGGCCGAAGGATTTCGATTTCATTCCAGCCCATATGTGGAATCTTCAGCGTGGTTTGCCCGTTCCGCCCAGATATTTCGAAGGCAAACCGCCGAACTTTTCCCGGAATCACGCCGAGTCCCTCATGGACCCCGAACTCTTCGCTCTCGGTGAACAAAAGCTGGAGCCCCAGACAGATGCCAAGGAATGGCTTCCCTGACTCGATTGCTTGCCGGATAGAATCAATCAACCCATAACGGTCCAAGTTGGCCATGCAATCGCCAAAGGCTCCGACGCCGGGCAACACGACGTGACTCGCATTCCCGATCACACACGGGTCGCGCGTCACCACCGCCTGGTGCCCTACCGCCTCGAAGGCCTTGAACACACTACAGAGGTTGCCCATGCCGTAGTCGATAATCGCAATCATATCCGCTTCGTGGAGGCGAGCGGCGCGAGGCTGGTAGCCAGAGGGAAGATTCCTGATACCACTTATGCCTATCGCCCACGCCTCATACCCATAGCCTGGCCATAGGGGAGTAACAATACCGCAACTGAGATGATCCTGCCACTGGCAAACTTGAGTGGAACAAGGAAGCGAGAAGTCAGACGCCTTCTTGCAAACCTAGCCGGCATCGACACCGCTACGGATCTTGGAGAAAAGTGGACTGGTCGGCCCCTTTCCAGAAACCCTCGTGGTCAGCGATCTCCTGGCCTGGCGGGAAGGCCTTCGCCCCAGGCCGGACATGCTCTACTGGCGGCTGGCTTCCAGGGCCGAAGTGGACATCGTGATCGAAGAGGCAAAGACGATGCCTCCGCTTGTATGGTATAGTCACCGCATGGTCGCTCCTGAACATCCTCAGTCCAAAGAATCGGCGCCCCCGCCGGCTAAACCAGCCTCGAAGGCTCGGAAGGAAATCCCGCTTGTCTCCGTGCCCGACGACCGGGACATGATTGCGGACGAAATGGCCGAGCTGTTCGACGAAGACAAGGTCACGCACCGGCACGGCAATTCCGAGCCGGAAGCGGATTAAGTCCCTTCACACCGGCCTGACGACCTCGACCGCCGCCGAGGCGGGAATCCTCCCAACCATCGCGAGCCGACCTTTAATGTCTTTGCGGACGATGTCTTCGACTCTCACGATCGCGCCCCGGTGCCATTGGTCCAATGCGGCATTCGCTGGGGACCGCAGGCGGTCGAGCCGGCCCACTTCCGATCTACCCTGCTCATGACACAACCACGCTCGTTTTTCTCCCTTCATCTCACGCAGCTCGCTCACGACGCGATACAGGCTTGGCTCTCTCGCTATAATCGTGCGCTCGTCCTTTCGGAGAATGAGATAGGAGAACTTGAGCGCGTCTTTCACGAATCCGACTTGTTCGTCGATCGCTCGCACCAGCACAGGGGCACACCAGGGACGGTCTTCATGGCACCAATCATCGTCCTTCACCAGGGCTGGACAGGGCCGTTCGTGCAGACAGGGGCTGTAGACGGTGCAGATCTTCTCCTTGAGGAGCCAATCCCGCACCCGGTGCAGATCGCGTGACGCATCGCGAAGGGCCGGTTCGATCAGGATCAACGAGCCATTCTCCCGTAAGATTCCAAGACAATCCCGAACGAGCGCCGCGCGTTGCTGAATTGGGTCTCGTGATGAGAGGAAGAGTTCACTCAACACATTGGCCGCGATAATGACATCATACGAGCCGCCTCCGCTGGCCCGGACGAGCGTCGATGGTGCCACTCGCTCAAGATCGCCGTCGGACAAGACCAATCGATCAGCTCTCAGACTCACCAGCCTGGTGTAAGCGTTCCAGAGCCATTCACCTTCTCGCAAAGCCTGTGGCGACCGATCCACGACGACGCAGTGCACGGATCTGGTTGACATAGCCGGCGTCCTACACACCCAATCGCGTAGGCCCAGTGCAGCCGTGCCTGGCCCGCTTCCCAAGTCCAACACGTTGAGCGGCCGCGATGGATCAACATCGAATAATTCCGGCCGAATTTCGTCGAGTAAGGCCTGTACCTTTGCCACATTCACAGGCAGATAGTAGCTGAGGTAAGCACGGCGCAGGGAGGCCTCCTCCAGATAGGATGAAGCTAATCCGGCCCGCTCTCGCGTAAATAATCTGGAGAGCGCCTCGACACCTTGACAGATTGCCGACGGAAGAGACGTGGGTGTGGACACCGACTGAAGCCCAAGCTTCTCGGAAAGAATCTGCGTCACTGTCTCGGAGAGGGCGTGGATGCGTCGCACGTGTGCGGTTGACCCTTACGAATGCCGTGCTGTATGTTACGCCTCAAGAGGAGTAACCGCCATGACGGACCCCATTATGCAAGCCTACCTGCAAGTCGAGCAGGCAATGGCACAATATACTAAGGTGCTGGAAGACCACGTGTTGTCCCTCCGTGCGTCGGAATCGAGTGACGCGAAACTGCTCGATCGCATGACGCTCGGCGCCAGAGCCATGCGAGACAGCAGCGCGATCTACCTCTCCTACGCGAAGTTCATCGCCCACGGTATGCCGGAGAACGAAGAACTGATTCAGGACGACCTCCAGGGGTGAAGCGCAAAGCACAAGAGCCCGTCCGGGTAAACCGGACGGGCTCTTGTGCTTTCGCCATGCTCTCGTTCAGATATTCTGCATGAAGTGAGCAACCGCAGACTGATCGACATCGGTCCCCATAATGGCAGAGAGGGGAACATTGGTCGACTTTTTGCCGGTCAGCCCCGACTCCACTTCATCTACAATCAACTCGACCGGCATGGACTGGCCGCCATACACACGTGGACCACCGATAATCTTGGCCTTGGAATACCCGTAGATAGCCGTGGCTACCTCTTTCGCCAACCATCCCACATAATTGAACTCCGGCACGACAATCAGTTTCGCCGTCGCGCACAGTTGCCGCAGTTCCGTCGTCGGGAACGGCCGTAGCGACCTGATCTTGATCAGTCCGACGCGAATCCCTTTCTCGGCGCACAGGCGGATCGCCTCACGCGACTGAGCCACCGCGCTGCCTGAGGCAACCAGGATGGCATCGGCCCCTTCAACATTTTCGGCTGTACAGAGACCGCCCATGTACTTATTGATGTATTTCCTCGAACGCTCGACCGCCGCCCACACCTCCTGCTGCCAGACGGCGTGGATGTTGTAGGCCATGAAGTTCGACTTCTGCACGGGCGCATCGCGGGACAGGCGGGCAGGCGGATTTTCTGCGTCGAGCACCGGCACCGCACCCCGCCAGGGCTCTCTCGGCGGCAGCTTGATCCCCTTCTCCTGCATATGCACATATCCGCGGGCGTGAGTCACGAAGAAGCCGTCGCAGCAGACACCGACCGGAAGAGTCACATCATTCTTTTCGCTGATGATGAATCCCTTCATGATGAAATCAAAGACATCCTGCTGGTTCTCGGCGTGGAAGACAATCATCCCGGAGTTCAGCAAATAAGCAATTTCGATATTGTCAGGCTGGATCGCCAGCGGAGCATTGACAACCCGGCACGTGAAAAACGCAACGGCCGGCAACCGATGGCCGGGCCAGGATGAAATTCCTTCAAGCCCACGCAGCGTTCCGGGCCCAGCGGTGGCCGTAAAACACCGCACACCAGCCCGTGAGCCTCCTGCTATTGCGGCCATGACACCGATTTCCTCTTCGCCGCGGTAGTATTCTTTGACATAGCCCTCGCCGTAAAGGACTCCGACCAACTGCATCGTCTCGCTCTGCGGGGTGATGGGATAGGCAATCGCCAAGTCAACGTTGGACCGGCGGATAGCCTCCTTCGCAGCTTCACTCCCCGTGATAAATTCACGGGTCCTTGGCGCTTCAAGGAACAGATACTCCGGCGTCACGACCTTCTGTTTCTTGGCCTCGGCGTGGGGATCTTTTTTGGTCTCGACTTTCGGCGATGCGACGCTGGTCACGGGATCGCCTTGCGGATTGGTTTTGACTTGGGACTCCACCGCTTCGCTCATCATTGCACCTCTTGGCTTTTAAGCTAATAGCTGGCAGCTAACAGCTGAAAGCGATATCTCCGGATTCCTCTGTATCGGCTGCCCGCTACCGGCTGTTCGCTCGTACTCAGGCTTCGCTCTTCATGTGTTCCGGCTTATGGCCGAACATCGCCGCGCTGCCGAGCGTGGTTGGCGCGGGCGAAAACGCGAGCGGATTCGTGTGCGTCTGTCCGCCGTGAACCTTTGACTGCAGCCCGGTGAACCGGACGTTTTCTCCGTTCGACGGCAACTTGATGCCCATTTCCTCACGCACCCGCTTAAAAATCTGCGCCACTCGCTTGAGCTTCGCCGTATCCGAATCGCGGATCGTCAGCATGGCGTCCTCGTGCCCCTGCTCGGCGCAGATCGCCATCGTACAGCAATTCGTTCCCGCCCGGATCATCTTGAGCGTCAGGTTCGCATAGTGACAATGGACCCCGACGAAGATACAGGCTTCGATCTTGTTCCCCCAAATCGTGAGATTCGGATGATTGGGGTTGATGACTTCCTCGTGGTCGATCTTCGGATATTTCGGCCGGTAATCCGGCATAGGAATAATCATGACGTCCGGAATCTGCGCCGCGATTTCGAGAACCGCGTGCGCTTTCTCTACCGCATGCCGATTCCAGGCCCACAGGACCAGCGGCCCAGGGAAGATGGTGGCGTTCGGACTGGTCAACATCTTCCGCGCCATTTCTTCAATGACCTTCTCTTCATTGGGCTCCAAGAGGCCATAATAGAGTCCCTGACCAGGCTCGGGAAGCATCACACCCAACTGCGCGGCAGATGGAGGATGAAATCCGGCCGGCCCAGGAACGATGATTTTTTCTCGTGTGTCTTGATGCGCTGCCACTGGCTTCCCCCTTCTTACCCGACGAGTGGACTGGTCAGAACCGCGGTCGTCCCCTTTTCGCCGTACGTCACGTTATCGGTGATCGCGGCGTTCGGCAGTTGGTCGATCATCACCATTTTAATGGCATGATGCTTCGCCATATTGTCGCAAACCCAGACGCACTGAGCACAACCCTTACAGCGATCCACCGCCACATAGGCCGCCCCGTACTTGTATCCTTTTTCTTTCCCCGCTTGATCGTTGTAGAGGATGGTGTTGGCTTCAGGACAATATTGCGTGCAGAGTTTGCAGCTTGTCTGAGCGCAAATGTCAACGTTAATATCAGCGACAAGATACATTGAATCCTCTTTTTCTCATGATTAGACTCTGGCCGCAGCGGCAGCTTCCGCCTTCTTGGCGGCTTTGACAGCTTGATCCCAGCCGTTCCGAGCGGCATAGTCCCAACCAGCCTTGATCACCGCCACGTTCTTCTCGATCAGTTCTTGCTTCTTCTTGAACTTCCGTTCCACGACGCTGTCGAGCGCGGCAGTACCACCTGATACGACGAAGCCTTTGCCGAGGAACCGGTCCTTGACTGCTTGGGCCAACGCATCGATTGTCGTCAGGCCCGTGATGCACCCGATAGCGCCCATCAGCGCCATATTGGTCGCGAGATCCATTCCTGAAACTTCTAACGAGATCTTGGTAGCAGGCAGATAGTACAACTTCGCCCGGCGCTCCTCCAGCTCACGCGCCTGATCGCGATGTAACTTCATGGGCCCATCGTTGTTGATCAGCGCCACCCCGTCTTCCTTCAAGCCGAAATAGAACGGCATCGTATAAGACTTTCCGTGGGTAATGACTTGCGGGTGGAAGATGATGATGATGTGCGGGAAGGTGATCTCGCCGATCTCGTAAATCGGCTCATCCGACACCCGTACATAGCTCTCGACCGGCGCCATGCGTTTCTCAGACCCGTAAAAAGGAACGATCGTGCTCTCGCCTCCGGCGTTGATCACGGCCGTACTGAGAATGTGCGACCCCGTCACCACGCCCTGCCCACCGACACCCGCCATTCGAATGTTAAATCTCTTCGCCATTGCTGACTCTCCTTATGCCTTGCCGATCATGGGCGCTCATGAGGCGTGTGAGGCTTGGGGAATTTCTGCCTTTGCCGCCGGCTTTGGGAGGAATTCCTTGTACCCGTACCGTTCGGTCAAGTACTGCTTCGCCTCCTCGGTGATGTACTCAGAAAACTGGTAGCGATCGCTCTCCACGTTCTTGGCGTCTTCCATGACCTTGTCCGTAGGAATGGCGTACTCGATATTGCAGGAGGTGTACGCCTGAATATAGCTCGACCCGATCTCACGGGCGATCAACACAGCCTTCTTGATCACGCTTTCCACTCGACGCGGATTGTTCGGCACCACCGTCGCGACATAGGCACAACCAGCCACCTTGGCCATAGTCACCATGTCCATCTTGTCGAACTTCTTGCCGAGCGGAGCCATCTTCAACACCGCGCCCCGATTGGTCATACCGCTCTCCTGACCACCGGTATTGCCGTATACTTCGTTATCCAACATGATCGTCGTGAACTTCTCCTTGCGGAACCAGGAGTGAAGAACCTGAGCGAACCCGATATCGGCAGTTCCGCCATCTCCGGCCATCACAACCACATCTTTCGGTTTATCTCCGAACCGGAGGCGCAAACCTCTGGACAAACCGCTGGCCACACCATTCTGGTCCCCGTAGTTGCCGTACACGAAGGGGATGGCGGCCTGAGAAATCGAGAGTCTACCACAGCCGGCGGTCCCAACTGTGATCGTGTCTTCGGGATTGGGAAAGGCGATCATGGCGAGCCGGATAAACAGGGTCATCGCACATCCGGCACACATGGGATGCTCTTCGAGGATTTCCTTGAAGCTTCCCATTTGCGAGACCGACACCTTCTTGCCGAAGGGACCGTGCTCAACCATGTCCCTATATTCTTTAGGCATGAACCTCTCAAAGCCTGATGAAAACTTGACGTAATCAAGGCTCATTGGAGTTCCTCCTCTATATAGCGTAGGCCCTCGCTAGAGCACCGCCAGGGCCGGCCTTGCTACCTATGATGAAATGCTAAAAACCCGCTAACCGTCATGAACTTATGCCGGCAAGAATGCTTATTCAAGGCCAAAATCAGACGGGGTCTGAGTGTAACAAAGGGCAAAAAAAACTGTCAATCGGAAACCATGAGGAAACCGTGAGAAACGCCGCAATCATCCACTATCGATAGCAGTCTATAAGGTCCCACCATTCAAAGCAACTTTTCAGAAGGCCCACAACAAACGAAAGAAGGCCTACCCCGGCTGCATCTGGTAGGCCCTTCGCCCTAACCCCGAAACGCCGAGGTCCGTGGCTTCTTGCCACTTCCATCGTCGGTCGGGTGATCGGCGCGGTCACTGCTCTCCATTCTCCATGATCGGGCAGCAACATGACGAGCAGGATCCAGGCCATTGCCGAATTGATGAAATGTGTCTACACTGGCGCCATGCAGTTGCGTGTCATCATCCCGGGAGAGGATCAAGGAGCGGAGAATACCGGCGGTGTGCACAAGCGCCCCCCGATTCCCGATGGCGCCCCCAAGTCGGAGTGCCCCAAGTTTATGAGCCACGGCCCCTGCGGAGGCGTACGCAAAGGGGGCTTCTGCGAGGTGTATCCAGAGATGACTTGCCCGTGGGTGACGCTGTATTACGAGTTGGAAAAGATCGGTCAACTCGAATGGATGAAACAAGTCTAATAAACCGTGAGGGGTGAAGGGTGAGGGATAGGGGGGAGACCAAGAAACAGCAGCGTACCAAGCTGGGCTACAACGAACAACATGCCGTAAGCGGGATCACCGCCGAGCTTCCAGCAATCGAAACCTGGCCGAACCAGTACAAGGGGTACCAGATCACCATCGAGATCCCCGAATACACAGCCATCTGTCCCAAAACCGGCCTCCCGGACTTTGGCACGATCACGCTGCGATACATGCCGGATCAGACCTGCCTCGAACTCAAATCGCTAAAAATGTATATCCATGCCTACCGGAACCTCGGCATCTTTTACGAGAACGCGGTCAACCGCATTCTGCAGGACGTGATCAACGCCTGCCACCCTGTATGGGCAATCGTCACCGGTGAGTTCACCGCCCGGGGTGGGCTTCGCAGCATCATCGAAGCCAAATACCCTTAATTGATCAGCCGGACTGCTGCCAAGAATGGTCTCGGAACAAGATTTTGACAGACTTCCCTCCTGCTTCTAGACTTCCATAAGGAATGACTAAAGCAAGGGAGGGGTTCCTATGAATAAGCTCATCCTCACGTCCATCATCATCGGCTCACTCATCTGGTGGTTCTGGGGCAGGACACTGGAGCCTGCGCGCGTGGTGCAGGCTCAACTGGAAGCCATCAGCCACCATGATTACCAGAAGGCCTACGACTATCTTTCCTCCAACGCGAAGGAAAAGGTCTCCTTAAAACAGTTCCAGGAAGTCGTACAGAAAAACAAGGTGGTGGCCGGCAACTACACCAGCGAATTCTTCGACCGAAAAATCGAGGACAACGTGGCCACCTTCAAGGGAACAGTTCGCGCTCTCGGCGCTGAAACCACACCTGCCACCTTCGTCGTCGTGAAAGAGGGTGACCATTGGGTCATCGAAGAGTTTCGTTTTTAAACACTGTCACGCTCTTTCCCGTACCTCTCGCCTTTCCGAAGATGCCTCGAATACATCATCTTGCGCGTGTCGCGCGACCAGGCTAGGCTGAGCTCGCATGGCAACCTATGCAATCGGCGACATCCAGGGCTGCTTCTCAGCCTTGCAGCGCCTCATCAACCAAATCCAGTTTGATCCCGGCAAGGATCGGCTCTGGTTCGTGGGGGACCTCGTCAATCGTGGTCCCGACTCGTTACGCGTTTTACGCTACATCAAGGGACTGGGGCCGGTAGCCATGACCGTCCTCGGAAACCATGACCTCTTTCTCCTGGCAGCCTGGGCCGGCGTTGCGACTCTTCGCCCCACAGACACAATTCAAGGCATACTGGACGCCCCGGATTGCAAAGACCTGCTGGAGTGGCTGCGGCGCCAGCCGCTGCTTCATCGGGAAGGAAGGCAGGTCCTGGTCCACGCCGGTCTCTTACCGCAATGGACTGTGGCCGAGGCGGAGACCCTTGCTCGGGAAGTGGAGGGACACTTGCAAGGATCAGAGGCTACAACGTTCCTACGAGCTGTGTTCGAAACGAAGGGAATCCAATGGTCGGACAATCTGACGGGGATTCCTCGGGCTGTTGCAGCGATCAAGGTACTCACACGGCTGCGAGTCTGCAAAGACGACGGCACCATGGACTCAGCCTTTACCGGGCCACCGGACATGGCGCCGGCCGGCTATCACCCCTGGTTCACCGTTCCCAACAGGCGCCATGGCGAGGCCACCATCATCTGCGGCCACTGGGCCGCCTTGGGCCTGCATATAGAGGAGAAGGTCCTCGCGTTGGACAGCGGCTGTGTCTGGGGAAGAGATCTGACTGCCGTGAGACTCGAAGATCGCCTATTATTCCAGGTCTCCTGCCAGGAGCACCAGGACCGGAGACGAGCGGGGAAAACATGAGAGACTCGGAACCGAAAAGTCCATTCAGTGATAGCTCTCAGAATCGGACGGAAACTTCCCCTGCTCCACTTCTTCTTTGTAGCAGCGCAGGGCTTGGAGCGCGTCGGCTTTGAGGTGAGCGTAAGGCTTGACGAACTTGGGCACGAAGTCGTCAAAGAGCCCGAGCAGGTCGTACAGCACCAGTACCTGTCCGTCGCAATGCGGGCCGGCGCCGATGCCGATCGTCGGAATTGTGAGGGTGTCCGTGATCGTTTTCGCGAGAGCGGCGGGTATCGCTTCCAACACGATGGCGAACGCGCCGGCCTCCTCAATCGCCTTCGCATCTTCAAGTAACTCCTGCGCCTGATCCTTCCCCTTTCCCTGCACCTTATAACCGCCATACCGATGCACCGACTGCGGCGTCATCCCGAGGTGGCCCATCACCGGAATACCGATGCGCGTCATTGCTTCGACGCGGTCCACCATGACTGAGCCGCCTTCGATCTTCACGGCCGCGGCGCCAGCCTGAAGGAACCGTCCGGCATTCCTGACCGCCTCTTCCACGCTCGCCTGGTAAGACATGAACGGCATATCGCCGATCACGAGCGCATGTTCCGCAGCGCCGGCCACCAACTTCGTGTGGTAAAGCATCTCGTCCATCGTGACCGAGAGCGTGTTTGGTTTTCCTTGCACCACCACGCCTAACGAGTCCCCGACCAGAACCGCTTCGATGCCGGCATCCTCGATGATCCGCGTGAACAACGCATCGTACGCCGTCACGACGATGAGCTTCTTGCCCTCGCGCTTGTGCCTCTGGAATTCGGGAACGGTCATCATGCCAGTTCGGCCTTAGTCAAGATTTCCGGGATTCGGTCGATCGCCTTGATCGCCATGATGTGCACGCCGTCACAGTGAGGCCGCACGGCTTTGATGGTGCGGACGGCGATCTCGACGCCGACATCCAACGCGTGTTTGTCGCCCACGCTGCGCAACTCGTCGATCATCTCCTGCGGCACCGACATGCCCGGGATGTTGGCATTCATAAATTCGGCCATCTTCGCATTGCGGAGCAGCAGGACTCCCGCCAGGACCTTCACCTTGAATGAACGCACCGCCCGCATGAACGACGCGAATTGTTCCGTATGGTACACCGCCTGGGTCTGGAAAAACTGTGCCCCCGCTCGAACCTTCGTCTCAAACTTCACGAGCATCGGTCCGACAGGATCGGATTCCGGCGTCACTGCCGCACCGATCATGAAATCGGTGGCCCCGTCGAGTTTGTTCCCTGCATAGTCCCTTCCATTATTGAGCCCACCTACCATCTGCATAACCTGGACAGAGTCGAGGTCGAATACCGGCTTGGCTTCCTTATGATCGCCCACTGTCGGGTAGTCGCCCGTGAGACAGAGGATGTTGCGGATGCCCAGAATGTGCGCCCCCATTAGGTCGGATTGCATGGCGATCCGATTCCGGTCCCGGCACGTCAACTGCATGACCGGATCGTGTCCCATCTCATACAGCACCCGGCAGACCGGTAACGACCCGGCACGGACAACCGCGGCCGTATTGTCCGTTACATTGACTCCGTGCACACGGCCCACCAGCCCCTTTGCACTCTCCACAAGCGATGTAAGATTGGTCCCTTTCGGCGGGTTGTACTCCACCGTCACCGCGAACTGGCCTTGGTCGAGAACTTCTTTGAGGCGCCGTGGTTCCCGCATGATTCCAATCCTCACCGTCTACCCGCTGCCCGCTTGGCAGATTCGAGCGTGTTATCCAGCAACATCGCAATGGTCATCGGACCGACGCCACCCGGCACGGGGCTGATCCATCCCGCCTTCTCGCTCACCGGCCCAAAATCCACATCGCCGACGACTTTCCCATCGGGCAGCCGATTGGTTCCCACATCGATGACTATCGCGCCATCCCGCACCATGTCGGCAGTCACGAACTTCGCTTTGCCGATCGCCACCACCAGGATCTCCGCCTCTCGGCACACTGCAGGCAGATCGCGCGTTTTGGAATGGCAAATGGTGACGGTGGCATTCCGATGGAGCAACATCAGAGCCGCCGGCTTCCCCACGATGTTGCTCCGTCCCAACACCACCACTCGCTTCCCTTCAATCGGAACACCGGTGGACTCGATCATCTTGATGACCCCCTTCGGTGTGCAGGCCTCAAAGACCGGATTGCCTTCGACCAACCGCCCGAAATTATAGGGGTGGAAGCCATCGGCGTCTTTCGCCAGAGACACCGCATCGAGAATCACTTTGCTGTCGATCTGCTTAGGAAGAGGGAGTTGCACGAGAATCCCATGGACCTTCGGGTCCGCATTCTTTTTCTCAATCAAGCTCAAGAGTTCAGCTTGGCTGGTCGTCGCAGGCAACTTGTGTTCATCGACATAGATCCCAGCCACTTCGCATGCTTTCTGCTTATTCCGCACATAAATATGGGAGGCGGGATCGTCCCCTACCAGTATGGCAGCCAGCCCAGGCCGCACCCCGGTCTGGGCGTGGAGCTCTACAACATCCTTGGCGATTCGCTCGCGAATCTGCTGGGCCAGTGCCTTGCCATCGATCAATTTCGCCGCCACGTTGTCCCTCCATAAAAGAAGCTCTCTGCTCTCAGCAGTCAGCATTCAGCCGAGCGACGCAGAGAATTTGCTGAAAGCTGAAGGCTGACAGCTTCCTGCAAAAGCAGTGCACGATAGCAGGGGTTTTTTACTCAAGTCAACGCCTGGAAATCGGTAAGGGGTTAGGCGTGAGGGGTAAGGCGAGCAGCCAAGAAGCCGGCTTTCTTGACAGACCCTTCTCCCGTTGGCTACGATGCCTCTCGTCATTTCACGGTTCTCTACTCCAACCTTGAATACCCCCTTGTTAGGAGCCTGCCGACATTGACCTTTCTACTGCAGCGAACGGCAATGTCGGACAGGCTCCCAGGCGCCGATCATCGAGGCTCTGAAAGAGTGCTTTGGGCCCTTGCATGCTTGGCGCTCACCTGTCTGTTGCTGATCGAGCTGCTGAGCCGACCAGCTTATGCGGCGCAGGTGATGGGCCTGCAGTCCCCGCATAGTTTTCTGGCCGATCCGTCCGGCAAGGCCTATTTCATTTCCAACGTGAACGGAGAGCCGGACGCGCGGGACAACAATGGCTTTATCACCAAACTGGACAGCGCGGGCAGGATTGTGACCCTCAAGTTCATCGCCGGTGGCGATGGCTCAGTCGAGCTCCATGCCCCCAAAGGCATGGCCCTCGTAGACCCGATCCTGTACGTGGTCGATTTAGACACGCTGCGCGGGTTCGACAAGAACACCGGGAAGCCGGTGGTCACCATATCGCTGGCCGGCCACGGGAGCGCCGCGCATCGACGCATTACCTTGACCGACGTTGCCGCCAACGGCCAGGGTTTGCTGTACCTTTCAGATACGGCCGGCAACAGCATTTATCGTGTGGACGCAGCGCGTCAGCATGCAGTTTCTGTTTTCGTGCACGATGAGCGGCTGGCCGGACCATCCGGCGTCGCTATACACCCCCAGACCGGTCACATCATCGTGGTGAGCTGGGACAAAGGAAAGATTCTGGATATTACCCCCGAGGGGGCGCTGACGGAACTCGTCTCGAACGGGTTTTTCTCCTCCCGGTTCGAAAACCTCAGCGGCGTGGATTTCGACCGATGGAACAATATGTACGTCTCTGATCAGACGAGGGGCAAGATCTGGCGCATGACCCCGGACAAGCGGTTTCAGGTCATTGCGGAATACCTGCTGGCGCCGGCCGATATCAGTGTGGATCGTGGGAACAACTTGATCCTTGTACCGTATCAGTTCGCCCATGCAGCCGAGATGAACGGATTGGAAACTCCCACGGAGGGCAGAGCCAAAGGCCAGAAACGGACGCTGGCCGATTATGGATTCGTACCTCCGCCGCCCAAACCCGAACATGAGACCCCGGCGAAACGATGAGCAAGTGCGTCTATTGTCATCAGCGGAAGGGGAAACGATCCTGTCCCGCGCTGAGCGGCATGATCTGCAGCCAGTGCTGCGGCGAGCACAGGATAGCCCGCATCGCCTGCCCGGCAGACTGTGGGTTTCTGGATACCGGCAGCGACTACCAACAGAGGCGGCTGGGCCAACAGTTCGCGCCCGCACGGCGGGAGATCTACAAGGAGCTGACCGAACTGGGCGGTGAAAAGGCTGCGGCGCTGTTCAATCTCATCGAGGTGGTCACGTTCAGCTATTTCCAAGGACGCCGTGATGGGCAGGATGCGGAGGTCCTCGCCGGGATTCAAGCCCTCCGTCGCACGCTCAGCCCGTTGCATATCCCCTCTGCCCCGATGCCGGTCTTTGCCGAACATCTGAAGAAAGAATATGAGGCCTTCAAGAAGCAAGAACCGCAACAGATAGTTGAATCCCAGATCGCGCCCGAGGTGCTGGACCGCGCGCTTAAGTTTGTCACGGAGTTCTCAGGAACCGCCTTTCAATCGCAGCGATTCCTCGGCGGCCTGATCGGGTACATCCGCACCTACCATCCGGAGATCGCCGAGCACCTCACGACGCAACAGGAGCGCGGCCATATCGTCCTGCCGGGTCAATCCTTCATGCCGCCGCCGGCCGAACAGCACGTCCATTCCCCCGAATGCCGGCATCATCACCACCACTGAGAGAGTGTGTGACCACGTGACGGACCAGGGGAATCGCGCGCAACCACCGAGTCAGGAAACAGGGCAAAAGAAGAAAATCCGCAAAGCGCGTCGCGTAGAATTCGGATGCACCCTGACCTTCTCCGTCGACGAAATTGAAGCAGGAGCCAAAGTAACGAATCTTTCAACAACGGGATGCCGAGCCGAGTCCGCCACCAATGTGGCAGCGGGGCTGGAATTACGAGTGCTCATCCACTTACCCAATGAAATGGAGCCGGTAGCAGTAGAGCGGGCCGTCGTCCGCTGGGTCTCTGGAGACGCCTTCGGTCTGCATTTCGTCTTCCTGTATCCATCCCAGCGAGAACGACTCCGAGCCCTGCTGGAGAAGATCAAATAAGGATTACACAAACTCCGGAGCGACCTGTTCGGCTATGGTCCCACGCATCTTCCGGAAATTGCCATGCATCCACCCTCCCAAGGGGGGCAGCCGAGGTGTCCCTGACTGCGCCCGTCGAGCGAGCACCTTCTGAGGTGCGGGCTCCGGGAGCATGGGGACGCCTCGGCTGCCCCCGTTCTCTTTTACTCCACGATCGTCACCGTCATCTCTACCCGCTCATTCGGCAGATCTTGTGCATTGCGCGGCAGGTTCACGATCTTGTCGGCCACGCCGATCCCCTTCGTTACCTCACCGAAGGCCGTGTACTTGCGATCCAGGAATCGTGAGTCCTCGACGACGATGAAAAACTGTGAGCCGGCGCTGTCCGGGTCCTGCGCCCGCGCCATCGAGAGAATGCCGCGTTTGTGGGGCGTATCGTTGAACTCGGCCGGCACGGTATAGCCTGGACCACCCTGTCCGTACGTCTCCTTCTTCAAGGAATCTTTGGTGTTCGGATCGCCGCCCTGAATCATGAAGCCGGGAATCACGCGGTGGAAGATGGTCCCGTTGTAGAACCCGGACTTGGCCAGCTTGATGAAATTCTCCACATGCTTCGGCGCCACATCGGGCCACAACCTCAGCTCGATTTCGCCGAACTTCGTCTTGATGACGGCCTTCGGCCCTTTGGGCGCGGCCGCCTGCTTGCCGGCCGGCGCCTTGTCCGCAGCAAAGAGCGCCGGTTCCATTCCCAACGAGAAGCTCACGACCACCCCCACGATAACCATCCATAGCCGCACCCGACGATACGCTCGCATAGTCTGCCTCCCTTGATCGAAATCTCAGAGCCCCTTCACCCTCCGCTTCGCCACTGAACGCCTCCGTATTCCAGCGCCTGTTTTGCCGCCATCTGCTCGGCTTCCTTCTTGGTACGACCGCGCCCAACGCCGACAACTTCGCCACTGAGCGTCAGCTCGACTTCAAATTGTTTTTGATGGTCCGGCCCGGATTCTCGCACGGTCGTATACTGCGGCAGAGTGCCGAATCGTTTCTGACAGAGCTCTTGGAGTTGCGTCTTGTAATCACCCGTGCCCGGCCGCACGTGTTGTTCTTCGACGTCCTTCAGCTCGGGAGCCAGCACTCGCTCCGTGAACACGCGGCTGGCGTCCAACCCCCCATCCAGATAAACCGCGCCAATGAGGGCTTCCAGCGCATCGGCGAGCAAGGAGTGTTTCTCCCGCCCCTTCGACTGTTCTTCCCCTTTCCCCAAGCGCAGACGGCGCCCAAGATCCAGCCGGCTGGCGGCCGCAGCCAAGCACGATTCGCTGACGAGCCGCGCTTTGAGCTTGGACAGCGCGCCTTCGCTCAGTTCCGGCCAGGCCACTGACAGATGTTCGCTGACGATCAAGGAGAGCACGGCATCGCCGAGAAACTCCAGTCGCTCGTTGTCCCGATCTTCGCTCGTTTTACGTTCGTTGACGTAGGACTTGTGCGTGAGAGCTTGGGCGAGCAGGCGAGGATCTCGGAAGCGGTATCCGATGGTACGTTGGACCGCATCTGTGGAGGCTGCCACCGTCATGTTCTTCGCACGGCCACTCGGAGAGGACCGGGAGCTAGCCATTGTGACGCTTGAAGAGGAGACAGGCGTTGACACCACCGAACCCGAACGAGTTGGACAGCACCGCTATGGGCTTAGCCGGACGCGCCCGGTGGGGGATGTAGTCTAAGTCGCACGCCGGATCGGGGTTATCCAAGTTGATCGTGGGCGGCAAGATCCCATGATACAGAGCCAAGGCGCTGAAGATTGCCTCGACCCCGCCGGCTGCGCCGAGCAGATGTCCCGTCATCGACTTGGTGGAGCTCACGGGAATGCGATAGGCCTGCTCGCCGAAGACCTGCTTAATCGCCTTCGTCTCGATGGCATCGGCCATGGTCGAGGTACCATGTGCGTTGATATACCCGATCTGATCCTTCGTGATACCGGCATCCTTGATCGCCAGTTCCATACACCGAACCGCGCCTTCCCCTTCCTCAGGCGGAGCGGTAATGTGATAGGCGTCCCCGTTCATGGCATAGCCGACCAGCTCGGCATAGATGCGGACGCCGCGACGGCGCGCCCGTTCCAGTTCTTCCAGAACGACAACCCCGGCTCCTTCCCCCAAGACAAATCCATCCCGATCGCGGTCGAACGGACGACTCGCCCGCGGCGGATCGTCGTTGCGGAACGACAAGGCACGCGCTGCCGCAAAACCGGCGACCCCCAGCGGCGTAACCGCCGCTTCGGCGCCACCGGCCAACATCACGTCGGCCTCACCTCGCTGAATGAGCCGGAACGCATCCCCAATACAGTGATTGCCCGTCGCACAGGCGGTGACGGCGCAGGAGTTGGGTCCACGTGCGCCAAACCGGATGGCCACCTGCCCGGATGCCAGATTGATGATGGTCATCGGGATGAAGAAAGGAGACACACGGTCCGGCCCCCGCTCCTGCAGGATCGTGTGATAATGCTCGATCGAGCCGAGCCCGCCGATGCCGGACCCGATATACACACCGAATCGATCGGATTCCTCGGTCGGCACTTTCAGCCCGGCATCATCCACCGCGAGTTGGCTTGCGCCAACGGCGTAGTGGATGAACGTGTCCATCTTTTTGATTTCTTTTTTCTCGATAAACTGAGCAGGATCGAAATCTTTGACTTCGCCCGCAATCTGGGCTGCGTACTTGGCGGGATCGAAGCGGGTAATCCGGCCGATGCCGGATTCCCCGGCGCACAGAGCTTTCCAGGTTTTCTCGACACCCGTCCCAAGCGGCGTAACCGCTCCCAGCCCGGTTACCACGACTCGTCGTGTCGTTCGCTCCGTCATGGCCTTGTAACCCTGCTTAGACCTTCTCCTTAATATAATCGAGCGCTTTGCCTACGGTGAGGATCTTCTCAGCATCTTCGTCCGGAATCTCGATCTCAAATTCTTCTTCGAGCGCCATCACCAGCTCGACCGTATCGAGCGAGTCTGCGCCGAGGTCTTCGACAAAGTGGGCTTCGGGCGTCACCTCATCTTCTTCAACCCCTAGTTGTTCTGCAATGATCTTCTTGACGCGTTCATCGACTGTTGCCATTGACTTGCCCACCTCCTTCCCCATACGAAACCTCCTTTTGTAGGCTAGAGGCATGGGGCGAGGGGCGAGAGGGCTTCGCCGAGCCCTATCCTCAACCTATTGCCCCTTGCCCATTCGCCCCTTGCCTAAGTTTTGGTTACGCCATCAACATTCCACCATTGACGTGCAGTACGTGCCCCGTAATGTACGATGCCTCGTCCGACACCAAGAACCGGACCGCCGCCGCGATATCGCTCGGCTGGCCCAATCTCCCCAACGGAATCTGCTTCTGCAAGGTCTCTTTCACCTCCGGCGGGAGGCCCTGCGTCATCGCCGTATCGATGAACCCGGGCGCGACTGCATTCACCGTCACGGATCGACCAGCATATTCCCGAGCCACCGTTTTGGTAAAGCCGATCACCGCCGCTTTCGACGCCGCATAGTTCGCCTGCCCCGCATTGCCCATCGCCCCGACGATGGAGGCAATGTTGACGATGCGCCCATATCGCGCTTTCGTCATCGGCAGCAGCACGGCTTTGGTGCAGTGGAACGTCCCGTTCAGATTCACTTGCAGCACCAGGTTCCAATCGTCCTCCTTCATACGAAGGAGCAGCCCGTCTCGCGTGATGCCGGCGTTGTTCACCAAAATGTCGATCCTGCCCCACTCCTTGAGGACTTGATCAACCATCGCCTTCACGTCGTTGAAATCGGCGACGTTCACTTTCACGTTCAAAACCCGCCGGCCCAGTTGCTGAATGGCAGCAACCGCCTCTTGGGACCGGCCAGGATCGAGGTCGGCCACCACGATATCCGCGCCATCGCGAGCCAACGCTTCCGCAACGGCCCGCCCGATGCCTTGGGCAGCTCCGGTAACGATTGCGACTCTGCCTTGCAACGACATCCACAACCCCCGTCGAAGGTCGTCAAGTCTTCGGACCTTCGACTTTTTAACTTTCACACTTTGAGACTTACTAACGTCGCATCCAACGACTTCGGATCGTTCACGTTCAGCGTCACCGCCTCCGGCAATATCCGCTTCACCAGTCCGGTCAGGACAGTGCCGGGCCCCACTTCGATGAACGTTGTCACGCCCATCCTCGCCATCGTCCTGATCGAGTCTTCCCACAAGACCGATGACGGGAGCTGGCGAATTAACGAGGCCTGAACGTCCGCCGCAGCGCGCAGCGGCCGGGCCTCTGCATTATTCACCAGCGGCGTCTTGAGGTCGGCCCATGTCACCGCGGCAACCTCCGGCGCCAATCGATCCGCCGCCTTCTGCATCAGCGGCGTATGTACCGGCACGCTGACCGGCAGCGGGATTGCTTTCCGGCAGCCTTTGGTCTTGGCCAGTTCCAGCGCACATTCCACCGCTGCCTTTTCGCCGGCGATCACCACCTGGCCCGGACAGTTGAAATTCGCCGCCGCCACTATCCCCTCGGACGAGGCATCTCGGCATATGCCCTTGACCACCTCCGGCGCCAATCCTAACAACGCGGCAACGAGGCCGGTTCCCGGCGCGACGGCTTCCGCCATGTACCGCCCGCGCTTTTGTACAAGCGCGACCGCATCGCGAAACGAAACCCCGCCGGCGGCCACGAGCGCCGAGTATTCTCCCAAACTGTGCCCGGCAACCGCGACGGGAATGAGCCCGGCCGGTTCCAACATTCGAAACGCCGCGATGCTCGACACCAACAATGCCGGCTGTGTGTACTCGGTCCGGTTGAGCCGATCGGCCGGTCCCTCGAAACAGAGGGCGGTTGCCTCGTACCCCAAGACTGAGGACGCTTCTTCATAAAAACTGCGGAGGGAGGGGAAAGCCTCATACAACGCCTGCCCCATTCCGACCGATTGCGAGCCCTGGCCGGGAAACACTAAACCGATTCCAGCAGCCATAGCGGAGTTAGATATCGTAGAAATTGTTTTGAATGTCAACGGGAAAAAGTTTCGGGGAGCTGTCAGCCGTCAGCGATCAGTTACGGCAACCTATTCCTGAGCTGATAGCTGACCGCTGATCGCTTCTTTCCCTACCACCTGATCAGCGCCGATGCCCACGTAAGCCCGGCTCCGAACGCGCCGAGCATCACGATATCCCCTTCTTTCAATCGCCCTTCGCGGACGGCTTCATCCAGCGCGATCGGAATCGATGCCGCCGAGGTGTTCCCATAGCGATCCATGTTCAACATCACTTTCTCAAGCGGAAGCCCTAACCGTTCCGCCACCGCCTTAATAATTCGCGCGTTGGCCTGATGCGGCACATACAGATCGATATCCTCGACCGAGAACTGATTCGCCGCCAGCGTCTCGCGGGCGACTTCTTCCAAGGTTCTCACCGCGACCTTGAAAGTCTCGTTCCCCTTCATTTTGATGTACTGGAGCCGTTCATTGATCACTTTTTCAGACGGAGGCATGCGTGCCCCACCGCCAGGCACCGCGATGAGGTCCCAGAGGCTTCCATCGGAATGCAGATGGGTCGAGAGAATCCCTCGGTTGCCGTCCGAGGCGCTGATGACGGTCGCACCGGCCCCATCCCCAAAGAGGATGCACGTATTCCGGTCGGTCCAATCCGTGATGGCGGACATCACTTCCGATCCCACTACCAGCACATGGCGCATTCCGGTTTGGACGTAAGCGTCGGCCACCGACAACGCATAGACGAACCCGCAGCAGGCTGCCGAGAGATCGCAGGCGGCGGCGCGCACCGCACCCAACCGGTGCTGGAGCACGCAAGCGGTAGCCGGCAGCGGCATATCGCCCGTGCAGGTGGCGACCAGGATGAAGTCCAGATCGGCCGCCAATATACCGGCGGCCTTGAGCGCCCGTTCGGCCGCGATGAACCCAAGATCCGAACAAGCCTCACCCGTCGCCGCCACATGCCGCTCGCGGATGCCGGTCCGCTCGACGATCCAGTCGTCCGACGTAGCTACCATGCGCTCCAGCTCCGCGTTGGTGAGCACACGCGCTGGAGCGTGTGAGCCGGTCCCACTGATTCTCGCTCTCACGCCGGCGCCCCCTGTTCATTTGTAGATTGCTGTCGGGCCAAGCTTTCTTCGATGTCGCGCAGGATCAGCTCGTTCAACCGGCTTTCGGCCAGTCCTTTCGCGCGCTTGACGGCGTTCTTGATCGCCTTAGCGGAAGAACGGCCGTGGCAGATCATCGTGATCCCGTTCACCCCCAGGAGCGGCGCCCCGCCGAACTCGGCGTAATCAATCTTGCGCTTCAGGTTGAGCAGCGGAGCCGCTATCAGCGGATAGGCCAGCCGGCCCAGCCAGGAACCGGAAATTTCCTTCAACAGAAGTTTCTTGATCGTGTCCGCGACGCCCTCCGAAATCTTGAGCGCCACGTTGCCGATAAAGCCGTCGCAGACGACGACGTCTGCCGCACCGCTATAGACATCGCGCCCCTCGACGTTGCCGATGAAATTGAGCGGCGAGGCCTTCAGCAGCTTAAAGGCTTCCTTGGTCACCTCGTTGCCCTTGGTATCCTCTTCCCCGATGCTGAGCAGCCCGATACGTGGATTAGGCTTGCCGTAGAGATGCTTGGCGTACTCGTTGCCCATCAGGGCGAATTGCTCAAGATGTTTGGCGAGGCAGTCCACGTTGGCACCTACATCCAGCATCACGGCGCTGCCGGTCAAGGTCGGCAACATCGTCGCGATGGCAGGACGCTCAACGCCTTTGATGGCGCCCAGCACGAAGAAGGCCGCCACCATACTGGCGCCTGTATTGCCGGGACTGATCACCGCGCTCGCGTCGCCGCTCTTCACCAGTTCAGTCGCCACCCAGATGGAGGAATCTCGCTTTTTACGCGCGACGGAGGCCGGCGATTCGTCCATTTCAACGACCTGCGGAGCGTGGCGGATGGTGATGCGGGAATCAGAACAGCGCAGGCGCCGGCACTCTTCCTTCAGCAGCTCTTCCTGGCCGACAAGCAGGATCTCGACATCCCACTCCTGCACGGCCTGCATGGCGCCTTCGATCACGGGGGCCGGCCCATGGTCCCCGCCCATCGCATCAAGCGCAATTTTCGTGCGTGTCTGGGTGTTCACGTGAACGGAAGCGGTGACTCGGATTGAAACGTCGGAGACGACACGATGCAGGACGACCTCCCCGGCCGACTCACGGCACACCAGCGACAGGGGGAGGTCACGAGACTATGTTTCTTCAACCGCAATCACCGGCTTGCCTTTGTACGTACCGCAATTCAAGCAGGTGTAATGCGGGAGCTTCACTTCATGACACTGGGGACACACGGACATCCCCGGCGGGGCAAGCCTGGTCTTGGCTGTCCGCCGCTTGTCTCTGCGCGCGCGGGAATGTTTATGTTTCGGATTTGGCATGGCAACTCCTCACTAGCCGTGGCGGATAGGCGTCATTTTAGGAAGCAGCCCCGCCAGACGGCTTCTTCCGATCCTGGAGCACCCGAAACGGCTGGTTCGCGGGCTCCGTCGCACAGCGGCACCGGCGCACATTCAGATCCTGTCCGCACGTGACGCAGAGGCCTCGACAGTCCTCCCTGCACAAGGGCTGCATCGGGGCCGCCAAAATCACCTGCTCGCGCAACATCGGAGCTAAATCGAGCTGATCGCCCTGGTACTGGTAGCTCTCCTCTTCAGAGTCCTCGCCTCCCTGTTCGACCTCTGGTTCTTTCTGCCTCTTATCAGAAGCCGAGGACTTGGGAGGACGTCCCGCAGCAGCAGTCTGGCGAACGTAGCTCGCGGTAATCCAGAGATCCAGCGGATCTTCATACTCCTTGAGACACCGCACACATTGCCGCCGGATACTTCCACGCAAGGAGCCGGTGGCATACACGGTGCTGTCCGCTCTCGTCAGCTCCAGATCGACGACCAGCGGCCCTTGAACTGCGGCATCAGTCACGCTAAGACCGATCTCCTCCCCTGTTATCTCGCCGCACACGTTGAGGCCCTGCGGAAGGATCTCCAAGATGGAGGGATTGAGCAACCCCATCGTCGCACCGGCGTTTCGGCCCACCGCGCTCCTCGTATAACCGGACCAGGCCCCCATGTCAAACCGACTGCATGGACGAACGCGGGCCTCCGTCGTTACCGCTCTTCAGCGAAACTCACCAGTGCAATGTGACGGGCCCGCTTGACGGCGATGGTCAGGTCGCGCTGATGCCGCATGCAGTTACCGGAAATTCGGCGCGGAACGATCCGCCCCCGTTCCGTCAGAAAGTTTCTCAGCAGCCCTACATCCTTGAAATCGATCGGCGCTTTGTCCATGCAGAACCGGCAGGGCCGCCGCCGTTGAAATAATCGCCCCCCGCCACCTCCGCCACTCCCTCGCTCCATATCCGCCTCCGTCCCTTACGATTGTTCCTCGACTTCGTAATGTGAATCGTCCGGCGCCGCCGCCTCGCCGCCGGCCTCGCCGCGTTTTGGGAGAAAAGTCACCGTTTGCGCCACCACTTCATGCTTGCTTCGCTTCTGTCCGTCCTCCGTCTCCCAGCGGCGCTGCTGCAATCGTCCGTCCACGATCACGCCATTGCCTTTGCTGAGATATTGCCCGCAATGCTCGGCCTGCTTGCCGAACACCACGATATCGACGAAACAGACTTCCTCTTTCAGTTCCTCTCCCTGCTTGTACCGCCGGCTCGTCGCCAACCCGAAACTCGCGACCGGCGTGCCATTAGGGGTATAGCGCAACTCCGGATTCCGCGTCAGGTTCCCCATCAGGATGACCTTATTGTAACCGGCCACCGTCCGACTCCTGCGCCTCGGATGCGGCGCGCCGCGGGGTGAGATCCTCTTCAAGCCGGACTGTCAGAAACTTGATGATCGAGTCTTCCAGCCGGTAGGACCGTTCCAATTCGCCGATCACCGGGCCTGGGCCTTTGAAATAGAAGTAGACATAGGTGCCCTTCCGCTCGCGCTTGATTTCGTAAGCCAGCTTCTTGCGGCCCCAGTTCTCGGCCTTCATGAACGATGCCCCGGCCTTCTCCGCGACACCCTTCATCTTGTCGATCAACGCGGTGGTGTCTTCGTCGGACAAGGACGGACGAATAATAAATAGAGACTCGTAGAGCTCCATGCAGCAATCCTCCTGGCCAAAGGCCCCCACTCACGGGTGGGAGCGAGGTGTAGGGCGCCTACTTGGCGCAACGAACGGTGGACGGTACCACAGGTTGGAAATGACTGTCAACGAAAGCGAGACCTTGAAGTCAGCTCACCTCAATCCAGAAGATCGATCGAGCACGTAGGCCAGTTCATCGACCACACTGAGTCGCTTCGCCCAACGGAACAGATATTCAAGGTCCAACGCGTCGCCCTGACGCACAATGACCGTCGTGACATCCCCGAAATCGTACGGCCGCCAGTCTTCAGTTTCATCAGTACCAGATCCTCAGGGCTGATCGTCCGGAGCGAGAGCCCCTCCACTTCGATCATCCGGCGACGAGTCAGGGCCTCTTCCTCTTGAGCATCGCGGGGAGCGAGTAAATCAACCGGCACGTCACCAGAGTACAATCGCACCATCGTACCTTGTAGCATGGGATTGTGTTCACTCCGCGCCTCATCCTTGAGAAACCCTCGTGACCCGAGCGCTTTCAATAGCTCGCCCTGACTGTCTTCGTTCAGAAGGATGAGCAGGTCGATGTCCTTGAAGGCAATGTCGGACGGGCTCCTAGAGCTACCGCGAGAAGACTCGGCGTAGTTCGGATTCCCAGCGTCGGTCTAGACTATCACGAAGTGCGGCCAGCGCATGGCAGTCGCCCTTTCCACAGTGCGGGCCCCGGGAGCACGGGACTAACAGGTGTACCCTGTTTATTTTCCAAACGCCTTTTTCAGCAGCGGCTCGACCTCGCCCTTCCTTTCCATCGGGTCGAGGATGTCGGTATCTCCGTAAAACTGTCCGTCGATAAACACCTTCGGCAGCGTCGGCCAGTTGGTCATCTTCGTCAAAGTTTCCCGCTTCACCGGCTGAGTGAGTACATCAATGACTTCGTACGGATAGCCGTACTTGTCGAAAAACTGCATCGTCTCTCTGGTGAACCCGCACATCGGCATCGCCTTGGTACCCTTGCCATAGATGAGTATCTTGTGGGCTTGAATTTCCCTTTGGATTTCCTCTTCCATCGGATCTGCCATGGCTCCAGCCTCCTCTGTATGAACCTGCTGAACCCTAGCCTCTCGCCACTAACCCATTGCTGACGCTTAACTTTCATCCTTTGCCCATGCCGTGATTTCAAGGGCATGGATGCGGCCGTCCTTCATCGGCGCGTCCAGCGCCTGATAGACCAGGCGGTGCCGGTCAAGCAAGTTCTTTCCTTTGAAATGATCGGACACGACAGTGACTTTCAAATGGTCCATGGTCCCAGTCCGATCTGTGACGCACACCACAGCGTCAGGCATCGCTTGCCGGATATAATTCGTGAGCGCATCAGCCGTGATCATCGCATTCCAGGCCGTAGGAGATAGGTGAGACTACCGTAGTCGTCGAAGAAAAGGCAACGCGGGACAGTATCGGTTTGTATACGTCATCGTATTGCATCTAATACAAGCACTTTCCGTTTTTGAGAGACTCGAGCGACAACCGTGCCATGGGTCTGACCACGATGCGATCAGATAAAACAATGACTTATCACTCTGCGCAAGAAAAACGCCGATGAGAGTTTCGTCGGTACGGTTCTTGTGAGTTCTATCTGTGGGGGCACATTTTTTCATTTCTCAAATAGCAATAGTAGGAGGTGCCACCATGTTGCTTACACTCCTCGTTTCCGCCACGCTGATCACGTTCGGAACGCTCCTGCTCATTCGACGTATCTGGTAACTGCGCACCCCGATCGTTGCGTCGATACGCACACGAGCCGCCAACTCCAAATGAATAAGCCGCATGGTGGTGGTTTTCAACACCTGGTGGTTCATCTCTATCAGCGCGTGATGACTCACTCACGTCACCGCACGGTAAGTCATTGAGACTTCTCAATCTCGTTCGCGCGAGGCCGTCGGCATCAGGCTTGCTGAAGAAAGTGGCATCATCGACTTGAAAGGGAACTCGGGTCGAGCCATTCCAACCCACAAGGAGGATGCCATGACAGAGTACAAATCGGACTTGCTCTTCGGCGCAGCAACCGGCAATGGCCGCGTGCTCGTGGTGGACGACGAGCCGGATATCCGGAAGGTCGTGCGGATGACCCTCCAGAAGGCCAACTATGACGTGCTCGAAGCGGAGAACGGCGAGAAAGCCATCGAGATCATCAACACCGGCGAGAACCGACTGATGTTGGACGTAGTGATCTGTGATATCCGGATGCCGAAGATCAACGGCATCGAAGCCATTGCCTACTTCCGTAAAGAGTATCCTCGCGTGCCATTAATCGTGTTGACGGGCTTCCCCGATACCGACATGGCCACCACCCTTCTTCGCGAAGGGGTGGTAGACTATCTCGTCAAGCCGGTCGAGGGTGAAAAACTCCGGGCGGCGGTGGAGCGCGCGATGGGTCAACGTGAATTGGCCCATCTGGGAGGGTAGATTATCTCCTGATCGAGGAGAGGCGCCGGCGCCTCTCCTCGAAGGGCAAACGTCCGCAACGGTTCAACCCACATGACGCGCCCGCAGACCACCAAGGTGGCGATTCTCGGAGCGGGGAAGGGGGGTACAGCCCTGCTTGACCTGCTCTACCAAATGCCTGACGTTGAAATCATCGGAATCGCTGACAAGGACCCCGATGCGCCCGGCCTTGCGCGCGCTCGTGCGCTGAACATCCCCACCACGAGCCGGATTACCGAGCTAATCGCCAACCACGGCGTTAACCTCATCATGGACGTAACCGGCGATCCCGAATTGGAACGGTACGTCCGCGCCAATAAACGGCTCAGCGCCGAACTTCTCAGCGGATCGAGTTCGCGCCTCCTGTGGACGCTCGTGCAGCACGAAGCAAAGCTCCAGGCCGAACTCTTCCATGCTGAAAAGCTGGCCGGCATCGGGTCCTTCGCCGCCGGGATCGCCCACGACATCAACAATCCGCTTCAACTCATCCTCGGATTGGCGGAGAACCTCGTAGATGAGCAAGACTTGTCGGTGGTGCGCGAGCAAGCCAAGGAGATCATTGACGCGGTCCAACGGACAAGCGGGATCTGTAAGGACCTGACTCGCTATGCCAGGTGGTCGTCGGGTGACGAGGCAGCCCTCGTCGAGCTTAACGTCAAACTCGACGAGGCGCTGAAGATCGCCCGGTATGCCGTGGGCCTGCAGGATGTGATTGTCCACAAGCACTACGGCGCCGGCGCCACCGTGTTAGGCAACCCCGATGAGGTGCTGCATGTGTTCGTCAACCTGATTACGAACGCGGTTCATGCCATGGCAAAAGGCGGCACGCTTACGTTGGAGACTCAATGTCAAAACGGCCTGGTGAGTGTGCGCATAAGCGACACAGGATGCGGTATCCCGCCGGAGTCGTTGTTGCATATCTTTGATCCCTTCTTCACAACCAAGCCGCCGGGCAAAGGCACGGGGCTGGGCCTCTATAATGTCCGAGCGGTCATCACAAAAATGCACGGCACGATTCATGTGGACAGCCGGGTCGGCCAGGGTACGACCTTCTGCATCGAGTTCCAATCGACAGCTCTACCAAAGGATAAGGCCGCTCAATGAACGCCCCACGTTCTCTCAAGTCCGCCTCCTCCCGATGGGGACTGAAAGGCAAGCTGATTCTGTCCATGCTGCTGGTGGGAGTCATTCCTCTACTGGTCGGCCTCGTCACGGCTTTTCTCCAGGGGTCGAGCGAGATCCGCGAGGTCAGCGGAGAAAGTTTCCAAGCGCTGGCGACGGAGGCAGCTAGAAAACTGGATCTCCTGGTCGCCGAAGAGGTCGCTCGAACCTCGCGGATCGCGACCGATCTGGCCATTGTCCGTGAACTGGAAAAACGGCGCGACGCCTTGCAAGATCTTCCGGAACAACAGACTCGCGCCGATCAAGACGAGCGCGCCGCCCGTTGGGAGGCCAAGGATCCCGTTCTCATCAAAGCGATCACGGAAAATAAGTTGGCCGGCCTCCTCCGGGATTATTACGCCGGCTCCCACAGCGAACCGGATCAACTGCTGCCCCAAGTGGTCCGAGCTGCGACCAAGATGCTGTTTATCACCGACATCCAAGGCAACTTGGTTGCCGCCCTGACCACAAAACCGTCCTTCGCCAACGGGAACAGCGCCTGGTGGAAGGGGACCTTCAACAAGGGCCTGGGACAACTCTATATCGAGGATGTGTATTTCGATGAGAAGGCCGGAACGTATGTCTTCAGCATTTCCCTGCCGATCATGGACAACCTCCGTTACGAGGCCATCGGTGTCCTCCACCGCGTCATCGACGCCAAGGAGTTCTTCTCGCCTTCGACTCATCCGATCCGTTTCGGCAAGACCGGCCACGTCATGCTGATCGACAGCCGGGGGGTCGTTATGAGCTGCCCAATTCTGCCGACCGGTGTGCGCCTTTCCGATGAGAAGTTGATCCCGTTAGTCACTCCTCTCCAACCTGGTTGGGTGAACGCTCCGAGCGACGGACATGGCGGGCAGTCCGCTTCGATTATTGGGTTCGCCTCTCTCCCGGAAACCAGCCGCGCCACCAACGGGGCGCTGGAAGGCGGATCCTGGCATACGTTCGTCTGGCAGTCCTCCAGCGAGTTGTTCGCCCCGGTGCAGCACCTGTTCACGTGGCTGTCCGTCTTCGGGCTCGTCGCGGTCGGGCTGCTGATTACGCTCGGGTATCTGGCCGCCAGTCGCATCGTGACGCCCGTCCGCCAGCTCCAGACCGCAGCGCGCTCCATTGGACGAGGCGATCTGCGGGAACCGATCCGCATTAAAACCGGCGACGAATTGGAAGACCTGGCCGAGGAATTCAATCGGATGAACAGCCAACTGGAAGCGGCGTTCGCGGGGTTGAGCGACCAGGTCAACCTGAAAACCCAGGAAGTACGGTACTTGCAGCAATCAACGAGCCAGATACTCGACGCGGTTCCGACCCCGGTCATCATGGTCGATCAGACCGAACAGGTGCAGTACGTGAATCGCGCCACCAAGGAAACGTTTCGCCTCACCGAGCAGAATGCGCTTCCCTCCACGTTGTTTGACCTGTTGCCGGTCGGACAGTCCTTCCGAGACAAACTCCGCCGCGAGGTCGGCACGCACGGCAACGGATCCGGCCGGACGTCGAAACGCTCCGCAAAAGACGCCGGGGGCTCTGCCGAAGCGGAACCCCGCGATCCGCTGACGCCGAAGTCGGAGCACGCCTCCCAACTCGATCGCCGTGAGTTGCAGATCGGTCCCAAAACCTACCGGTACGAGTGGTTCCGGCTCAGCGGGCGGCCAGGAGAAGCCGAGCGCATCGGGATTATATTACGCGACGCCACCGACGAGGCCCGCGCCCAGGAGCAACTGATCCAAGCGGAGAAGTCCGGCAGCCTGGGCGTCCTGACCGCCGGGATCGGGCATGAGCTGAATAACCCGCTCTTCGGCATTCTCGGTCTGGGCGAAGCGATTCAGGAGGAAGGAGACCTCAGCCGGGTGAAATCCTATGCACGGGACATCGTCGAGCACGGCCGGCGCATGGCTGCCGTGATCCGGGACTTTACCGGCACGGCCGCGCGCGAGGCGCAAGACCAGCGGGTGCTCATCGATCTCAATGTGCAGCTCGATCAGGCCCTGATGATCGTTCAGGCCTCCCACGACAATCTGCACACGGAGATTCGTAAGGAATACGAGGCCATACCAAAAGTTAACGCCCAGCCGGAGGAACTCCGCCAAGTATTCATGAACGTCATCCTGAACGCCGTGCAGGCAATGGGCGGCGGAGGCACCTTGACGCTGCGGACGGCCGCGCAGGCTGGCACGGCGACGGTGGCGATTCAGGATTCGGGCCCCGGCATTCCCCAACAGCACATGACCAAAATCTTCGATCCCTTCTTCACCACGAAGGGGCCGGGTGAGGGTTCAGGCCTGGGGTTGACGATTGCGCGTCGCATCGCACGCAAGTTCGGCGGCGATGTCAGGATCGAGAGCCAGGAAGGGCATGGCACGACCTGTCTGATCACATTACCGACAACGGACACAACAGTATCGAAGGAGGAGCCATGTGCGACCTGAGGAAAACACGATGGAGCCTCGTCCTGTGGGGAGCGTCGACCCTTGCCTTCTTCTGGTACGGCTTTCGTTCGCTGGACGCCAAGGATGCCGGCACGATTGCCCCCGAACGAGTCGCCGACTATGTGCACGCGGTGATCGAAGCCGACCGCACGAGCTACATAACATTAGTCGTCGACCGCATGCAGGAGAAGAAGATCGTCGCGGCAGCGGAACATTGGGAACAGGAGAATGCGTTGCCCCTTCCCGCGCAACTCCTCCAACACTCCGGTCGGCTCGTTGCCGAACGCGGCAGCGGTATCCGCTACCGGCTCATCAGCCTGTCGCCGATCTACCGGCGAAACGCACCCGCCACCGACTTCGAGCGCAAGGCCCTCGAAACCCTCAGCCGCCAACCGGACCGCCCCTTCACCGGCATTGTGTCGAGCGGCCGCAAGCAGTTCTTCCAGGCCGTCTATCCCGATCTAGCCGTCTCCAACGCCTGCGTCCGTTGCCACAACAGCCACCCGCTGAGCCCAAAGCGCGACTTCAAGTTGAATGACGTCATGGGCGGCATCGCCATCACCATCCCGCTGGAGTAGCAGCCAGAAAATAGCCAATAGCGAGCAGCGGGTAGCTCTGAGCTAATGGCTATTAGCTACTCGCTACTAGCTGATGTAGCTATGAGCTATTCGCTATTTGCCGTTCTCTGGCGCGTGGTACTCTTCGCGATAGATCTGGATCGCTGTCAAGAAGAGGCCGATGAGGACCGGCCCGAGAAAGAGTCCGATGATGCCATAGAGGGCCAGTCCTCCCAGCACACTGAAGGTCAAGAGCAGCACATTGATTTGCGCCCCTTGCCCGATGAAGAGGGGTTTCAGAATCTGATCGACCATCGACACCACGCCGGCGCCCCACGCCAACAGCACAAGGCCTTTCCCCGCCGGTCCCACCAGAAACAAGTACACCGCTGCCGGCCCCCACACCAGCGCCGTTCCGCCGAACGGCAGCGGCGCAAGCAGCATCGTGAGAGCCGTCAGCACAACGGGGAAGGGGACACCCAGCAACGCATAGGCCGCACCGGCCAACAATCCTTGGACAACGGCCGTAAGTAACAGGCCTTTCACCACCGCGCGGATCGTACGATCCAGGCGCACAAAGATCTTCTCCTTGTGGGATGCTTCCAACGGAAGCAGGTCGTACAACGAGTCCAGCCAGCGCCGCCCGTCCCGGAACAAGAAAAACAGCGTGAAGATCATCACGAGAAAATCGGCCATCAGAAGAAACACGTTGCGCACCAGAGCGCTCAACTCGTTCACCAGAAACTCGCTCAACGTCTTGGCGCTGGACAGCACGAACTGTTCGAGGTTGACTTGTTTCATGACCGCCCGGCCGGTCAGTTCCTGCAGAAGGCCTGTCGCCCCCGGCATACGAGCTAGATAGTCCGAGACCTGCTGAACCCCGCCCGCCGCCACCCAGTGCCGGATCGCCTGTTCCGCTGAACTCGCTTCCCGCACAAGCAGCACACCAACCAGAATCAACGGCACCACAACGAGCGCCATCACCCCGATCGTCAAGGTAGCCGCCGCCATGGTCTCGCGCCCGCGCAGCCAGGCCGCCAACTTCACGTAGGCGGGGAATGCCAGATGCGCAAGGATCACCGCCCAGAGCACCGGGAACAGAAACGGCAGGAACATCAGCCCGATCTGATAGAGCAGCAGGGCAAGAACCGCAAAAAAACCGATGGAGAAGAGTTGTTGGCGATTCATAGAAGAAGGCAAGCACCAGTGCGTGCACGGGGCGTACATAACAGAAAGACCACAGGTTGTCACGCTCCACATTATTCATGACGGTTCGTCGCGCGGAGCTGTGAGCTGAGCGAATAGCGAACAGCCAATAGCAAAAAACTCAGGGTAGAATAATGCGTCTACAGATCTGGTTCTTTGTCCAGCAGCGGGACGCCGCGATTACGATGGTGGGGGAGTTCGCGCACGTTGCCGGGCAGTTTGGGCGGTTCCTCAACCCACGAGGAGACGCCCATATCGGATTGTCCCTGGAATTTGGCGCCCTCTTCCATCGAGAACACCGGTGCATGGACTTCTCCCATGAGGATGCTGGTTTTCAAGAGCTGGACCTTGTCGCTCGCCGTGATGGTCGCCTGGATTTTTCCGCTGCTGATCAGTGTCCCGGCGTTGACGGTGCCTTTGACCACACCTTCTTCGCCGACCACGACGGTCCCTTTGGTCTGAATGATGCCGTCGAGTCGGCCATCGATGCGTACAGTCCCTTCGACGCGGATTTCTCCCTTGAGTTCCACTCCCTTAGCCAGCAGCGTGATATTTCCGTCTTCCAGGTACCCGTTTTTTTTCATCGCCCCTTCCCCCCGGCAAATGGTCCTCGACGATCAGGCAGATGGCGGCCTGAGCGGACCGTTTCAGGGTACACCAGGCCGGTTGCTTGACCTAGGAGAAACCGAAAGCGTGCTTGAGCCGCTCCCAGAATCCTTCCCCATGTACCTCGCAGTAGACGGTCGGTTCGGTCCCCTCGATGAACACTTCCGGCAGACGTTCGGGACACTTCGAGGTGGCGAGTTGACCGGTGATGGGATCGATCTCTCGCACCACCACGCCCGGCGGTGCCACGAAATCGGGTGAATCGGCCGGGATGACCTGGCGTACAAATTCCGCCCAGATCGGAAGCGCTGCTTGCGCCCCGCTGAGACGCACCGGTTGCTCGTCATCGAAGCCGACCCAGACGCCGACCACCACATCCGGCGTATATCCGACAAACCAGGCATCGCGGTAGGCATCGGTCGTACCCGTCTTGCCTGCCATAATCGCCCGCAACCCCATAACCCTGGTCTTGGCCGCCGTGCCCCGTTCGACGACGCCCTTGAGCAGAGACGTCACCAGATACGCAGCTTGCGGAGACACGGCTTGATGCCGTTGCGTGACTGCGTGCCAGAGCGGAGCACCCGCCGCCGAAACGACTTCGCGAATCGGTGTCGGCGCGATGGCCACCCCGCCGTTGGCTAACGCACCGTAGGCCGACGTGACTTCCAGCAGCGATACCGCCGTGCTGCCGAGCGCGATGGACAGATTCTCCGCTAAGGGACTCTGAATCCCGAGACCGTGCGCCAGACGGATAATGCGCTTGGCGCCGACCTCCTGCGCCAGGCGGACAACCGGCACGTTGAGTGATTGCTCCAGCGCCGTGCGGAGCGTGACGCTGCCGCGAAACCGGCGGTCGTAATTTTGGGGCGACCAGTTCCCGGCTTTCGCCTCGAAGGTCACCGGCTCATCCGCCACCAGACTTGCCGGTGTGAAAGCGCGGCCGCTCGCCTCGCGTCCTGATTCAAAAGCCGTAAGATAGACCAGCGGCTTAAAGAGCGAGCCTGGTTGCCGTTTAGCCTGTACCGCGCGGTTGAATTGACTGGCGCGATAGTCCCGCCCACCGACCATCGCCAGTATCCTGCCGGTCTTCGGGTCCAACGCGATCAGCGCGCCCTGCAGAGATTCGTTGGGCCGCTTCAAGTAAGAATAGGCGTCTTCCAGCTTTGCGAGCCCCTTCGTCAGCGCCTCGACCGCCAATCGCTGCAGCACCGGATCCAAAGTGGTGTAGACCCGGGTGCCGTCGGGGAGCGCCATACCCGTTGTCTCCTCCGACAGACCCATCAGGTAATCGACGAAGTAGGACGCATCCGCCAAGCCGGTGTATGTCCGAGCGACTTGCACCGGCTTGTTCACCGCCACCTGCCACTGGTCGTCGGTCAGCAACCCTTCGTCGTGCAGGCGGCGCAGGACCACGTCCCGTCGTTCTTTGGACAGCATCGGGTTCCGGATCGGCGAATAGGCATTAGGACCCTTGATCATCCCGACGATCAACGCCGTTTCTTCGATCGTCAGTTCTTGTAGCCCCTTCCCGAAATAGCGGCGCGCGGCCTCTCCCACCCCATATACGGACACGGAGCCGACTTGCCCCAGGTAGATCTCGTTGAGGTAGCTTTCGAGGATGTCCCGCTTTCGGTACTTTGCTTCAAGCACGAAGGCGGCGACGGACTCTTTGAGCTTCCGGGTCCAGGTTCGCTGGGGAGAGTAAAAGAGATTCTTCGCCAGTTGCTGGGTAATCGTACTGCCCCCTTGCAGGACGCCCCCCTTCGTGAAATTCGCCCAGAGGGCGCGCCCAACGGCGAAGGGATCGATGCCGGGATGCGAATAAAAGCGCCGGTCTTCGATGAGGAGCAGCGTGTCCACGACCTGGGGGGGAATCTCGGTCAAGGGAATCCACTCGCGGATCTGCCGAGATTCTCCGCGCAGCCCGCTGATGAGTTGGGGCTCGAGCGACACGGGAAACAGTTCGTCGCCGGATTCGAGCGAAGTGATAGCCGTCACCTTTCCCTGCTCCAACCACAGTCTGATCGGGGCGGCCTTCATCTGGAGATCGGGAAATTCGTGCAGGTAGATGTCGACCGCCTCATCTGTCTGCCGGAACTCACCGGGATGCGCGATGCCGTGCGCTACCGGCCGATAGCCCAGGCGATCCAGCCGTTCGAGTAGATGTGCTTCCTGAATCTGCAGGTTGGGTTGGAGCAGAAAGGGGCCGCCATACACCAGCAGCGGCGGATGGACCTCGCTCTTTGGCAAGGCCAATGTTGCAGACAGGACCACCCCGTAGAGACCAAGGCCGAGCGCGACCACGGCCATAACCCCCAATACGACAAGCAGACTCTGTTTCATCCACCGTCGCAACCGCGTCACCCCGATCACCGTCGCGCCGCTTGGCCACAAGTCAACCGTCAGGCTTGTCCTCTCACTTCATCACCGGACACCTGGGCGCCGGCTTGAAGCGCGGGCCGGCCCACCCACTGAGGCAGGAACGAGCCGGCGAGCATGCCGGCCCCGGCCATGAGGAATCCCACCACTTGCGGCGGCCACACGGCGCCCGGCAGCCCAAACAACTCCAGCCCGACCCACGTGGTAAGGCCGGCGACGATGGCGAGCAACGCTCCCTGCGTATTGGCCCGTGACCAGTAGAGGCCGGCGAACAGCGGGATGAAGGCGGCCACCAACGTGACTTTGTAAGCGTTCTCCACCATCTTGAAGATGCTCGCCTCGGAATTGAGCGCGAACGCGAGCACCACGGCGGCGAAGCAGGCCAGCACCGTGCGCATGATCCGCAGGAACGTACGGTCGCTCATGCCCGAGAACATCCCCTTGACGACGTTCTCGCTGAAAGCCACCGACGGCGCCAGCAGCGTGGCACTCGAGCAACTCATGATGGCGGAGAGCACGGCGCCGAAGAAAATGATCTGGGCGAACATCGGCGTGTGCTGGAGAATCAAAGTCGGCAGCACCAGTTGCGAGTCCCGTCCCAACAAGGCGTTGAACTTCGCCGGTTCCACCAGCGTCGCCGAATAGGCGAGGAACATGGGCACGAAGGCGAACAGGAAATAAAGCGAACCGCCCAGCACCGACCCCCGTACAGCGGTCTGCTCGTCCTTTGCCGACGTGATGCGCTGGAACACGTCCTGCTGCGGGATCGAGCCGAGCATCATGGTGATCCATGCGCCGATGAAGGGAATCCAGGCGTCGAGTGTCGCGGTGGGGAAGAACGCCAGCTTGCCGGCCGAAGCGGCGTGATCGATCACCACCCCGACGCCGCCCGTAAGGCCGCTGATCACGGAGCCTATGTAGAGCATCCCTCCCATGATCACCGTGATCTGGACGAAGTCGAGAATCGCCACCGAAAACATGCCACCGAAGGTCGTGTAGGTGAGCACGATCGCCACGCCAATGATCATGCCCACGTGCTGGCTCACCGAACCGTCCGTGACCACATTGAAGACCAACCCGATGGCCTTAATCTGCGCCGAAACCCAGCCAAGGTAGGAGGCAACGATACAGAGGGTGCATAGCACCTCCACCGTGCGGTTGTAGCGAATCCGATAGTAGTCGCCGATGGTGAGTAGGTTCAGGCGGTAGAAGCGCCGGGCGAAGAAAAGCCCTGCGAGGATCAAGCACAGGCTGGAACCGAATGGGTCGGCCACCACCGCACGCAACCCGTCCTTGACGAAAGTCGCGGAGATGCCGAGCACGGTCTCGGCACCGAACCAGGTGGCGAACACCGTCGCCGTGACTACCGGCAGCGGCAAGCAGCGGCCGGCGACCGCGAAGTCCTTCGTAGTGTGGACTCTCGTCGCGGCATAGAGCCCGATTCCCACCGATACGAGCAGATAGAGAATGACGAATGAGAGGATCATGGGCGCAGCTCGCTCGTGGCAGTTGGATCGGATTCTAACACGTTCGGGAGGAACTGCATGGGATAGGCGGTCTCGAAGTGGGCCTTAAGCCTTTATTCGCCCTGCCGCTAGCGCGCATTATTCATGACGGTTCGTCGCGGCCGAAGCCGGCAGCGAATAGCTCATAGCACATAGCTCAGAAATGTTGATCGACAAGCTGCTCGCTGCTCGCTGTTCGTTACCGGCTACTCGCTCCTTGGTGTTTGCAGCAGAAGTGCTCATGAATAATGCGCGCTAGTCAAGCGGGATGCGGTGCTTGTTCCGGGCCAACCACGCCTCAAACGTTTGGAGCGATGGGTTGAGAGAACGCGCCACGGCCAGGTTCCGCGCCCCGCAGAAGACCTGCTCGAAGTCGCGCTTGAACTGAAACATGTTGCCGAGATCCTCAGCCCCGGGGAATCCAAAACCTCGATAGACCTCCGGCGGCACATCGTTATAGCGCACCTCTTGCCCGATCGCTCTGGCGAGCGCAGCCGCCATCTGCGCGCCGGTCAAGTGTTCGCCGGCGATGCCCACAGTCTTGCCGATGAACTCGCGGCCCTTCTTGAAGATGCCGAGGGCGCACTTGCCGATGTCCTCGGCCGCAATGCCCGGGAGCTTTTTGTCGCCCATAGGCAGGGTAAACGCCAGCTTGCCGTCCGGGCCTTTCTTCGGCCCCATGCCGAAGTGAATCATGTTGTCCCAGTAAAATGATGTGAGCAGGAACGTGGTAGGCACACCCAGCTCGGTGAACACCTTGTTGGCCTCGCCTTTGGCGTCGAAGTGCGGCACTTTGTACTTGCCCATGAGGGTGGGCATGCGGTTGTCGCTGAGTGGAATCCATTGGCGCGTATCTTCGAGGGTAGACCAGACGACGTGCCGGAGATCGGTCCGTTTCGCCGCCTCTGCCATGGTCTTCGCCTGAGCAAATTCTTTCTCCGGCGAGAAGTGTTCCCAAAAATTCGTCAGGCAGAAGGCCCCGTACGCACCAGCGAATGCTCGTTTCACGCTTTCGGCGTCGTCCAAATTGGCCGCGACTATCTCAGCCCCCAGCTTGGCGAGCGCCTTGGCTTTGTCCGAATTCACGTCGCGTGTAAGCGCGCGCGCCGTGAAGCCGCTGCCCGTACCGTTCATGATCGCGCGGACTAATCCGCCACCCTGCGCACCGGTGGCCCCTACAACCGCGATGATCTTCTTGTCAGCCATGATGATCCTCCATAACAAACCTCGTGTGATCCGCCGGCTTTTTCATCTTCGCATCAAACTCAGAGACCGGCGGAGAAAAACTGTCGCGCGAATTGCGGCCGGTTATAACCAGGCCCCGCCTTAATCAGTCACCATACAATAGCACAGGCAAACGGGTTAAGAACCTGCCGAATGTCGCCGATAATGACAATGTTGAATCGGTGACAGCATGCACGAGCGGCGTCGCTCCCGGATATCTCGATAACGTAGCGGAATCGTTGGAAGCGAATGACGAATCCAGTCCCCCGAAGTCCGACCGTGGGAGCAATCATGTCCCGGCGAGTGGTGACGGTCACGATGGACGATACCCTTGCCAAGGCGCGAGAGCTGTTTACTCAACTCCGCTTTCACCATCTCCTGGTCGTGGAGCAGAGACGACTGGTTGGAATCATCTCCGACCGAGACCTGCTCAAAGCGATCAGCCCCTATATCGGCACACTCTCCGAGACAGACCGAGACCGCGCGACGCTGAACAAACGCGCCCACCAGATCATGAGCCGAAATCCCATCACGGTGAGAATCAACACTACCGTCGAGAGCGCCACCCAACTACTGATCGAGAAAAAAGTATCCTGCCTCCCGGTCGTCACGGAAGACGGAACGGTTGAGGGCATTCTCAGTTGGAGAGACCTGCTGAAAACCTATAGCCCCCTCCCGACTCCCCGCCCCTGAGCACTCACCTCTGCTCGTTCCCATCGTCCGCCCCATCGCCCGCAGAGAATCATGCCCGCCAATGCAGGCTGATTTTTCCGTTTCACAATGCTTATAATTAGTCCCCTAGGTGCCCCTTTACGCGAGGATGCAGCAAATGGCTTTCCGCCGTCGATACATCTCTCTCCTCGTTGCTCTTCTGTGGGTTTCGATTGCTCAAGCCTGTACTGCCGGAGGCAGCAGCGACGGAGGATCGAGCGGCGGAACATCCCCTCCTCCATCCCCGACATTCACGCTGACTCTCGCCAGAATCGGATCTGGCAGTGGAACAATCACGAGCGATGCCGGATCAACATACTGCCCAAGCACTTGCCAGCAGACGTATCGTGAGAACACGGTCGTCTCATTGACACCACTCCCGGCCTCTGATTCGGTGTTTAGTGGATGGAGAGGAGCATGTAGCGGGGCAGGTTCCTGCACCATGACGATGAAGACTGATGCCTCCGTCACTGCCATGTTCACCCCGGTCGGGAAACCGGTAGAAATCGGCAGGTTCCTCGTGCCTTTCCGGGGCCTCTGGACCCAGTTCGAACGGCGCGGTTGGGCTTCCGAATATTGGCCCGGTCAGGTCATCCAGGATTTCTCTACTTTCGACTCAGTTGTTGGAGGAACCGTGAAAGATGAGGTAGCTCTCCAGCTCGACAAGATGCGTGAGATGGGTGTCAATGCAATTACAATTGAGCTTCGCACTGCTGATCCAGTCTTTATTTCGGGAGGATTCGTGCCGCCCGGTTGCAACATCCCACCGGTTTTAGGGTTCCGATGGCCCCAGCCCACTCAGACGGAACTCGCCAACCTCCCGGTGTTTTTGGATCTTGTGCGGCAAAAAGGGATGCGGGTCATCCTGGGCTTTACGGATACTCATATGGAGGAACAGCCTCCGACCAATTCGCAGGCATGGCTCGGAGCGATCCTCAACATCGTGAAGAACCACCCCGCAGTCAATCTGGTGCTTTTTAACGGCACGACGCATCTGGTAGATACCGATGGCAATGGGACAGGGGATGCTTGTGGAGTCCCAGCGGAACCACCTCTTTGGCTTGGCCCCGCCTCTGCGCCGGCCAATTATGTTCGGTGGGCTATCGGCTATGCTCTCTCGCTGGGAATTCCCTCGCGCAAATTGTCCGCCGAAGCCGTTGTCGGAGACTTCTTCCTGGACAGTCAGCCGGCGGCGGGGCCGGACGCGACCGATCGCCACCTATGGAGCCCGATCGTCGTGCTGAAGAAAATTTTTGACGATCTGGGCATCCCCGATCGCGAACGTACCTATGCTTTGTCATTTTACGAACATTTTAAGTGCTCTACGGCCCGCAATCTCCCTTGTGGGCCCGATGTGGAACCGCATACGTGGGCCGACCAAACATTGCAAGCAGTGCTCGCAACAGTTGGAAAAGGCAACGGCGCACGAATAGTGGCTGGGGAGATGGGAGTTCTCCCGCCTGTCACATCAGCATGGCCGGCCGAACGGGCGCTGGAGAGCCTCGTTGCGCTCATGGAGAAACACGGTGTGGACGGTGGGGGATATTGGCATTGGGTCAACATCGATAACGCGGAAGATCTGGACCCCGGCAAGGCCGATGCTGTCAAACGGCGAGGCACGCAGTTCGTCTACAACCCCGTTCAAAAAGAAGTCATGGACATGGGCGGATTCCACCTTGTTGCCATTCCAAACGGCTCGTTCGAGAGTGACGCCAATCTGGATACAGTGCCCGACGAGTGGACGATCGATGGAAGCGGCACGGCGAACCGTTACTTCCTGGCCGGCGAAGCTGGCCAACCAGTGGTCCCGTCGCGAGGACAGAACGTACTGCGGCTGACGACGGGGAACGGAGCGGACGCTAGAATCATCGCCTCAAGCGCCATCCTTGAGGCGTCCCCGAACACGGCTTACACCACAACCGCCAATCTGCGGTTCGCCTGGTCTGGCGACTCGACATCCGGATCCTGTTCAGCCACGCGTCCTCATGTGTTCGTGACCATACGCTACCTCAAAAGTGATGGCCTCCCTTCCGGAATCCGCGACCAAGACCTGTTCCCTCTCTGCCAAGAGCATTCTGCCCCCGGGTTTCAAACGTTCCCGTTTCAATACACGACACCATCGGATGCTACTTCCGTAAGAATTGTTCTCGGCGCAACCCGCAATGGCTTCTCAGCGCCCATTACCTTCGACGTGGATCACCTGCGGTGATGGCCTCGGTTACAAGCTCGGCTCTTTCCTTTGCTACACAGGAAAAACCGCATCGAGGGCTCACCGGGACCGTGCGTTGCGTGAACGCAGAACCCTCCTCATTAGGCCACCCTCGTTTTCATTATTGACCGCTCGTTCCAATATGTGTTACATAATCAGTCCGTAAAACGTGAAGCGTTACGCAGGAGTTGAGAGGAATCCGGGATGGCGAGACCCAAGGAATTCAATCCGGACGACGCGCTCGACAAGGCCATGCAGGTCTTCTGGCACAAGGGCTATGAGGCCGCCTCCATCGACGACCTACTGACCGCGATGGACATCAATCGCGGCTCGCTCTACGACACGTTCGGCGACAAACAGAAGTTGTTCCTCGCCTGCCTGGATCGCTATTGCCAGGGCATGATGACCGACCATTTGTCGCTGCTGGATCGTCCCGGTCCCGCGCTTGACGCCATTCGCCACTCCATTCGCAGCATGTTGGAGCTTGCGCTGTCGGACCGGACGCGCAGAGGCTGCTTGATTGCCAACAGCGCGATGGAACTTTCGCCGCACGAGAAGGAGATCGGGAAGAAGGTGGTGCGGGCGCTCGGGGGAATCGAAGAAGCCTATTACAAGGTGCTGGTCCGCGCGAAGAAACAAGCAGAGTTGAAGAAGGGGCAAGACCCGCGAGCGCTGGCCCGGTTTCTCACCGGTATGATGCAAGGGGTGATCGTGATGTACAAAGCCGGGACTCCGGCCGAAGCCATGCGAGACATTGTCGAGACCGGGCTCTCGGTTCTTGAGTGATGTGTGGAAGCAAGATATTGTTTGCCCTGTATCAGACCGATCGTTCCAATTCTCTCAAGCCGGGAGGACTGCCATGAACGTCACCGCAGACCACGCCACATGGCTTCGCACGTCGCTCCGAGGCAACGCGCTGTTTTCCGGCCTATCCGGAATGCTGTTCCTCGTGGCCGCTCAACCGATCGCGATGTTTCTCGGCATAGGACAGACCTGGATGCTGAGGGCTATCGGTCCAGGCCTGATTCTTTATGCCTTCTGGCTGGTGATGATCGCGCGCCGCCCGACGCCGGATCGCCGCGAAGTCTGGGCCGCCATCGGCCTCGACACGGCTTGGGTGATCGGAAGTGCCGTATGGTTGATTGCCGGCCCGATCCCGTTGACGCTTGCCGGCAAGTGGACCGTGGGGATTGTCGCGGACATCGTGGCCACATTCGCGCTGCTGCAGTTCTATGGACTCTGCCGGCCATGTTTACGCGCCACACGGGCTTTCACGCAGAAGTAACAACGACGCACCGTTTTGGGGATGAACACGTGGGCTCAAGCCGGCAACCATGAGCGCAAGCGCAGGAAGGACGGTTCGCCAATGGAGACACCGCCATCGGGTTCACGGACATTTCCGGTTGATCCTCAGGAGTACCCGTTTGCCGACCATTGGCTGCAGCGCGACGGCAGCGTCATGCACTACGTAGACGAAGGAAGCGGCACGCCGGTGCTGTTGCTGCACGGCAACCCGACCTGGTCGTACCTCTATCGCCACGTCATCAAGGAGCTTCGGACCGAGGCTCGTTGCGTCGCGCCGGACTATCCCGGTTTTGGATTCTCGGACCATCCGCCTGGGTACGGCTATACGCCGTTTGAGCATGCCCAGTGGGTGGACGCGCTGATCGATCACCTTGGGCTGAAGCACATCATTCTCGTGTGCCAGGACTGGGGCGGGCCGATCGGTCTCTCACTCGCCACGAGACGGCCACGGGATTTCAGCGGTCTGGTCATCCTCAACACATGGTGCTGGCGGCCGGATTGGCCAAGCAAGGTTTTCTCCGTGGTGATGGGCGGGTGGTTTCCCGGCCGGTATCTCCAGCTCAAGAAGAACTTCTTCGCCTCCATGGTGGTGCCGGGCTGCATCTTTCACAAAGACAAAGTCACGCCTGCGCTCCGCCGAGCCTACACAGACCCGTTTCCAACCGAAGCCTCACGGATCGGCACATGGGTGTTTCCCGGCGAGATCCGTCGATCCGCCGATTGGCTGGCGGCGATTGAGTCCAAGCTGTCCGTTCTCCGGAACAAGCCGCTGGCGCTGGTGTGGGCCATGAAGGACCCCGCGTTCGGCAAGGAGCATTACCTGGACCGCTGGCGGACAATGTTCCCGCAGGCTCAGGTGGAAACCTTGGATGATGCGTCGCACTATCTGCAAGAAGATCGGCCGGATCGAATTATCGAGGCCATTCGAAAGGTGTTGCGGCACCTTCGCACACAGTAAGACTGTCCGTTCATAGAGATTTGCACCGTACAAGTTCCCGAGGAGGAACCGTCATGGGTGCGATTTATGCGAAAGGAGCACCCGCCCATGGCCTACGATGAGCAGCTGGCGGTGCGTGTTCGAGCGCTCCTCAAAGGGCAGCGTGTGATAGTAGAGAAAAAGATGTTCGGCGGTCTGGCCTATCTGTCCTACGGGAAGATGTTCGCGGGCATCTTGAAAGACGATTTGGTCGTGCGCGTAGGGCCCGAGGCCAACGACCTAGCATTGAAGGAGCCGCACACGAGACCCATGGACTTCACCGGAAAGCCGATGAAGGGCTATGTCTATGTCGGTCCTGACGGCACCAAAAGTACGGCCCAACTCCGCAAGTGGCTCACGAAAGGGTTGGACTTCGCCGCCAGCCTGCAGCCGGTGAACCGGAGAGCACCACGGCGATAGCCAAAGAAGCAAGGAACGATGCGGATATTTGGTCAATCTGTTCACTACAAGGAGGTTTTTATGCAACGAGGTATCGGGCTCTTCACGATGGCGCTCGTGTTCCTGGGGCTCAGCGGCTGCAGCTATCTGTTCTATCCGAATGCCAAGGACTTCGCGGAAAAGGCCAAGGGCTCGAACAGTATCGAGACCCTAATCAACCTGACCAACATGATAGAAACCAGCGCGAAGGCGGCGAAGGGAGGAAGAGGCGTTGATCAAGCCTTCGACGACCTTCACAATCAATTTCACGCGCTCCATAACTCGCTCTGTTGTGTCGATAAGGCCAAGCGGGAACAGCCCGCCTATGCGTTGGCCGTGACCCACGATAAAGAGCTCTGGGCCATCTTTAAGCGATTGTGGAAATACAAGGACGACCAGCCGCAACGCGACCAGCATCTGGATCTTCTCGCGGCGGAGGTCAAAGAGTTGCGAGAGACGCTTCAGGCCTTGAAGTGACATTGAGAAGTCATTGGTCATTGGTCATTGGTCATCGGTCAATAGGAACGCCTGTCTTGGCTCAGCAGACTCCAGAACAAGTCATCGAGACACAGCGACAGGATTGGAACCGGGTCGCTGGCTCATGGGAAAAATGGGATCGTTTCCTAGACGAGCAGATGGCCTTCCTCAATCACCGGCTGGTCGCCGACGCGCGCCTCCGATCGGGCCTGCGGGTGTTCGATCTCGGCTCCGGTACCGGCTACCCGGCTTTGCTGGCTGCGCCAGACGGTCGGCCCGACCGGCCGCGTGACCGGTCTCGACCTTGCGGCCGATATGCTGGCCGTCGCGACGCGCAAGGCGAAGCGGCTGGGGCTCGCCCAAGTGACCTTTCGGACCGGTGACGCCACGACGCTGCCCTTCGACGCGGCCTCGTTCGACGCGATCACCAGCCGCTTCTGCCTCATGTTCCTTCCCGAAATTCCGAGAGCTGCCGCCGGAGATCGCACGCTCGATCGGCCGCCGTCAGGCGCAGCCGCTGGTTCAGCAGCGTCACGAGGCGGCGGCCGGCTGGCTGGTCGTCCAGATGTCACGATGGAGCTTCCACGTGCCCCCGTCGTGCTTCCACACCACGAGGTACTTGCCCTGGTCGGCCACGGCACCCCCGTCCGCGAAGAGCCGGTAGCGCCCCACTTCGATGGCCGTTTCGCCGTGCGCCTCTAGCTCCACCGTTTCCACGGTCGCCTCCTTGAGACCCATGTCGATCAGCGCCTGCCAGAACGTCCGAATAGCCGCCGTGCCACGGACGACGTCGCTGTGGGCCGGAAGCAGGTGGGCCTCGGACATATACAGGTGAGCGATCGCCAGCGCGTCACCGCGCTTGAACGCCCCCATCAGTTTGCTGTTCGCCGTGGCGATGTGAGTTCGGATATCGCTTGTCATCATTGTCGCTCCTCCATGCTAGGGGTGGTTCGAGTCATCACAGGTGAGCCCGCTTCGGCTCCGGTCGAGGACCTAGCCAGGTCAGGCCAGAACTGTTGGGACGAGGGAATTACGCCAACCGCTCCCCCCGTTCCGGCGACGCGTCGATCGACTGGTCAAGCCGGAAGTATCCCATGGTAAACGGATAGCCGGGCACAATACGAACGTGCACTTTGCCCAAGTAGTGTCCTCGCTCCACTTGGACGATCTCATCGGTGATGCGTCGAAGCCAGAAGGGATTGCCCGGAAGATCATAATCGATTCGAAGCACATCGAGATCCTGGTCATGGAGGCCCTTGGCGGGGGCGGTCTTGAACGGATAGCGCTCTTCGTCGCCGTTCTCTCCGGCGAAGACGTTGATGCCGGTGCGATCCTTGGCCTGCATCTTCTTGCCTTTCCATGACACCTGGACGCCATCGACGGATCCATGCAGAAAGCCGTCCGGCACGGGAGACGGCAACGTGCCTTTCACGAATGCATCCTGTTTGGGACTGCCTTCCGACAAGAGGGTGCGGGAGTATCCATACCCAAGCCCGCCGGCCACGACGATGACAAGGAGAGCCGTGAGGATCGACAGCAGGTGACGCAGAGAAGAAGATGACACGACGCGCCTCATGGTCGCTGTTCGATCGTCAGCACCGCGCGGTAGCGGACCCGGTTGTCGCGTAACCGCCGGATGGCGCGGTTGACCTCGGCTAACGGGAAGGTCTCGATGGTGGGCTTCACCCCGAGGCGCGCGGCGGTTTCCAGCGTCTCCCGGATCATCGGGCGGCCGGCGATGGAGCTCGTGAGCAACCGACGACGCTGCAGGATCATGGCGGCCAGGGGAAGGGCGGCCAGCCCTGGGGGGACGCCCACGAAGGTCAGCGCGCCGCCGGGCCGGACTCTCTCGACGTACGCCTCCCACGGGAGCTGACTCGGCACCGTGCTGATCAGGAGATCGAGAGGCCGAGTCGAGTGCGCGGCGGGACGGCCGTCCGGTCGGGTGAGGATCGTGTGGTGGGCGCCCAACTGAGTCGCGGCGGCGGCCTTCTCCTCGCTTGACGTGAACACGGTCACGCGATGCCCCGACTTGGCTGCGAACTGGATCGCCAGGTGCCCGAGGCCGCCGAGCCCGATCACCCCAATTTCTTGAGGCTCTTGACCCGAGGTCATGCCGGCGGCATGCAGGGCCGAGTAGACCGTGATCCCCCCGCAGAGCAGCGGACCGGCCACGTCGGCCGAAAGCCCGCCGGGGATGGGAAAACAAAACCGGCTGTCCGCAACCATATATTCCGCAAAGCCGCCATAGCCGTCTGCGAGCAAGGCTTGGTAGCCCTTGTTACAGAGGTGCTCGGTTCCTCTCGTACAATCGCGGCACTGGAAGCAGGCTGACCGCTGCCACCCGACGCCGACCCGATCACCGACGGATAGCTGACTGACACGCGAGCCGATGTCCGCCACCTCCCCGACCACTTCGTGTCCCGGCACGAGCGGGTAGCGGGACATGGCCCAGTGGTTATCGATCATATGCAGGTCGCTGCTGCACAGACCACAAGCCAGAACACGCAGCAGACAGTCGAAGGGACCAAGGGCAGGCGGCTCATAGGTCCAGGGCGCCAATTCGTCCCCTTGGCTTTTGGCGGCCATTGCCTGAATGCGCATGCTCGTTCCTCCCTCTCATTCTCGTGATTCTGGTGGCCGACTGGGTTCTGGAGGGCGGCCCCCTTTCCACCTGGGGCCGCCCGTCTCGAGCCGGACCTACTTGGCGACGCGCTTCAACACGTCGGACAAGTCCTGGTCTTCCATGACCGGCGCCGTCTCCACTTCAAGGAGATCGCTCCAATCGATGGCAAACCCGGCCAACGCTTTCGGATCATCGGATTCTGCCAGCACATACACCTGACTCATATCCAGCCGCGTCCAACGTCCCAACAGTTTGGCTCCGTGAGGCGGCTGCCCGCCCGTCTTCTGGAATCGCGCAATAGCCTCGTTTCGTTTGTCCTTATCCGACGGCAGCCTGAAGGTGAGCATGAATTTCATGGATGACTCCTTTCTGTGAATGAATGGGGACCTGTGACGTTTCCTTCACCTGCACTACGACCGGTTCGCCGAAACGGATGTATGGCTCCAGCCGGACCAGGTTGTGGCGGGGTCACGAACCTTCACGAATGAGACGAGCCACCGACAACACCTCAGCACAGGCTCACCCCGAGGCATCGCACCTCAATGGGGGGCATACATCGGGGGGGGCAGGGTGAGGCGGCCCGCCTCGGAGATCGCCCGCGAACTCGGTATCGCCCGCAATCAGCTTTACAAGCGGCAGACCAAGCTTCGAGCGCGAGGTGCTGGACGGCTTGGACTACCGCTTTCCCGCGATCCGGTTTCGGATTATCACGGAGCAGGACCGCATCAGGCCGCACATCAGGATTTTTGTCAACGACGAACAGACGTTTCCGCTCACGACACCACTCCAGAAGAACGATCATGTGCACATTGTCTGTGCGTTGAGCGGCGGATAAGGGAATTACGTCAACCGCCATTGGTCATTCGTCATTCGTAAGAAGGACACGTATGACACAACAGCAGATGGCGGAACAGATCATCGAAGGCCAACGTCAGGACTGGAACCGCGTCGCCGCCGGGTGGGAGAAGTGGGACCGGTTCTTCGACGAGCAGATGGCCTTTCTCAATCATCGACTTGTCGCCGACGCGCGGTTGCGCTCGGGACACCGGGTCCTGGATCTGGGCTCCGGCACCGGCTATCCTGCGCTGCTCGCAGCACAGACGGTCGGCTCATCGGGAAGCGTCATCGGGATCGACCTCGCCGAAGCGATGCTCGCTGCAGCGGAGCGGAAAGCGCAACGACTGGGCCTCACCAATGTGATCTTTCGCACCGGTGACGTGACCACGTTCCCGTTTGAGGCCGCCTCATTCGAGGCGGTCACCAGTCGCTTCTGCCTGATGTTTCTGCCGGAGATCCCCGCGGCCTCACGAGAGATCACACGCGTGCTGAAACCAGGCGGGTATTGTGCAACCGCCGTGTGGTCATCGCCTGACCACAATCCCTATATCCGTATTCCCTTGGACGTCATCAAAACGTTGATCGACTTGCCGCCGCCCGATCCGGCAGCACCGGGGATTTTTCGGCTGGCAAAGTCGGGCGATCTGGCAGGCATGATGCGGCAGGCGGGATTGGCGAATATCGCCGAGGAAGAGTTTATTGCCGACGTGCGGTTTCCCTCCGGAGAGGAGTACTATGCAAGCCTGATGGACATCGCCGCGCCGATTCAGAATCTCTTCGCGAAACTCTCCGACTAGCAGAAAACTGAGGCCAAGACGCGCATCGTTCAGGCCGCTGAGACCTACAGATCGGGCAAGACCGTCGCCCTGCCCATCGCCGTCCGGTTCGTGTCGGCCAGAAAACCGGTCTGAGGCCCGCGATGCCCACCGAGCAGAACGGTTTCAAGTATTTCGTTTTGGACCAGCTCGCCGATCTGCGCGGCGCCTCCATCAAACCCCTTCTGTGCGGAAGAGGCCGGGCAAGACACCGCCCGGCCCCTCGACCGGTTTATTTCTCCTTCATCTTGTTCGGATCTTGATGGACCATCAGATGCGCAAACGGGGTACCGTCAAACATGATCCACACGCCGGACGGATTGGGCACAGTCGGTAATTTGGTCTCCTGGGAAGTGAACGGCCACATCATCATCCAATGGGGCGGCTCCTTCACCAGCTTGGCGCCAGGCTCTTCGTCCATCAGCACTTTGCCGTCTTTCTCCCAGTGATAGCCTCCACGAGCCATGTAGGAAATGCCGGGAACGGTGTTGCCCGGTTTGTCCTTCTTATTGACCAGCGCGTCCACCCACTGACCCACCGCCGCATCGAAGCACATGGGGTCCGGATCGGGCCGGTTGTTGACGGTGGGGATGCAGGTGAAGCCGTTGGTCCCTTTCTTCACCTCGACCAATTTTCCGTCTTCGCCCGGCAGCATGACGCCGGCGTCCTTGGCGATAGAGGCAGGCGCGGCGCTCAACGCCACCTTGATCTGTTCCTCTTGAGACATGGATTTGAGATCTTTCCCGCCTCCACCTTTCTTGTGTCCCTTCTCTCCCGCCATCGCCACAGTCGCCATGCTAAGACAGAGGACCGCTGCCAACATGCAATACATGAACTGTCTCATAACCGCCTCCTTTCCAGGCTCTTCGACCTGACGTGAACTCTCCGTTGCCTTTCTCGCGAGTACTCGCTGCCTTCTCTCGACACATGAACCGGTTTGACGGACGGCGGATCAGCGAAGCAACTTCATCATCTGTTCGGTGACGGCGCGAAAGCGTTTCACCCCTCCATCCGCCCGCGCAATCAACATGCTGCCCTCCAGTAGTTGAAAGATCAGCGCGGCTATCGTTCGAGGCTCGCCCTCGAACCTGAACTCCCTCCGGCGCTGGCCTTCCTCCAATATCAGGGTCAATCGTCGCTCGTTCTCGCGATAGAACCGGCGCAGGCCCGCGGCAGCGCCCCTCCCCAAAGCTTCCACCTCGGCGCTCAACATCCCGCAAAGACAGGCCTTGTTCTGTCGTCCTTCCGAGAGCGTGGCCTCAAACAACGACGCATACCGCCGCAGCTTGGTCGCCGGCCCCACATCCGAAGCGATAATGTCATCGACCAGACCGAGAAACTGCCGGCTATAGCGATCGATGAGTTCTTTGAGGAGCGTCTCCTTGCTGGGAAAGTGGTGATGGATGCTGGCCTTCCGAATCCCCACGACCTCGCTGATGTGCTGATAGCTCATCGCATTCGCGCCGACCCGCTGGATGAGGTCTTGGGCCGCGTCAAGGATCGCCGTCTTCGTGTCCGGTTGTGTCATTGTGCAACCTACCTACTAGTAGGCAGTGATAATGTCAAGGGCTATTTGCGTCCGGTCGTCCGTCAACGATTAGCGAACCCCTCTCGCCTTGTGCCAGAATATCCACGCGATGGCGCACATTCTCTGGACCATCGGCCATTCGACTCATCCCATCGAGGAATTCCTTGCGCTCTTGCGCGCGCACGGAATTCGGCAGCTTGTGGACGTGCGCACGATCCCCCGTTCGCGGCACAATCCGCAGTTCAATACGGAAGCGCTGGCCAGAAGCCTGGCTGATGCAGCCATCAGCTATCAGCATTCAGCCAGACTCGGTGGCTTGCGAAAAACGAGTAAAGACTCGATGAACACCGGCTGGCGGAACGAGAGCTTCCGCGGCTATGCGGACTATATGCAGACTCATGAATTCCGGAAATCGTTGGATGAGCTGATAGCTGACAGCCGAAAGCTATCTTTCTCACCCGCCCACCCCGGGCGCGCCGAGACGCGCCCCTTCCGCGTGGCGATCATGTGCGCCGAGGCCGTGCCCTGGCGCTGCCATCGGTCGCTGATTGCCGATGCGTTGGTGATGCACGGGTCGGAGGTCCGGCATATCATGACGACTCAACAGGCAACCCTTCATCGCCTCACCTCCTTCGCCAAGATCGAGAAGGGGCTGTTGTTCTATCCTAAAATGCCAGAAACCGCTTCGCTGTTTTGATTGGGCCCCCATGCTTTTTCACATCTTGGCCGACCTTGTTGTCATCCTCCATGTGGGCTTCGTGCTCTTTGTGCTACTCGGCGCGCTGCTGATCCTCAAGTGGCCGCGCGTCGCATGGGCTCACCTGCCGGCGGCCGTCTGGGGCGCGG
>JBBIQV010000014.1:0-60718 GCA_037442105.1 Nitrospiraceae bacterium | reverse complement strand
GTGTGCTCAGCATGTTAGCGAGATACAGGGCATCAACGTTGGGACACTACTGATACGCTGCATCTTTACTTGGATCTTCACCTTCGACCCCGAAGGGGATTCCATCAGAAAATCATAGGTCGGGTTTCCGTTAATCGGGATATCCTTCCAGCCGTTTTCAGTCATCGGAATTACGATGTACTCTTTGAATGCAGCCTCGGCTATGACTCCTCTTATGCCGCGGAGTGTCAGGTCAGAGCTGCGGTCGATGGCTTCGAGGATAATCTCCGCGGATACGTTGAGCTTTCTTTCCAGTTCGTGTATAGGGAATTCCCGCCGAAGCATACGCAATATCTCTCGGCGTTCTTCGCGGGAGCACTGGTTGAGAAGCGCACTGATTTTCTTGAGATCAACGTTGGTCATTACTTCGTGGCCTACCCGCAGGTTTAACTTCATAATTCATAACTTCGGCCTTGCTCAGAAGCCGCCGGCCTGCGACCATGAAGGTTCTGAACTTGCCCTGTTTCACCAGTTTCGCGATGGCTTGGCGAGAGCAATGCCGTAAACGCGCCGCTTCAGCTTGGGTTATTAGGTCTGACAATAAATCGGTTGACATGGTAAACCTATTTGTCTACAATCTCGATCCTATCGGAAAATGGCCAAGATTCGGTGATGCCCCATGAAAGCACCGGTAGCTCCCAAGTCGCTAAGACTGCCTTTTAATGGACAGCAGCCACCCAGTAAACTGGTAAGCGGAATTGCGCCCTACTATCAGACAGATCATGGAGCGGCTTTTCTCGGCGACTCTCTCGAAGTGATGAGGGCGATACCAAACGCGAGCGTAAACTTGGTATTCACATCGCCGCCATATGCGCTCCACTTCAAAAAGGAATATGGGAATGTCCAAAAGTCTGAATACGTCGAGTGGTTCATCGGGTTCGCCGAACAATTTCGACGTATTCTAGCGGAAGATGGCAGTTTTGTCCTGAATATCGGCGGCAGTTGGAATCCTGGCACCCCAACTCGTTCGATTTACCAATATAAACTCCTTACAGCCTTGGTAGAGGAAATCGGTTTTTACCTTGCCCAAGAGTGCTACTGGTATAACCCAGCCAAGATGCCTGTACCTGCGGAGTGGGTTACCGTTCGTCGCATCCGGGTCAAGGATGCCGTCGAGCATGTTTGGTGGTTCTCGAAAACTCCGTGGCCAAAGGCGGACAATCGGAAAGTCTTGCGTCCTTATAGCAAGGACATGTTAAGGCTCAACCAGAGAGGTGTGAAAACAACCGTTCGTCCTTCCGGCCACAACATCAATTCTTCTTTTGACGATATTTCGGCCGGTGGATCGATACCGCCGAATGTCTTTGAGGATGACATTCCAACCGAATTCCTCAGAATGGGCAATAATGCCAGCAATGACCTTTACACAACGCGGTGTAAAGAAGCCGGAATGAAGATTCATCCTGCTAGATTCCCCTCGGCAATGCCTGAATTTTTCATCAAGATGCTGACTGACGAGGGGAATGTTGTACTTGATCCTTTCGCTGGCTCTAACACAACAGGGGCCGTAGCTGAAACCCTCTCACGTCGCTGGATTGCCGTTGATGCGGTCGAGGAATATCTCGCGGGAAGTAAGTTTCGATTTGATCTCGACTGAATCGCTCTCACGTGGCAATTGCGGCCTGACGACAGGGTGAGCCGCCGCGGCCAATCACCGCGAATTGTGCCACAGAACCTTCTACGTCGTCAGCTTCACGTTCTGGTTAGGCTGCACGCCATCGACTTCCAAGGCCGCAAGAAAGGGGTCGAGGCCACAAGAAAGGGGTCGGAAGTCTTTGTCAAACCAACTTTTCGCAGGCCAAGCGGCCATGGGGTAGATTCCTGGGCGAGCCGCCACGCGAATCACAGAGCCAGATTCTCGGACACGGTCGCCTAACAAAGACTCCCGACCCCTTTCTTCCCCCCCGTAAACTGGAACGGGATCGAGCGGGCCAGTATTCTATTTCGGTGAACAAGCAGTGGCGGATTTGCTTTCGATTTGTCGACGGAGATGCATATGAGGTTGAATTGACCGATTATCATTGAGGTGCTGTATGAGCCTTCCCAATAAGGGGTCTCGAAAAGTTCGCCCCACTCATCCAGGCGAGATGCTACGAGAGGATTTCCTACCGGATTATGGGCTGACCGTGTCTGGCCTGGCCAAGGCTATTGGGGTATCACGTCAGACTGTCAATGAGGTGCTTCGTGAGCGGCGGGCCGTGAGCCCAGACATGGCGCTGCGGCTATCCCGATTGTTCGGCAACACGCCAGAGTTTTGGTTGAACGCCCAGCGGGCAGTTGATCTATGGGAGGCAGCCAAACAAGCCAAGGGGAGAATCAATCGCATTTCACCACTGACTGCAGCCTGACAGGGTTTGCAAGACGCCCATGCGTAAACCTCCTCACACTCAAGCACCGTATTGTGATCTCACGTGCTGAACACACCAACATCCAGTCGCAGTAATCGAGCGCCCGCAACCCGTAATGTTGGATTGCAAGACCTGACCCCAAATCTTGGAGCGCGAAGCAGTCTTAACTGGCTGCAAAAGAGCCGCGAATCGGAGCGCGATGGGAGGCTGGCCGGACTGATCAATCAGAAAAAGTAGCCTGTCCCCTTTTCCTTCCTCTGTCCCCTTTTCCTTCCTCGTCGCATCAGACGTCGAATCTGCCGATCGGTCAGCCCTAACAGTGTGGCCGCCTCCACCTGCGTCAGCGTCTTCTCCACCACCTGGCGAATCACATGTACCCGTCGCAATTCCTTCCCACTCATCATCACCTCGTCCTCTCTGACCATCCCACCCTCCTCCTTCTGAGAGGGGACAGTCTATCGCTAAAGAGGACATTTCTACTTTGGCAAAACCGGACATTATCATTTTGGGATTACAGTCCGGATCATCTTCCTTTGTGCGCCTAACCATTAAGTAGGCTGACCGGCTATATCCGCTCTCAAACGCTCCAATAAACGTCGCAATTCTGTTCGGTTTCCCAATACCTGTTAAGATCTTGTGCCCCCGACCTCGTGCCGACTGGCCCTGACCAGCATAATCCCATTATGGCTGACCGGCATCATTCCGTTCTGCCTGTCCAGGAGGTAGGCGGATGGCTAGTCTGTCCACGGGGCTTCGGACTCCTCTTCCGCTACGATCTGGCCCCCTGCCCCGCCGTCTTCGGGGCCGAGATCGATGATCCAGTCGGCGGTCCTGACCACGTCGAGGTTGTGCTCGACGACGACCACGGTGTTGCCGGTATCCACCAGCTTGTGCAGGACGGTAACTCTCGCCAGGTGGACGCTGGCATCTCGCAATCATTCCTCGCACCAGAATCGCTTGAGATCGAATGACAATTGCCGATGGTGCTTGACAGCCAGGAAGATCACGTGATGCCGGCGTACCAGGTAAAGCACCAGATAGTCGTCGATTACGAATTCGCGCAGTTCGTCTCCTTTGCTGAGGAACTGTCGCAGATCAGCCGTGGCCACCTTCGCTTTGGCAGACATCACCGCGCGGGCCAGGAACGATCGACCGGATTGTGGGAATCGGCAGAGCATGGGAATCACGTCGTCGAAGAGGCGATCAAGGAAGCGATGATATGCCGTCCGGCTCTGGGGGGCGAGGAATGCTTCAATGGCCGCTAGGTTGGTCGAGAAGTTGTCAGTGAAACGCGGTCGCCTACCGGCCATGACGCGATTTGAGTTGGGCGAGGCTCAGCGTCTTGCCCGCCTTCACGTCGACGAGACCCTTGATCGCTTCTTCCAGCAAGCCGAGGTGGATGTGCTCCCGTTCCAAGCGATGGTAGTAGTCCAAGCGGTCCGCGTCGATAAGCGCCGCGCAGCTGCCTCCGTTCTTGGTAATGAGTTTCTCGCTCCCTGTTGTGCGCACTTCGTCACACAGTTCGGTGAGCTTCGCCCTTGCCTGGCTGAGCGAGATGATGTCTTTGGATGTAATGCCCATCGTGTCCTCCATAACAGGATGCCTGCGCCAAGTCTAAATAATGTGCAGAATTCTGTCAAGCTAGATGATCTGAGACAGAAATCGTCCGGTATAAGACGCCGCAACCTGCGCTACCTGTTCCGGCCGTCCTTCCGCCACGATCTGGCCGCCTGCTTCGCCGCCCTCCGGGCCGAGGTCGATGATCCAGTCGGCAGTCTTGATGACATCGAGGTTGTGCTCGACGACGACCACGGTGTTGCCGGCATCCACCAATTTGTTGAGCACCGCCAGCAGTTTCTTGATGTCTTCGAAATGCAAGCCGGTGGTCGGCTCGTCCAGAATGTAGAGCATGCCGGGGGACTGGCTCCGGCTATGAAGGGGGACGGTCCCCTGGGGGGAGAGTCCCTGCCGGTGCCTGTCCCCGGACATCGTCAGCTCGGCGGCAATTTTCAACCGCTGCGCTTCGCCTCCGGACAGAGTGGTGGCAGATTGGCCCAGCCGAAGATACCCGAGGCCGATGGAAGACAGCAGGTAGAGCTTCTCCGTCAACTTGGGGGAGCCGGAAAAGAACGACTTGGCTTCATCGACGGTCATGCCCAACACCTCGTGGATAGTTTTGCCTCGGTAGCGGATGCCGAGCACTTCCGGCTTGAAACGCCGGCCGTTGCATTCCTCGCAGGTGACGTAGATGTCTTCGAAGAAGTACATCTCCAACTTCTCGTAGCCATTCCCCTCGCATCGCTCGCACCGTCCCCCGGCGGCGTTGAAGGAAAAATGTCCCGGCGTCAGGCCCTGACGCAGCGCGTCCCGCTCGAAGGCAAAGAGCGAACGAATCTCGTCGAAGGCCTTGAGGTAGGTGATGGGATTGGACCGCGGCGTCCGGCCGATCGGCTGCTGGTCGATGAGACGCACGCCTTTGAGGTGTTCAAGGCCTTTGATGGCGCGGAACCGGCCCATCGGCAGCGATTCCACGCGGAAGGCGCGCGCGACCGCCCGGTACAGGGTCTCCTCCACGAGCGTGCTTTTGCCGGAACCGGACACGCCGGTCACGCAAACCAACATGTGCAGGGGAATCCGCACGAGGAGATGTTTGAGATTGTGCTCGCAGGCGCCGGCAACGGTGAGTGTTTTGCCGTTTCCCGGTCGTCGTGCGGGGGGAACGGGAATAGTCTCTTCTCCGCGTAAATAGCGCGCCGTGATGGATCGCCGGTCCTTCAGGAATTCTTCGCGCGGCGCCCCGCAGACCACCTCACCGCCTTTTTCGCCGGACCAGGGGCCCAGTTCGATAATGTGGTCGGCGGCTTGGATCACCTGCCGGTCATGTTCGACGACCACAACCGTGTTGCCGCTTGCAGCAAGATCGTGCAGGATGCCGGCGAGCATCGCCGTGTCACGGGCATGGAGGCCGATCGTTGGCTCATCCAACACGTAGAGCGTCCCGACCAGACGGGAGCCCAGTTGGTTGGCTAGCGCGATCCGTTGCGCTTCGCCTCCTGAGAGGGTTTTGGTCTGACGTGACAGGGTCAGATAGCCGAGGCCGACGCGGACCAGAAAGCCCAGCTTGGCACGCAGTTGCCGGAGGATATCGTTCGCCACCTGCGCATCGAACGGCGAAAGTTGGAGCGAATCGATCCATCCGACGGCATCGTGAATCGTGAGCGTTGCAATCTCATGGATATCCTTTCCCGCCAGTTTCACATACAGGGCTTCTGGTTTGAGCCGGCTGCCGCTGCACGTCCCACAGGAAACAGGACTCCGGTACCGGCTGAGGAGGACACGGACGTGCAGCTTGTACCGCTTCGTCTCTAAGTATTCAAAGAACTGCTGGACTCCGTCAAACTTGCCGTCTCCTTCCCAGAGTAGGTGTTTGATCTCAGCCGGTAATTCCTGATAGGGGATGGTGAGGTCTACGCCCCGGCGCTTCATCGCCAGCAGCATCTGCTTCTGCCACCAGTCGGCGCTCGGCTTGCTCCAGGGCTCGATGGCGCCTTGGGCGAGGGAGCGTGACCGGTCGGGGACCACCAAGTCTTCGTCATAGCGCAGCACATTGCCGAAGCCTTTGCACTCCGGGCAGGCGCCAAGCGGATGGTTGAAGGAAAAGAGCAAGGGGCGGACCGGTTCGAACGTGCGGCCACAGTTCTGGCAACGAAACTGGGTGCTGTAGGTCTGGCCCCCTTTGCCGATGATTTCGACGCGGCAGATTCCTTCTCCTTCGTGAAAAGCCGTTTCGATCGCTTCAACGAGGCGGGTTCGATTGTCCTGCCGCAGGACGAGACGATCCAACACAACGGACAGGGCCGGTCGCTCAGTCTTCGGTAGGACCACCTCGCCATGTAAATCCAATACCTCCTCGCCGCATTTCAGTCGGGTAAAGCCGCGCGTGCGGAGCGACTCAATCAACGAGCGATCATGGGCCGGACCGGGATCGTGGATCGGGAATAGCACCAGAGCCCTTGCGTCGGGAAAGCGGGAGAGAAGGTCATCGGTCACCGAGCCGGGATGGTAGCCACGTGCTTCGATCTTGCAGTCTGGACAGACCGGCTTGCCGACCTTGGCGAACAGCAGCCGCAGCAGGTCGGCAATCTCGGTCGCGGTGCCGACCGTCGAGCGGGCCGTGCGGACCGGGTTCTTCTGCTCGATTGCGATGGCGGGGCGGACATTGATGATCCGGTCCACATCCGGGCGATCCACCTTTTCCAGGAACATACGAGCGTAAGTCGAAAGCGATTCGACATAACGCCATTGGCCTTCGGCAAAGAGCGTGTCGAAGGCCAGCGAGGACTTGCCGGACCCCGACACGCCGGTGATGGCGGTGACTTGGTTGTGCGGAATCCGCAGCGAGATGTTCTTGAGGTTATTCTGCCTGGCACCCTCGACGATGAGGTCGCCGGAAGTGTGGGAAGAGGGTGTAGGGTTCAGCACAAGGCACCTTTTACTCGTCTATTCCGCTTCATCGCAACGTCAGCCTCAGCAGCCCCACGCATCCCATGTAAAGCGCCAACGAGCCGACCATGGTGGGCCAGAAACCCAACCGGTTTAGGGCGAAAATCATGAAGCCGACATAAGCCAGCCAGGGCGGGACAAACCAGAGGAGGTGTTTCGCGTAGATGAGCGTCGAGTCATTCCCACCGTTCAAATAGATCAACACGAACGTCACACCGGTAATAGCCGGAAAGGTGCTGGCGAAGGCTGCAAGAAACCCTTCGCCTCTGGCACCCAGATAGGTGGACAGGCTGACGACGAGTCCACCGAGTAGAAAATACAACCCGTACTTCACTAATTCACCCATTTCGATTCTCCTTCAATTCAGCCATGGCCTCCCGCACGATCGTATCGCCCATTCCCGTATAGCGCGGCGAGAAGTGAAAGACGACCAGTTCCCGCACGCCGGCTTTCTTGGCCATCAGGCCGGCTTGCCGCGCCGTCAGATGATACCGTTCCCAGGCTTTGTCCGCATCTTGATCCAGGTAGGGTGCTTCACAATAGAAGATGTCGGCGCCGCGGGCCAGTTCCACGATTTTCGCTTCGTTCTCCTCGTCGTAGCGGGCGTCCACCACGTAGGCGATCTTTTGTCCGCGCGTGATCGTGAAGAACCGCTCGCGCAGCTCCCCGAGGATGAACTCCAGCTCTTGCTTCCTGTGCTCGAAATACAGGGTGGCGGTGAATCGAAAATCGTCCGGCTTTCCTTGCCACAGATACTGCTTCACGTCCTTGAGCCAGGAGCCGACCGGGAGCCCGGCGTCATGGAGCTTCTGCTTGTTGACGTTGATGTGAAATTGCTCTCGTAGCGCGTAGGCGAATGAGGGAACGCGATGGTTCAACGTCACCGCGCTGATCATGAACATGGGGTCGTCAAGGACCGGGAACAGGCCAGCAGCCGATCGCGCCGGTTCAGGCTGGGACGGTTCTTCATGAAGCAAGAAGCCGTCCGTCGCCAAGAACGTCCCCAGCCGTACCTCGTGCCGGTGAAACTCCTGCACCTTGATCGAGAGCGGGTAGCCGTCTACCAGGTTCCAGGTATAGCCCTTGAGTTTGCCTTGAACATTGGCGATCAGACCCGGTGGTCCGTAAAGTCTCAGTGTCTTGCCTCGTCCGAGCGCGACCCGCAGCACCTGGTCGAAGCCGATGAAATGATCCATGTGGGTATGGGAGATGAAGATGTCGTTGGCGCGCAGTAAGCGAGTGGGGCCAAGGGCCTCGTTGTGTCCCAGATCGAAGAGCAGCGCACGTTTCGACCACCGGACTTCCACATAGACACCGGGGTCGCCGAAGACATCGTTGACGAGGTAGCTGGAGAAAGATGGATTCATGGGGAATGTGGTGATTGAGTGAAAATGGGGACAGGCACCGGCTGGGACAGTACCTCGCCGGATCACCAAATCACGAGATCAAGACTTTCCTTATTACCGAGTACATGATGATGACCTCGACCGCGTGGGCCATGATCGGGGCGTAGAGGCTTCCCATCCGCACCCGCATGATGCCCCAGACCACGCCGTCCCAGATCGCGATCCAATGCAGGTATTGAAAGGTTGCCACCAGGAAGGGGTCGAAGGCAAATGCCAGGGCGCTGGCGATGATCGCGATGGGCGATGCCATACGAGTGACAACGGAATTGGGAAACGATCGCCCCAATGCCAGCACCCGTCCCAGCAGGAAGCCGCGGAAGTTCAGCTCCACGGCGACGGCGATGAACAGGATGAACCAGGGCAGCATCACGAGGACGGGGATGTTGGCATGAGGCGTGTCTTGGAGGAAGGTGATGTCGTAGCCGAGCCAGGGAGTGAGACGGAGGATGACGAGCACGTTGAGGGCTCCGAGAGCAACGCCCGTGATGGCGCCCGGCAACAGACCGGCACGGAGCCGGTCGAGAGAGAGTCCCAGCTTCTGCAGCCGATTCGTGTTCCGGGTGCACCAGAAAGCCAGGCTGGCGTAGGCGAGTAGTTGCGGCAAGAACTGGATAAGCCGTTCCCGTTGCAGCGAGTCGGGGAGAAGATAGAACAGAACTGTGGAAGCGATCGGAAGCAGCGCGAGCGCGGCGCTCCGTTCAGGCGCCCGAGCCTCTATCTCTGCTGCGGATGGCTCGCGCCCCTGCATGCCGCGCTACTGCAATTGGAGATCGTAGCGGTCCAGCGTCGTGGCCTTGTGTCTGGCCAAATTCGAGAGCGACTTGTTGTAGTCCACGGTCGCGCGCAGCTCGTTGCCCTGGGCCGTCGCCAAGTCACGTTGAAAATCGAGGACGAATCGCGTCGTGCTCAAGCCGACGTTCAGGCGCTCCCGCTCGGCCTGCAACTGCTTTTCAGCCATGATCCGCGCGGACCTTGTCGTTTCGATGCGCTTGAAGTCCGTCTGCACCCGGCGCACGGCCTCTTTGACACCGATAATGATCTGCTGGCGCACGCTCTGAAGGGTGAATCCGGCGTTCTTGGCTTCAAGCTGGCGCTTATTATAGGTGCTGATGGCTGAGCGGTTGCCCAAGGGGAAACTCAGTACGAACCCGGCTGCATAGTTATAAAATTCGCCATTGAAGTTGCGCTGGAAATAGTCCGGAATGTCGCCTCCGAGGCCGGCCATCCCGACATTTCCCTGGAAGGAGAGCGTCGGCAACAACTGATTCTTGGCAAATTTGGTATTCAGCTCGCTGGTTTCAACATTTTTGTTGGCCTGCAGGATTTCCGGCCGGCGCTCGATGGCAATGTCGATGGTTTCTTGCAAGCTGATCGGCTCCAGCATGGTCAAGGGCTGGTCTGTGGGGAGCAGACGAAGCTCCTGACGCAGTTCCTCCTCCGCGGGGTTGAGTAACCGCCGAAACTGATCCTCCTGGTCGCGAATCGCTTTCTCCGCAATCAAGGTCTGTTCGACACGGGCGGCGACGGCCGCCTCAGCCTGTAGCACGTCCACCACCGACATCACACCGGCTTTGGCTTTTGCACGGTTGCTGGCCAGAAGCTCCTCGGCCGCTTTCAGGGCGGCTTGGGCGACCTTGAAATTCTCGTTGGCGAAGACCAATTCCCAGTACGTCTGCTCCACGGTCGCGAGGACCGTCAACACGCGGTCCAAGAAGACGTGCTCCTCGACCTTGGCATTATTCTGGGCGATCTTGATGAAGGTCCTGTTGACTTCGGTTCCCGCGTTGCGCAACAGCGGTTGGGTCAGGGTGAGGGAAAGGCCTCCGGAGTAAGCAGGATTGAATAGGAAGGTCGTCTGACCGGCAACGTTCCGGCGATGGGGGTTGTAGTTGAGATCGAAGTTGCCGCCCGTCAGGAGATTTTGGGCCAGGTCCAGCGTCACTTGATGCTGCTTTTCGTCGAAGGTCTGTACCTGGTCGAGCGCTGCTCCCGAGAAGCCGAACACCGGCCGGTTCAATGGGCTCACGGTGCGCGTATAGGTGCCGTTGAGGCTGAACGTGGGATCGAACTTGGCTTGTTCGACGATGATGTCGGTCAGCCGGCTTTCTTTTGTCTGGCGGCTGATCGAAATGTCCAGGTTATTCTGAAGGGCTCGAATCGCTGCGTCGGCCAACGAGATGGCTTCGCGACGGTCCGTGCTTGCGGATTTGGTCGTAGGCGGCTGACCCCACGAGGGGCCCCCAAGAACGAGCGAGAATGTGACGAGCGTCATGCCGATGAAGAGCCGACGCAGCCAATCTGAGAAATGTTCCTGCATGTGATCCCCCTTGAGTTCGGTGAGCGTATTCATTTAGAATGAAGCCCGAATTTGAATTGTCCTGGAAGACGGTAAGAGTAGCCCGCGAGAAGCCGTTCTTGCAACGTAGGCGCGCATTTTCGGAAAAGAAGGAGTCGATGCCATGCGAGCCATGATCATACGATTTGCTCTGACCGTTGTCATCCTCATGGTGCATTCGGTGGTCTCAGCCCAGGGTGTCTCCGGAATACGTGGCTTGGACGGCGGCATTGCACCGTTCTTTGAACTGGTCGGGCTCGGTCGCTTTTACATAGACGCCCAAGGTACGCAGGGCTGGACCTATAATCGTGATTTTTTTCAATCATACAGCTTCAGTACGCCGGGCGGACAAAGCTGGAGCGGGGCGCTGATGACCTTGGGCCCGAACCTCACGATCGGCCTGATCCAAGGCGCCAACCAAAGCGGAACCGGGGTTCGTTTCCCTTCTCCTCCTCGACAGGCCGCGCCCTTGCCGCTGATTCAATCCACCATCCAGTCCATGTCCATCTTGCAAACCCCGCCGTTGCCGCAAACCCCGTTGCCCGCCGAGTTTGATGAGGATGGGCCGGCTTTTCCCAACCTCAGCCAGATTCCTTGAACCCTGCTGGTCGACCGCGCGTCCTTCACGACAGGCAAGAGGCGCGGGGCGAGAGGCAAGGGGTGAGCAGAAGGCTCATTCGTAGCGCAGGGCGTCGATCGGGTTGAGGCGAGCCGCTTTGTTGGCCGGATAGAGGCCGAAAAACAGCCCGACGGCGAGCGAAAAGCAGACCGCCAACAGGATGGAATCGGGGGTCACGATGGTCGGCCAGCCGGCAAACGCCGTGGCGACACGTGCGCTCGTGATGCCGAATCCGACCCCTGCCAGCCCTCCGGCGAGACTCATCAAGATGGCCTCGATAAGAAATTGCAACAGGATTTGCCGGCGTTTTGCGCCGACGGCCATCCTGATTCCGATCTCGCGGGTTCGCTCGGTCACCAGCACCAGCATGATATTCATGATGCCGATCCCGCCGACCAGGAGCGAAATCGAAGCCACGGCGAACAGCATGACGATCAGGGTCTGGTTCGCTTCTTCTCGAACCTTGCCGATATCCGCTTGAGTGCGGATCGTGAAGTCGTCCGGCTGGTCGGGTTGAAGCCGGTGCCGGACGCGGAGAAGCTGCCGAATCGCCTCGACGGCTTCGGCCAGGTCTTCCGGTCGCTTCGCCGACGCGTAGATGTGGCTGACTGAACCGGGAAACGCCGTCCCCATGACTTTTCGTTCGCCAGTTGAAAACGGCACGAAGACGATATCGTCTTGGTCGTTGCCCTGGGAGGACTGTCCTTTGGGGGCCAGCACGCCGACCACCTGAAAGGGAACGTTCTTGATTCGAATCGTCGTGCCGATGGGTTCCTCGCCGGGGGCAAAAAGGTTGTCCACAACAGTTTGCCCCAACAAGGCAACACGGGCCGTTGCGTCCATGTCCGTCTGACTGATGGGCCCGCCGGCACTGAACGTCCAATCCCTGATCGTCAAATAGCCAGGAGAGATGGCCTTGACGGCGGTATTCCAGTTCTGATTCCCGTGAACGATCTGGATCTGTTCTCTCTTCGCCCATGCTGTTTCGGCCAATTGCGGGATTCTGGCTTTCATCTCGAGGGCATCACTGATCCTCAACGTGACGGCACCGCCCTGTCCGCCGCGGACGCCGCTTGCCGAAGTCGCTCCCGGCACGATGATGATGACGTTCGTGCCCATGCTGGCCACCTGCGCGTTGATGGTGGCTTTGGCGCCTTGTCCGATGCCGGCCAACGCGATGACCGCGCCGACCCCGATGATGATGCCCAGCATGGCCAGGCCGGTCCTGAGCCGATGGCGCTGAAGAATCCGCGTGGCGGACAGCGTCGTGTGAAAGATGATCCGTAGAGGTCCCATAGATTACGACTGCGCGACAAGCGTAGGAGAAGCCGGATGGTCCTGAACGATCCGGCCGTCTTTGACCTGGATGACGCGATCGGCATAAGCGGCGACATCCGCTTCGTGGGTGACGATGATCACGGTGAGGCCGTCACGTTGATTGAGGTTCCTCAAGAGTTTCATCACTTCATGGCTGGAGTGCGTATCCAAGTTGCCCGTCGGTTCATCTGCGAGCACCATCAAAGGAGATGTGACCAATGCCCTGGCGATGGCCACCCGTTGCTGTTGGCCTCCGGACAACTGAGCCGGATAGTGGTGCTCGCGCCCGGTGAGGCCGACCCGTGCCAGTGCGTCCTTGGCCTTTGCCCGTTGGTCTCGAACCGGCATGCCTTGGTAGAACAGGGGCAGTTGGATGTTCTCCAATGCGCTGGTCCTCGCAATCAGATTGAAATTCTGAAAGACGAACCCGATGCCGCGATTCCGCGTCTCGGCCAGGTCGTCAGGGGATGCTTGGGCGACATTGATCCCGTCGAGAAAGTAGCTCCCCCGCGTCGGCTTGTCCAAGCATCCGATGATGTTCATCAGGGTGGATTTGCCTGAACCGGACGCTCCCATAATGGCCACGAACGATCCTCGTTCGATGTCCAAGCTCAGACCGGACAGCGCATGGACCGGATGGAGGCCGACCTGATAGGTTTTCCACAAGTCCTCACACCGGATCAACGCACGCGAAGGCTGAGAATTACAGGCCTCCATCACGGGACTTTCCTCGCTTCTGTGTCGGATTAAATCCTGGAGGGAGTGGATCGGCTTTTTTATGCCGTGAAGCTTCCATGCCGATCAGCACCTCCTCTCCTTCCTTCAACGACCCCTCCAATATTTCTACATACTGAGCGTCGGACGTTCCGAGTCGAACCGTGACGGCTTCCGGCGTACCTGAAGATCCGAGCTTCCAAACGCGTTTGGATGGAACGCCGGCCTCGGTGCGGGAGTCAGGGGAACCGGCGGCCTTGGAGGCGAGTGCCGGACGATCCGGGGCGGGAAGGGTGAACCGGAGAGCGGCGCTCGGCACTCGTAAGACATCGTCCTTCTTCGAGACCGTCACCACGACATGAGCCGTCATGCCCGGTTTTAATCGGAAGTCATGGTTGTCCACTTCGATGACGACGTTATAGGTGACGACGTTCTGGATGTTCACCGGGGCCAAGCGAACCTGTTTGACGGTTCCCGTGAATTCCTCGGATGGATAGGCATCCACGGTGAACGAGGCCGCGTTTCCTATGGTGATCCCGCCGATATCCGCTTCGCTGACGCTGGTGTCGATCTGCATGCGGGCCAAATCTTGCGCGATCAAGAACAGGTTGGGGGTCTGAAAGCCGGACGTGACGGTCTGCCCCACCTCCACATTGCGGGCGATGACGATCCCATCGACCGGCGCGCGAATCACGGTGTATTTCAGGTCCAGGTCCGCGGCTCGCAATTGCGCTTCCGCTTGCTTGACCTGCGCGTGTGCGACCTCCAGTTGCGCGACGGCTCCTTGATGCAGCGTGACAGCCAAGTCCACCTCGTTCTGCGACACAAACTGCTGTTCGAGGAGCCTGGAGACTCGATCCAGTTCCCGTTTCCGTTGCGCCATCGTGGCCGAGGCGTTGGCGACCGAGGCCTGCGCCGTCGCCAAATTCGCCGCGGCCTGGTCCCGGCGGGCCTGGTACACGGCCGGGTCGATCTCCGCGATGATGTCGCCCGCCTTGACCACGGAGTTAAAATCAGCGTGGAGGCTCTTGACCCTTCCCGTCACCTGGGCGCCGACCAGCACCGAGAGCACGGGGTTGATCATCCCGGTGGCGGTCACGCCGGACGCGATCGTGCCGCGGGTGACCGGCATCGTCTTATACCGGATAGGAACCTTCTCCTCGCCGGTAAGCGCCAGGTATCCCCCCACGGTCAGGATCACGGCGGCGATGGTTCCGTATGGCCATACTGCCTTAAGCATGATTCTTGGTCTCCTTCTCAGCTTCATGTTCGAGCGATCTCAACGCATCCTCTTCATGGGTGAACTGTAGCGTCGTCATCTGCTGCCGAAACAGGCGCTCATACAGGCCTTGCCTGGCCAGCAGTTGCGCGTGCGTGCCTTGCTCAACCAGCGAGCCGCGATCGAGGACCAGGATCTGATCGAACTGGTCCATGGCGAAGAATTGGTGAGAAATCACGATGGTTGTTTTGCCTTTCTGGGCGCGCGCGATGATGGCACGAATCTGAAACGCCGAAATCGCATCCAGCGCCGCAGTCGGTTCGTCCATGATCAAGATCGACGGTTGTTTGAGGAGCGCCCGAGCCAGGCAAATCCGCTGCCGCTGGCCACCCGATAAGGTGCAACCGCGCTCACCCACCAGGCTCTCGTAGCCGTTCGGCAACGCCGTAATGAAGTCGTGAATATGGGCCAAGCGAGCGGCCTCCTCGACTTCCTGCGACGTCGCTTCGGGCTTCCCGTAGGAGATGTTCTCTCGAATGCTCGCGCCGAACAGCACGGTATCCTGGAGCACGATGCCGATTTCGCGTCGGAGGGACTCACGATTGTAGCCGGTGAGCGGGATCTCATCCACGCGGATAGTGCCCTCCTGTGGATCGTAGAGTCGAAGAAGCAGGTTCACGATCGTCGATTTGCCGGCTCCGGAGACTCCGACCAAGGCCACCCGTTGGCCCGGGCGAATATGGAACGACACGTGGTGGAGAACCTTCTTGTCTGTGCCATATCCGAACGACACGTCCTCGAACCGGACGTCTCCGGCGAGGCGGGAAGCACGAACGGCGTGAGGGATGTCGCAAATCTCCGGTTCGTAGCTCAGCAATTCGCTGATCCGCTCGACGCTGACCATCGCTCGCGAAAATTTGGCCGACAGGTTGGCGAGGTCGCGAACGGGCTTGTAGAGGCCTTTCAAATACGCGACGAAGATGAGCAGATCTCCCGGGGTCATGACCCCGGCAAGAACCTGCCATGCGCCGAAGAGGACCGTGCCTGTGGTACCAAGGGCGCTGATCAAGGCCACCGTCTTTGTGACCGCAGCCCGCGCCCTGGCCGTTTGAATGCCCGCCGCCAAGTGCCGGCTGCTTTCGGCCTCAAACCGATCTTCTTCATACTCCATGCGGCCGAAGGCTTGGACCAGCGCGATCGACGACATGACTTCAGTGATCCGCGTGGCGATTCGGCCTTCTTGTTTGCGCTGCGTGCGCACGCTCTTCTTGATTTTCCGGTTGAGCACGTACAGGACCGCCAGCAGCAGCGGAAAGGTGGCGGCAACCAGGAGGCTCAGCTTCCAATTCACCAGAAACATGATGACGAACATGCCCAGGACGGTCAGCACATGAGCGGTCGTCGTGAGAGCCCAGTCGGTGAAGACTTCCCGCAGCGTCGTCGTATCGCCGGCCAGTTTGGTGAGTAGCTCGCCGGATTGGGCGCGGTTGTGAAAAGAGAGAGAAAGCTGTTGGAGGTGCGAGAACAGCTCGCGCCGGATGGTGTACACGAGCCAATACCCGACTTTCGAGGTCACATAGATCTGTCCGTAGGAACAGCCCCCGTTGAGGGCGGCGATGGCGGCGATGGAGAGCGAGAGGACGGTCAGGGAAATGGCCGGTCCCGCCTGCACGATATCGTGAAGGAAGGAGAAGGAGGCAGGAAGGGGTTTGGCTAAAAGAATGTAGTCAAAGATCAGTTTCAGCGGCCACGGTGCCAAAAGCTCAGTCAGAGTGACGCCGAGGAGGCACAAGGCCGCGAGGCACAAGCTGCCCTTCATCCGGCCCATCTGGGCTTTCAGGATTTGTCGGAAGCGAACGGCGCCGATCGTGTTCACGGTCGGACTCCTTGGAGTTGAAGGTCCTGTCGTTCAAGTTCCGCCATGAGGCCGTGGAACGAATGACAGCGAATGAGCGGTGAAGCCGCCAGGACGGCCAGCAAGTCGTCCAGAAAGGAAAAGGCGGCATCGTCCATGACCTTGTGATGCAAGAGCAGGCCGATAGGGCTCAGGCCGTCCGCCAGTTGTTGGATCAGTACGGTGACGATCTCGTCCGGGGCTTTCATGGCGGGGCCGCCTTTCCACCGATAGAGGTCCAAGGTCGTGGAGAGTTCGCGAAACCGGTAACCGGTCATCGGCTGTACCGCGTGGTCCTTCGACAGGACGAGGAAGCCCAAGTCATCGAGAGCCTTGTAGGTATCGGGCGTGCATCGGTTCCAGGGCGGCGTGAAGGCTGGGTAAACCAAACCTTTGAACACCCTGTCGAGCAGTTCCTTGCCCTTTCGGATATCGTCAAGTTGCTCATGAAATGGGCGACTGGGCCCGAACTCGCATTTCTTCCCCTCTGGCTCGTGATTCGCATGTTGCCAGCCGTGCTGATGGAGTTCGAACAGTCCCGGGAGGGAACGCGCATAGGTGTCCAATACTGTGATGCCGGATTCCGTCAGCCTGCCGGGGATAATTTCGAGATTGACCGGGATCCATCGGGAGACGGTGATATCCAACAGCCGGCGCAAGGACTCTTCATCCTCGTCCACATCGTCATCGCGCAGGAAGAGATGCATCACCTCGGACCCGGTTTCACGTTGTTGCTCAAGAAATGCCTCCAACCTCTGCCGCCAGGGTGGGGTGTGAACGGAGACAGCCCCCTCCGAGATCTGCAAGCCTGGCGCGTCGTGATGGGTGAGCAGTTTTGCGATGAGATCGGCGGTTTGTTGCGCGCCGTTAGTATCGAGGCCTACCGTGGGGTCCGGCCGATCCGACCGGAGGAGAGAAGCCATCTTCTGAGCCAAGGTGTGGGGCTCAAGATCAACAGGGTCAAGGACGGTCACTATCCCATGGCGCTCCAATTTTTGGGCCCGCATGATTTGCTCATCGTTCCCTTGGGCGGTGAATGGCAGCACCAGCGCCCGAACTCCGGTCGTGAGGAGGTCCATACAGGTGTTGTAACCGGCCATAGAGATTGAAAGGTCGGCCTTTTCCAACAGAGAGGGGAACTCTGCCGTGTATCGCCGAAGTATCACATGTGTCCGGCCCGCGGCAAGTTGCTCGAGGCTCGCAATGTGCGTCTCCGGCATATACGGTCCAGTAAACACCAGCAGGCGGTGGGGGAGCGCGGCGTACAGGATAGAACTGGCCTGGATCGATGATGCGACCAGTTCGTACCCGACGCGTCCACCTCCGACGCTCACCAGGATCACCGGGGTCTCCGGATCTCCGACGGAAGCTTGCTCGCCGGCCTGCGGCTGCGCGGGCCCGACCTCCCGCGCGACGAATCCGGTGTACCGGATCGGACATTCGAGATCGGCCGTCCTCGAAAACGTCTCGTCGAGTATCTGAAACGTAGGGTCGGAGTGCACGAGGACTGCGTCAAAATACCGGTTCACGAACCGCACGCACCGCTCCTCATGGCGAGTCGGGTCGCTTTTGCTGACCAGGATATCCCGGAGGCTGCAGACGACGGTGGTCGGTTTGCCGTTCAAGCGGTTTCTCGCCAATACGGGAATGAGTTCGAAGGCGAACTGTTTCCTTCCAAATGGGAACAGCTCGATCACCAACGCGTGAGGTTGGAATCGCTCAAACTCGTCGAGAAGCAGCCTTCTCCGGATTTCTTTCACCGTGTCCAGGCTTGCGGAGTCACTGGCCGTGTGAAGCCCCTTGAGATCAGGTTTCGAATGCAAGGGCGGCAGATTCACGACCTGAACGAAGGACGGTACCTCGATGTCCGAGGCCACTTCGCCGCCGTTGATGAATCGGACCTCAAAGTCCCTCAGCTTCTCCAGAATTGCGAGGCTTCTGATCAGGTGGCCCATTCCCAGCAGGTGCTGGCAATAGAACAGCACTCTCTTCTTCCGGTCTGAGTCTGTTGGGTTCACAGGAAGCCTGCCTCCTTCACGTTGGATAAGGCGCAACTCTCCATCATCGCGGAAATGCTTCCTTCACGCCCCCGTCCACGGGAATCATGGCGCCGGTCGTTTTGGCCGATCGGTCGGATGCCAGATACAGCACGGCTTCGGCCACATCCTGGGCGGTAATCTTGACCTTCAAGAGATTGCGGGCGATGCAGTAGCGCTCCAATTCCTCCGGCTGAATCCCGTATGCCTGCGCGCGAGCCCGGCGCATGGCTTGTGACCAGAGACCGGAGTCGTCCAGCACCGCATCGGGGTTGACCATGTTGACCCGAACGCCCCACTCGCCGCCTTCCAGGGCTAAGACTCGCGCAAGCTGAGCCTGCGCCGCTTTGGATGCCGAATAGGCGCCGAATTCCTTGCCGGGGGCGAGCACGTTCTTGGTGGCGACCACCACGATGTTGCCGCCGAGCCCCTGCCGGCGAAACAGGCGCATGGCCTCGCGGCAGACGAGGAAATGGCCGGTAGCGTTCACGGCCAGGGAATCCTCCCAATCGACCAGCGAAAGGGATTCAACCGATCCCGATCGGGCAATCCCGGCATTGGAGACGCAGATATCCACTCCTCCATATGCGAGCACAGCCCGATGAAAGGCCTGCGCGACGCTGGTCTCATCGCGCACATCCATGACGATGGGCCTAGTGACTTCTTCACCGAATTGGTGATTGAGTTCGGCGGAGAGAGTTTCGATCTTTACTTGGTCGATGTCCGTCAGGATCACCGCGGCGCCGCCCGCCGCGAACCGGGCGGCAACGGCCTTTCCGATGGCACCAGCAGCGCCGGTGACCAGGACGATGCGCCGCGACAGCTCTTTCTCCGGCGGCAACAGCGTCAGCTTATAAGTTTCCAAGGGCCAATATTCGAATTCAAAGTACTCCTTCAGCGACAGCGTGGTGTAGGTATCGATCGCCGATGAGGCGATCATGGTTTTCATGGTGTGCAGGTAGAGATCGTGCGCGATGCGGCAGGCCCGCCGGTCCTTGCCGGAGGTGAACAGCCCGAGGCCTGGAACCAGGATCACCCGAGGATTGGGATCCTGCATCACGGTCTCCGGCGTCTTGTGCCGTTCGAAATACTGCTGATAGCCGCAACGGTAGGCTTCGACCGCCTGTTCCACGACCCCTCCGATTGCGCCGGGTGAATCGGATGGAAGGACATCAAGAAAGAGCGGCTTCGGTTTGGTGTGCAGGATGTGATCCGGCGTCAGCGGGCCGACCTGGGATGATGCTTTTGCCAGATCGCCGTCAAGGAAGTGCAGGACATCTGATTGATCATCAAAGGCTACCAGCATACGTTTCTGCCGGCTGATGGCTCTCCTGAGCGCCAGGGCGACCGCTGCCGCTCGCTCGTGCCGTTCATCGATTGAGAATTTGAGCTTTGGCTCCCTCCGGGGCCAAGGGTGAGCGTTGAGAGCGTGCTGAATAAAAGACTCCGCCTCGCTGACCATGTGGATGGTGTTCAGGTAGGCCTCCTTGGCGGTGTCTCCCCAGGTGATCAGCCCGTGTTTGTCCAGGATGATGGTCCGGAGGCCCGGAGTTATGAGAAAGGCTTCGCCGACCAGTTTCGCCAGCGCAAACCCGGGCCGCCGATACGGAATCAGCGCGACATGCTCCCCGAACACGCGTTTGATGACGGTGGAGCTGTCCGACACGTTGGTCAGGGCGCAGATCATGTCCGGGTGCGTATGGTAGATGTGGGGGGCCGGGAGAAAGGCGTGAAGCAACGTTTCGATGGATGGTTTCGGCGCGTGCGGAGCCAGCAGGCAACGAGATTGATAGTCCACCATCTCTTCATCGGTCATAGCCGTCCGATCCCGCAACAACAGCAGGTCGTCTAAGCGAAGAGGCGTGAAGTGCTGCGCGGTGATGGTGCGCATGTCGGAGCCGCTGCCTTTGACCCACAGGACCCTGGTCTCCTGCCCTCGATGATCGGCCGTGACGGTCTTGACGGACGAATTGCCGCCGCCCCACACCACCAATTCCGGCTCGGCTCCGATCAGCCGAGTGGTGTATACCAGCAGGTCAAGCCCCTCTAACTTTTCAGCGGCCTGATCAGACCATCGGTTCAGCATACATCACCTGTGTCCATCGCGCGGGTTCATCAGTCCTTCGTCACGGCGCACACCTGTTCTCGGGAGAGGAGTCCGCGCTCGCACAAGGCGCGATACACATCCGGATGGATGTCGTACACGCTGCGGAACCCTCCTTTCTCCTTCCCAAGGATTTCTTGATGTTGATGAGAAAGTTCCCGCATCGGGCGGCTGAGCGCCGCATTGAACGCCAGTTTGAGATCCAAGCGTCCGGGTTTCAACTTCCGCGCAGAGAGCGTGAAGCGGTCCTTCCTTAGAAAGCGCCACTCAAATGCGTGGTCTTCGAACAGCTTGAGGTAGGATGAAACGGGAATCAGTTCATTCCCGTACATGAGCACAAAATGGCTCAAGGCCGGGGTTAAGAGCGTATGGTCGCGCGTCAGGGTATGGGGATGATCCCAAGGGAGTTCGCTGAAGTCGAGCAAGGCTGTTCCCCCCGGTCTCAGGACTCGAGCGACTTCTTCCAGGAAGGTTGCCTTGTCCTCGAAGAACCGAAGCGAGACCGCCGAGTAAATCACATCGAGACTCGAGTCCTCGAAATGCAGGCGCGTCGCGTCGTAGAAAGACACGTTAGGCAACGTGATGGTGGCCGGTTCGTGGTCGGGAACGATGTGGTACAGCCGCGCCGTTTCGAGCAAGTCCTCGCGCTCACGCATCGCTCTGGCGGGTTTTTTGTTGATCCCATAGAAGCTGATGGGGGCGTCGCGGAACTTCCAGGCGAGTTCCATCAACGCGCGTCCATGGCCGAAGCCGACTTCCAGGACCTTCAGAGGACTTCGCCTGGCCAGCATCTCCGACAGCGTGGTTTCGAGGACGGTAGAACCCTCGATGAGCCGATCGTTGATTTCAGTCAAGCTTCGGGTTTTCGGCATAAATAGCCTTCCCTATTGTTTCATGCGACAACGTTCGCGAGGGGGACAGGCCCCGCGCGCCTGCCTGTGCGTTGCACGCAGACAGGAAGACGCGCAGGAAGGGGGCCGGTCCCCTAGATTTTGAACACATACACCGGGATGAGCGCCGCCACCGCGCGACCTAAACCCAGTTCCTCCGTCCGCTTGAGAATTTCCTCGCCGCGGTACTCGAAGGGCAGGTTTGAAAAGTCGCCGATGAGTTCCACTCCTTTTCCCCGTCTGGATTTCACTTCGAACACGCGTTTGCCGTCTAATTCATGGACCTTGACGACTTTATCGAGTTGGGGGAAGTTGTACCCCGCTCCGTGAGGCAGCAAGTCCGCTCCCAGCAGCCGGTGAGTGACCCCCAACTCCGTCGCTCGCTTGGTCCACCCGATTTGGTCGATGGTGGCCGGCGTGTAATTCTGGAATCCTTCCATCAAGTAGGACGGCAGGTCCGGCTGAAGCGCGAGGGGGAAAAACCTACTCCCATGACCGAGGTGGAGCGTATTCGTCCCCAACGCAATGGCGTTCTGATCGGTCAGCCCTTGGTGGGTGGCGTCCACGATCAGCTCGAAGTCCTCGAACAGTAGTTCACCGGCCCGAATGCGCCGGCGGTGAGCGAAGTCGTCCGCGACCTTGTAGAAGTCGTAGTAGTCTTTCGCCTTCGTGCCGGTGAGAATCGGCGATCGGCCGAACGGCGTGTCGATGTACTCGGCCATCTGATTCAAGGTTTCGCTGGAGTCGATGTAGAGCCCCGGTCCGAGCTTCGTCTCCTTCTTGAGCTCGCTCCCGGACGTATGGAGCATGAAGGCGTAGGGCGGAAGTTTCGGCTCGGGGCTCAGCGGCCGCACTTCGAACACGTCCACGAAGTGGTTGCCTTTTTCCAGGTTCCACTTGATCTTGATGCCGTCCACTTCACAGCGTTCTTGCTTCATCCTGACCGCGCGGTTCATCACGGTCTCTTTCGCGGGGAGAGTCCGGAGCCCTCCCACCAGCATCCCGCAACAGTTGGGCTTGGTTTCCAGAAAGACGAGGTCGGAATCACCGTCTCCCCAGGCCAGCTTCCCGCCGTAGCCGAATCCCGTATTCCAGCGGTACTCGTTGACCGTGATGGTGCAGTCGGGAGACGCCACGAACGTGGCGTCGGGTTTGAACCCGAGCTGTTCCTGCACGGCGTGCATCTTCGCGACGCCGTATCTCAGGTTCTCCAGGCAGAGTTGGGCGCCGACATCGATCGGCTCCGAATAGAAGATGTGACGGCCTGCTCGCTCAAGGTATTCCTGTCGTTCCATTGTGTTGCTCCTTAGTTGGGTGTCGGCGCTGGTGCGCCGGTGATGACCGTGTCCGGCCGGTACTCGAAATTAATGTGCGTCGCTCCGTAATCGCTGTACTGGCAGGTCTTGCAGAGAGCCAGCTCCCGCGCGATGATCTGCCCCCGTACCTTCTTCATGGCGTCGCTTTTCAGAATCTGCATCAACCCGCCGTCCTTGTGGACGTTCGCAAACGCATGGTCGCCGCTGCTGTCGTAGCAGCAGGTGGTCACATCGCCGTTGGCCAAGACCACGCCGTTGGCATAGGCCCAACTGCAGACCTCGTCCTGCGCCTTCAGTTCAAAGTTGTTGGCTTCCACGCGATACTTGCGGAATTTCTCATCCTTCGGCAGCAGCTTCCTCCCGATGCTTTGCCGGATACTCTCTCCGATCCAGGTCCCCAGCGAGAGGTTTTTCAACGAGAGCTGGTCCACTTGCATCTCTTCCGCCAGAGCGATAATGTCGTCGATCTCATGCTCGTTGTAGCTGAACACGAGGAACTGGAGCCGGATGAACGGTCGCTCCCGTCCCAGGGCGCGCTTCTTCCGGGCCAGCGCCCGGATACCTTCGACGACCTTTTCGAACTCGCTGCCGATGCGATACCGTTCATGCGTGTCCTTGCTGGCGCCGTCGAGGCAGACGATGATGGAGCTGAGATTGGACCAGAAAATCTTGTCGATCTCCTCGGCGCTCAGGAACGTGGAGTTGGTGCTGACGCGCACCTTGATCCGGCGGTCTTCGGCGTACCGGATCATGTCGAATAACTCGGGGTTCAGGAACGGTTCCCCGAAATTCCAGAGATCGACCTTCTTGGCATAGCCGGCAATGCTGTCGATCGCATGTTTATAGGTCTCCATCGTCATGTGACCGGTGGGCCGGTGCAGGTGGCTCGGCACCGGGCAGAGGGGGCACTTGAGGTTGCAGAGGCTCGTCGGCTCGATCATGAACTTTTTCGAATAGAGGCCCTCCTCGTTCGGCGCAAGGCTCATCGTCCGCAAGCCTTTCTCAGCATGCACTTCCTCCCGTTTGGCATGGAGGTGGGTACCCCCTGCCGGCTTGATCTGAATCAGATGGTTTTCCGGATCGGTGGAGACCTGTATCTGTGACATCGGTGTTTCCTTTCTTCTTAGCCGAGATGCGCTTCGGCGTGAGCGACATAGGTCCGAATGGATTCGACGGCTCCCGGTTCCAGCCTGCGGAGGGCCTTGTGTGCCCGCCGGCAGATCAGAGCCAGCGCGACAACATGTTCCAAGCGTGTCCGGGAGACGTGCCACGGCACGTTGGACTGGTAGGTGTCCCGGAACTCGGCCTCGGCCGAGCGCAGGTCCGACTCGGACACGATGCCGCTGCGGACCAGGCGGTAGAGGCCCGCGATGAAGTGCCCAAGATCGTAGTGAGGGTCGCCCAAGGCGCAGGCGTCAAAATCGAGCACGATCGGCCGCTCGTGGTGAATGAGCAGTTGCCCATCGTTGAAATCTCCGTGGAGAGGCACGACGACTGAGGAGTCCGAGAAGATCGCTGATTCGGCCAAGCGCGACGCGACGCGACGCACGGGCTCGGTCAGGCTCGGGTGAAATTCCGCCAGCACGCGGGCGCGGTGTGTCAGCTTGGCCTGGTCCTCGGCCGCCGTGCGCCGGGACAATCCTTCGATGGGGGCTTGGTGAAGATCCGCCAGAGCCTCGGCGGCCAAGCGGGTGGCTCGAAGAAGCCCCAGGCGCTTGGCCGCATCTGCGAACCGCTCGCCCGGACACCAGCGTTGCCAGAGAAACCCGCCGGCGGGGGAGTCCCCTAACGGTTCGGCGACTTCATAGCGCCGATCTCCTCTCAGGCGATGCTCCCAGAGCTGCGTCATCACCGCGTGGGCTTTGGCTGGAGCGCCGTTGACGTCTATCTTGGCGACGAGCACCTCCTGAGGCTCTTGTGTGGTAGAGGAGAGGGCCAGGCGGAGCGCGCACCGCTTCAGCGGCGCATAGCGTAAGACTTCCACGTGATACTCGCGCGATGTTGCGCCGATAGCATAGGGGATGACGGATTTGAGCGTGTCCGAATCGGTCAAACAAGCGAGCCAGGGTAGCGCAGGATCGTTCGGAAATCCCCAGAGCCAGACCCCCTGTCTGGCGATATGTTGAACGCCGGCTGTTCTGAGCAGGCGAGGGAGCGGGTGATGGCCACGCGCGCTGTTCGTGTGGGCGACAAGGAGCCGCCGATCGGCGCGATCAGGCCACGTGATTTCGTAGAGCGCATGGCACTGCTTTCCAGGGCTGTACCATGCGGAAAGAAGACGGCACTGCAACCGATCGTCGGATTGCCCGGCGGCTTGTTCAAAAAAACTCTCGGCGAACGTGTTCTTCATGGCTTCGGGATCCAGGAGCAGGGAAAGGCCTGGGAGCCGTGGATCCCGGAAGTCGGCAATGGTTGGTGCGCTGATCGGCATGGCGTCTGTCACGGTGGCCTTTCTCAGCATCCTGTTGGGTCCTCTTGGGCCAGCCGGCCGGCTGCCTCGACCATGGCTTGGGCGCGCTCTCGCCAACCGGCCGCTTCGGGGCGCCTGAGGCATTGGTAATCGGCGCACCATAGACAGGCTGCGGCGGCATAGGCGCCCAGATCGCCTATGTAAGCGCCGGTGGCGGTACGCCTGTAGGCCTCGATGAATGCGCGAAGGCCGGCATCCAATGCGCCGGTCTCGCCGAATTCTTTGAGCGACAGCAACGTGAGCTCGGCGCAAAAAAATCCCACATCGCTTTCGGGCTGACCCATCCCGCAGGCTTCAAAATCCAACAGACCAAGCCGGCTTTCGTCGACCAAGATGTTGCCGGGGTGAAAGTCGCCATGAACGGGGCTGAGTAGCCCGTCAGCGCCGGCGAACCTCCGGGAGATGGCCTGCGCGACGGATCGGATGCGGGGTCCGTACTCAGGCAACTCCTCGGCCAAGCGTGCAGCGCACTGCTCGATTCGTGCCGGGTCGAGGGGCTCACTCGCCCGTCTCTCCAGCACGACAGGAGCGCGGTGGAACTCCGCCAGTCCCTCGCCGGCTGCTCCACACCAGCGAGGAAAGTCCGGGTCATGACACAGTCGGGAAAGAGGCCGTCCTGGGAGGTGGCCTATCAACTCCAGTTCAAGGTCCTCAATCAGGGCCACAGGTTGGGGAAAGCGAAACGCGTGTTCGGAGGATGCCTCGCGCAAGGCCTGAAGAGTCGTATAGGCTCGTCTCGCGTGGCGCGACACACGGCCATAGACCAGTGGCGGCAGTTCCCTTCGGTCGGCCGGGGTTTCCCATTCCAGGCGATACTCCAGCATGCACTTCCGACCCGGTTTGTATTGAACCGGTCCGATGGCGATCTGGCTGAGGCGATGCGGCAATGCGGCCTGGTCGAGCCGGGTTTCCAGGACCGGTTTCATCAACCGCGGGTCTATTGCCCTGCTGAGCGATGTCAGATGGCGATCGATGGGAAACATGGTAAAGATCAGTCCGAGATCGGGTGAATAGGCGGCGGCTTGCGCTCGCGGTCTCGACGGATCGGCTGCTCTCTCTCGAAATTGTCGATTGAGCCTTTCTGCTTCTTTGAAGCCGACCGATGGGTCCAGAGTTTCAGCGGCGCAGAGGATGGCTGCTGAGTCGTCCGCGTTCCATCCCTGGTACAGGAGCCGCAACCCTTGAACAGGATCAACCCAGGCGCGCCGGAGGCTGAGGTTCCGAAGCGTGCCTTGAGCGACAAGCTGCGCATGGAGGAAGCTGCGCACACCTTCCAAGGATGGAACCTCGACCTTCGGCTCGTGCGTGCCGACTGACCTTCGGGAGGCGCCGGCAGTTTCAATCGGTGTCATCGCGACACCTCGCATGTTCCGGTGAAGAGGGTTTGAAGGGTCGCGGTGGCGCATGAGTGAGCGAACCGTTCGGAGACCTTGTCGCGGCCTGCCCGCCCAAGCGCGACCCGAAGGTCGGGCCTGTCCAGGAGCCGAGCGAGAGCCTGCGTGAGGGCCTCCGGATTTTCCGGCGGCACCGTCAACCCGTTGGTCATGTGATCAATGAGTTCGGGGATTCCGGAAATGTCGGTCGAGACAACCGGCACCTGCATCGCCATGGCCTCCAGCAGCACATTCGGGATGCCGTCTCGATCCCCATCGCTCGTGATTTGGCACGGCAGCACGAACACCGTGGCTTGCCGGTACAGGGCCAGTACCTCGGTATGAGGTTTCTTGCCCAGGAGGAATACGTGGTCCGTGAGATCGAGGGCTCGAATCAGGCGTTCGAGTTCCGGTTGGAGCGGTCCATACCCGACGATCTGGCAGCGAAATCGGTATCCTCGGTCCTTGAGGATTCGGCAGGCCTGCAGAAGGACAGGAAAGCCTTTTTTCTCTCTCAGGCGGCCGACGCTGAGCAGCATTGGAACATGGGGACAGGCACCGGCGGGGACTGTCCCGACCAGGGACTGTCCCCCTTCCGGGCCGGCGGAGCCGGCAGGTTGAAATCGGTCCAGATCGAGCCCGTGATAGACGCGATGGATGGGAGTGCCGTTGGTGGAGATATTTTGGAGAAAGGCGCGGTTGTACTCCGTGCAGGTGACGACGAACTCGGCATGGTGAATTTTCCGATTCAGTATGTCGGGATCCGATAGATAGATGTCCTTGGCGTGAGCCGTGAAGCTGAAGGGGAGCCCGGTCAGGAGATGGACGAGCTCGGCCATGGTTGCGGGAACGTTGGCAAAGTGCGCGTGCAGGTGCTGAATACCACGTTCCTCAAGCAAGGCGGCGAGATAGCCGGCCTTGAGAAACTTGAAAACCGTCAAGCCTTCCTTCCGTCCGGCGATAGACCGGACGGCCTTGGCATACCGCCGGGGGTCTCGACGGCACAGGCGGACGTGGGCTTTCAGAGCGGGCAGCGCCCAACGCGAGAGGCCGTAGGGAAGGTAGCGGACCGGAGCCTGGACCTGCGCCGACACACAGTGGAATTCGCTGTCGGCGGGACGGCAAAGAGAGAATATTTCAAGGGCGATTCCCTGCCGTTCCAGGCCCAGGATTTCATTGAGGATGAAGGTCTCCGAGACCTTGGGAAAGGTCTTGAGGAGATACCCCACTGTCTGCGTGTTCGTCTTCATGCCGTGCGTCACCGTTAGTGAGAGATGCAATGAGGTTGGGCCGGGTCATGCTTGCCGTTCAGCATCATTGAGACGTAACTCGTGAGCGTGGGAAGCGCGGCCAGATCCATGGAAGGACGCGCAGGCGGCTCGGAACCAAGTTCCGTCAGAATCGTGCGGAGCAAGTCGTCCGGATTCAACGAGTCCGGATGAATGGTGGTCAGAAGTCCCATGCGCGCCATGCGTTCGGCGCGGATCCATTGTTCCTCCACCGGCCTGACGCGAGGCACAATAATCGCGCGTTTCTTGAGACTCAGAATTTCACAGACGGTGTTGTAGCCTCCCATCGCGACGACGAGGTCGGAGGCGTTCATGTAACTCAGGAGGTCGTTGGTGAATTCAAGCATGTTGGCCTTGGGGTACCCCGACACCAATCGGCTCAACATGGTCCGTTGCGGCTCCGGCATCTCGGGTCCGGACACGATCAAGCTGTGAGCGCGCATCCCAGGAGAGATGTGCTTCAAGGCCATGGCATAGGTGTCGAGAAGCGCATATCCGTCTTCTCCCCCGCCTGCGGTGACGAGGATGAGTCGTTCATCGTCCCCTACGTGAAGCTCCTGCCTGATCGTTTCCCGGTTTTTGAGCGGTGCCTGGGGGCGAAGGTATCCGCAGAATTCGACTTTTCCTGCGGCCGATATCGGGAAGTCGTACTCGCTTCGAGGATCGAAGATTTCCGGCTTACCAAGAACGAGGACGAGATCGTACGCGGTTTCTACGGCTTCGTAGTATCCGTTTTCCTTCCATACCTTCGAGGTTGACGCCGGTGTATCGAGGATATCCCGGAGGAGCAGGAGGAGCTTGGTTTTGGGAAGATAGGCCTTCACCATCGCAAGGGCTTCTTTCAATTCGTGCTTGACGCCGTAAGGTTTTTTGTCGATGAGCATGACGTCCGGCGCAAAGTTGATCACTGCCGACAGGATCAGACCGGCCCTCATGCGAACGATCTCGCTCGTGCTCGACTCGATATATTTTGCCGAGTACCCCTCCCGCTCCGTTCGGCTGAGGCAAGGGAGCTTGATGTAATCAAGCCGCTTCGGAATCCGGAAGCTATGGATCATGGGGGACCCGGTCACGATGAGAATCGACAAGTCCGGGATTGCGTCGAGCAGATAGGTGGAGATCGCCAGTACCCGCCGGATATTTCCGAGACCGAAGGTGTCGTGGGAATAGATGAGGAGTCTTTTCATGACCGCTCCTTTATCTCCTAGGGACTCATAGGGTCCTCTCAGGTGAAAGTCGATACGACCCTTATGTCCCTCTCCGATGCATCCACGTCCGTTTGACGAGACACGTGGTGATATGTAAACGCAGTCGTCTGCCTTACTCTGAAGCACTGGGTCATTCTGCCTGGACTTCTTTCAGGGAATCAGAAGACACAGAAGACTCGCGAAGACGCTTGATCGTCACCAAGAGTTCTTCGAACAGAAAGGGCTTCGGAAGGTACGCGTTCGCGCCGGCTTCCGCGCTCGCCTTTATGGTCTCTGCGGAATCCTTGGCCGTCATGACCAGAATGGGAGTTTCCACCGATCGCCGCCGAAGAGTCCGGCAGATGTCAAGCCCGTCATCCGGTCCCAGAAAGATGTCCAGGATGATGACGTCGTAGGTGCGGGATTCGGTCAGATCGAGGGTCTGAGCTTTTCCCGAAGCGAGGTCCACCTCATATTCTTCAGCTTCAAGTCCGCGCTTCATGAAACCGACGATCCACTCATCGTCTTCCACAAGTAGGATACGCACCGTATGTCCCTCCTCCATAAGAAGTTGGGAGAACTGAAATGATGGCAAGTCCTCCTGCATGAATTGCTGTGGGCTCACTACGCTCCGGCTTCCGTCACGACGAGTTGGCGGCGTAACAGGTTATGCACGAATCGGCTCAGCCGACCCTGCTCTCCGGGCGTGAACTCCAGGAACTGGAGACCGACGGATGTCGACCGGACCGAGCGGACCATGGCCACGCTGACCCTGATCGGAATGATCTGGTCCGGCGGCCACATCCAAAGCTCTATGAACGCTCCTTGCGGCAAGGGTGCGCCGACTTTCATGGTACAACCTCCCATCGAGAGAGCGACCATTCCTCCCTTTCGAATCGTCCGTCCATCGAAAAACGTCGCACGGACATTGGCCGGGATGCGTTGATACTGGCGCGAGTCAGACGCTTGCCTTGCGCGAGCCTGCCACTGGAATGTCCTGAAACGATTGGTACAGACCTGACAGCGGAAAGAGGTGATGCGCGCGAATGCCAACAGGTGATCGACCAGCCCGCCGGTGGGCATGTGCCGCACAAATGTTTCGCCGCAACGCGTGCAAGGTGGCACGGTCAGGACGCTGCTCCGTTGCTGCCCACAAGAACGTATGCAATGTGTCGGGGAGTTCGCCATGACGTCGGACCGTGTTTTCCGAAAACTGATAGGCGGCTAGCCTAAACGAAAAAGGTAAGAGCCGAATGAGAACGACATGAGAAGTTGTTAAGAAATGGGATAAAACAGGCGCGAGAAGGGGCCCGATGGAGATGGGGGTCAGGAGGATTGGTGTTCGGAGATCTTGTATCCGAAATCCCGCACGGTCTGAATCAGCTTTTTCTTAGAGCCGCCGTCGACTTTTTTCCGAAGATACCCGATGTAGACATCGACGACATTGGTCAGCGTGTCGTAATGATATCCCCAGACATGTTCGAGAAGAGACACGCGGCTTAACGCTTTGTTGGGATTGGACATCAAGAATTCCAGCAGGTCGAATTCCTTCCGGGTCAAGGCCATGACCTTGGTCCCGCGGCGAACCTCGCGGGAGTCACGATTCAGCGTGAGATCGGCCACCTTCAGCTCTGCAGGCGACTCCTTGTACGACTTACGCCGGAGCAGAGCCTTGATGCGGGCGAGCAGCTCCTCGAAGGCAAAGGGCTTAGTGAGATAATCGTCCGCTCCATAGTCGAAGCCACGGATTTTGTCTTGAAGCGCGTCCTTCGCCGTCAGGATCAAGATCGGGGTTTGGATTTGCTCATGGCGCAGAGCTTGGCAGACATCGTGGCCGGTTTTTCCGGGAAGCAGAAGGTCGAGGATGATCGCGTCATAGGGGTCCATGCCCTTCTGAATCCCTTCCTGGCCGTCTTGGACGATATCGACCAGGTAGCCTTCGGCCTCAAGGCCGCGTTTCACGAAACTTGAAATCCGCTCGTCGTCTTCAACTACTAAGATCCGCATACTGGTGCATCCTCAGAAGCACGGTGCCGCTTATTTAGACGGATACAATCAGGCGTCGTAAACGAAAGGTCCATCCCAGTGTGAGAAAACCGGTTCTCTTTCATCAGAGTGCCTCGGTTGTCGGGGGCCTGTAAAGGGGGAGTCTTATGGTGACCACAGTTCCCTGATCGGGAACGCTCGCGATGGAGATGTTCCCATCGTGCGTCTCGGCGATCCACTTGGCGATCGGCAGCCCCAGACCGGACCCGCTGTGGACCATGTGCATGTGATGGTGCGCCCGTTTCACCCGATAGAACCGCTGAAAAACACGCGGGAGTTCCGCTTCCGGTATCCCGATGCCGTTATCGGCAACGACCACTCCGGCGTAATCTCCCTCACGATCGAGATCCACCTCGATGCTCCCGCCGGGTCTCGTATAATGCACCGCGTTGTCGACAATGGTCATAAACAGTTGTCGAAGACGCTGCGGATCTCCGTTCACGATGAGCGTGTTGCTCCGGGTGTGGAGAGTCACGGTGATGTGCTTTCTCTCCGCCAGCACGTGCGCTTCCTGGTGCACCTCCTGCAGGATGTCGAGAAGCGGGACGGGGTGCTTGTCGATCTCAATGGTGCCCGACTCGGATCGTGATAAGAACAACAGGTCCCCGACCAGTTTGTTGACCTGGTTGGTCAATTGGACGATCCGTTCCAGAGCCGTCTTATATTCGGCAACGGGCTTATCCTTTCCCCGGAGAGTCACTTCGGCTTCGCCGCGAATCACGGTCAACGGTGTCCGAAGCTCATGGCTGATGTCGGCAAAAAATTGCGATCTCGCCTCATTCAATTCCGTGAGTTTCTGGAGTGCTGCCTGTAGCGCCTCATCGGCTTGGCGGCGGTCCGTGATGTCTTCCACGCTGCACCAGATATAGAGCACGTTGTCTCGCTCAATCAGCCTGCCGAACAGTCGCACCGGCACCAAATGACCGTCACGATGAATGTAGTGTTTCTCATAATTCCGGAAACATCCCGTCTTCGTCAGAACTTCCATGATGTTGTAGGCCTGTTCGTCATATTCTTTCGGCGTCAGCTCCCAGTACGTTGTGCCCAACGCTTCGTTGCGGGTCAACCCCACGATCGCTGCATAGGCCTCGTTGCAATCCACGATGGTTCCAGTCATGTCGAAGAGGGCCAACCCGATGGGCGAGAGATCGAACAGCGTCCGGTTGTACTCTTCACTTGCCACCAGTGCTTCCTCGATTTGCTTGCGCACGGTGATGTCCTGCTTGATACCGATGAAGTGGCTGATGACCCCGTTCCGGTCGTGCACCGGGGTGATGGTCTCCTCCTCGGTATACAGGCTTCCATCCTTCCTTCGATTGATGATTTCACCGTGCCACACCTTCCCGCTCAGGATCGTTTCCCAAAGCGTCTGATAAAACGGCTGATCGTGGCGACCTGATTTCAGAATGCGCATGTCCCGGCCGATGACTTCTTCCGAAGCATATCCCGTCAACGTGGTGAAGGAGGGATTGACCCAGGTGACGCGCCCTCTCCGGTCCGTAATCACGACCGCGTTCGCCGCGGATGCGAGCGCGGCACCGTGCAGCCGGAGTTGTTCCTCCGCCTGCTTGAGCTCGGTCATATCTTTGGCGACACAGGCGATTCCCTGGACGCCGCCGTCCTCGTTCCACATCACGGCGGCGGAAAAGAGCATCGGGATAGTTCGGCCGTCCTTCGTCCGGTACATCGTTTCGCCATGATCGATCACGCCCTTGTGTAAGAGCGCTTCGTACGTATTCCCACAGAGAAATCCTTCCTTCGACGGAAAGAGGATGGCGACATGTCGTCCCAACAACTCATGCTCCTCGTATCCGAGGAGCAGTAAGGCGGCGTGGTTGACGCTTCGGATGGTGCAATCCGGATTGAAGACGATCAGAGTATCGATCATGGAACGAATGATGTTGTCCACGTAGTTTTTGGACACGGTGGTATTCAGTAACTGCTCGGTCATGCTGTTGAAGCAGGCCGCCAACTCGCCCAGTTCATCGGTGCTCGCAATGGGAACCGAGACATGTAAATTCCCCTGGGCGACCTGTCTTGTCGCTTCCGTCAACGGTCCGATCACGCGGAGAGACCGGCGGAGCAGAAAGGCGAAGAAGATCGCCCCGGTAGCGACGATGGCGCCGCCGACGAGCAGCGTCCTGGATAGCAAGCCATCCAGCCGCGTTACCAGCGGTTGGCGATCCACCAACACTCTGATCCATCCCCACAGTGGGCGGGCCGGACCTGTCTCTTGAAGAAAGAGTGTGCCGAGCACAGGGCTTATGAATTCAGTGACCCGCCTTTCTTTTGCCAGGGTGATGTTCTGCTCCCGTTCACCGAGCGCATCAGGGAGCCTGAGATCGTTCCCGGACAGATCAATAATCGACGCCTCTACCCAGAGCTCGCGTGATTCGCGATAGGACAACACCGCGACGACGTCTTGCGTTTCGCCCAACGATTGGAGCAACGTTGTAAACCCCTCCACATCCGCTCGCTGATAGTAGAGACGCGATTCCGATGCGATCGCCTTGGCCAATGTCCGGCCACGGATATGAAATTCCTGCAGCATGGCGTTCCGGCTCGAGGTGTAGGCAAAGTATGTCAACGCGCCGGTGGCGAGGGAAAAGATGCCGAAGAACAGGGCCAGTAACTTCTGGTTCAACGAATATTTCATGTTCCCGTCGTTATCGGCTGTCGATGATCAAAATCACCTTGACGGTAGGATCCCCGTCGTTGAGCTTAGACGCTCTCACGTATCCGATCGCGCCTTCGATGGTCCCGACGAAGCGCATCACACCTTCATCCGATCGCTCGATGAGATTCTGGATGGGGACCGGCGTGTTGGGGTGATAGTAGGGTTGATCAGGCTTGGCGTTCAGCACCTGGCGGTAGAATTCCGCCCTGATCCCCGCGGTGATTTCTCTGTTGACGATCTTGATCCGTTCCCCGTTGGGCCAGTGCAAGTCCTCTCCCCGATAGATGGCGGCGACCTGCCCTACCGTCAGTTGCTGTGCGGGGTTCTTCTTGTTGACGATGACGGCGATGGGCTCGGCGTGGACGACGGCAGAGAGAAACGAGAGGGCGAACGCGATCACGAGCGCCCACGGCCAACGCGTTCTTGTGTGAGGCGGGGCGCTCATGGCGTGCGTCTTCAGAAAATCCACGCGACGGAGGCCAGAAATCCGTCCGAAGATTTCCGTTCGAGTTGACCGGAGTTGAATTGGTATTCCGCTTTGATGACGTAATCTTGGACGGGGCGATAGTTGAGGCCGACGACGGTCGTGTTTTCGGTCAGTTTGCCGGCGCTTGTCGCGAGGGTGCTGATCCTGGCATATCCGTACCGGCCCACGAGCGTGAAGGTCGGACTGCTGAAGTGTCTTCCCAGGACGGTCGAGTTCAACAGTGACGGCCAGAAGTGATAATTGATTTGGGCATAATAGCCCCACAGGCTTGAAGGAGCCGAGGACCCTTCGATGTTAAAGCGAGCATATTCGCCTTTGAATTCGAAGTCCTCCCAAAACGTGACGCCCCGGGGTTTGAATTCCGCGTCAAGGGCTGTGCCGGTGATCACGTCATTGGAATTGGCCTTGTATGCCCCGCGATAGCCGCTGACGCCGATTTCATATTGATCGAAAAGTTTGATCGTGCCGCGCCCGACGACCGCCTTGTCGCCGTTGTTGTCCGTCCTCAAAAATGTTCGCGCATCGCGCAGGCCGACATCCGGAGCCGTACCGGCCGCGGCCGTAAATTTGTCCGTCAGGCCGTTGATGACCTGGATTTCATAGGTGGCCTTGAGGTTTTCAGTGAGGGGAACCAGACCGAACGCCCCCACGCCGAGATCGGACCAGGTGGTGGGAGTGATGCGGCGCGCGACGACCGGACGGTCCGTGAGGTCGCGGCGCGGGTCGAAGTGATCGAGGTTGAACTTGCCGAACGGAATCAGGAGGACTCCGGCGCGGAGGTTGAACAACTGAGTCAGGAGGAGATCCACGTACCCCTGTTCCACCAGCGCGGTTCCGCCCGGGACGCCGAGTTCGATTTCATTGTAGAACCGGATGCGGTCATGGAATTGTCCTGAGATCAGCAATTCGAGCTTGCCGTCGAAGGTCGTTTTTCGATCGCGAAAATCTTCAAACGACACGACGCCATAGGCGCCCGCCTTGACATGCTGGACAAGCTCATCCGATATCGTGCTCTGTCGTTTCTCTACCAGGCCGAGGCGTTCTTGCAGTTCGGACAACTCCTTCTGGTACTGTTTCTCAATCTGGTGCAGCTTTGATCTCAGTTGCTCGATCTGATCCTCGTTCTGGTTTCCCGAAGAAGAGTTCGATGTTTGTGCGTAGAGCGAGCTTGGGAAGACCGTGCAGAGCGTGAAGATCAGCAGCACGAGCGCGGGCGATGTGCGCGTCCTGGGAGTCAATGCGCTGCCGCTCTGGTGTGCCGGCCGACAGGATTTCATGTTATTGCGTGAGGGGAGCAATGACCCAATTCGGTGCCACCCCTTTGCCTCCGGGACGGCTGGTAAACAACCGCTGCCTGTGGCCTGGGATCAGCTCCCACCGATGCGTCTGCTGTTGGTACGTCTTCTGCTCTCCCTGATATGACGGCTGCCGCAACTCTTCAATGATCAGGTGCAACTCGTCGCCGAGCACGAAACTCAGCCCTTTCGTGTGCCGGTCCGGGTTTTCTTCATCGACGACGCTGAAGATAACCACCTCCTGCGGCAGAGCCAGGCTCAAGGCTTTCGATAGTTCAGGAGCCAACATTTCCGCTTGGTGTCTGGTAAACACCCTGCGTGGTTGTCCCCAAGCAAACGGCAGAAACGAGCCCTCACGGTAATCAAGTGAATCTAGTATGTGCAATACCGCTTTAGGGGGGAGCGTATAGGGTTGGTTATGGGACCCTAACGACGGGTACCCGGCCGGTAACTCGTGGAGGGCAACCAGTATTGAATCCGTCTGGCGAACAATGAGATGCGGGCGAATCCCGCAGGACGCGGAACTGCCAAGAACCAGCAAGAGGCAGGAGACAAGCACCGAATGGAAGAGGTTGGCCGGAAGCCCGGCGATAGTTGTCTTCATGGGGGATTCGCCAACGTCCAGACCAGAGCGGTCACGTAACGCGCAGCGGCTTCAAGAATGGCCGGCTGCACCCTATCCGCGGTGTCGGTGGGCTGGTGGAAGTCCGGATGGTGGCCGGAACTGACGACCGTGACCGTCGGCACTCCGGCTTCCTTGAACGGCACATGGTCACCGCCGGGGAAAAATCCAAAGAGGTCGATCTTATCGGCCAGCCCCGCCGCATGACCGGCTTCCGCAGCCACCGGCTTCTCCAGGCCTGTCACGCCCACCGTGAGCCGGCCGTTCCCGATGCCGGCATGATCCACATTGATCATGGCCTTGGTCGATCCGAGCGGAGCCACGGCTCGTTCGACATACATCCGGGACCCGAGCAGGCCCTGTTCTTCGCCGCTGAAGGAGATGAAAAGGATGGATCGTTTGGGTTTCAGGCCGGTTTGAGCCAACGCCCGCGCGACTTCCAGCAACACGGCGGTGCCCGAGGCGTTGTCGTCGGCGCCGGCAAAGAGGAGCCCCGCCTGTGTCCCGAAGTGATCGCGGTGGGCGCCCACGATCACCGTTTCCGCTCGCCGGTCTGGATCGCTGCCGGGAATGCCGGCGAGCACATTCACTAAGACGCCGGTCTCCTCCCGGCTTTCCCACTGTAGACGGCCATAGATGGTGGTGTTGACCGATTGCGGGGTGGAGGAGCGGTTGAGTTGTTCCTGCATGTCTCGTAGCCGGTCGCGCTGCTTCTCGTCGCCGCGCGAAAGAATCTGCTCGGCCAGTTCGGTGCTGATCCAGGCTCCCGGGAGGGCCTGTGGGTGCGCGTAGAACGCGCTCGGCTTTCCGGTGATGCCCCGCCGTGCTTCATAGGCGTTCAAGACCGGTCCCGTCGCCGTGAGGTAGGCCGCCGCGCCTTTCTCGCGCGCGATCCGTTCCTTCTCGGCGTGGCTCATCGGTTTCGGGTAATGGTCCGGCTTGCCTCGAAGAAACAATACGATCGAATTGTCGACATCGAGGTTCGCGTACTCGTCGAATCCCTGAGCAGGATCGGAGATGCCGTAACCGACGAACACGATCGGCGCATACACATCGGCGGATGGCGAATCGAGGATCGGCAAAAAATCCGAACCGAGGCGGGCGGGTGCGGCATTTCCGGTCGTGGACAACCGAAGAGACGCATTGGGGGCAACGGTGGTGGCCGTGACGGGCCTCGTCATAAGCCCCGTGGCCACATCGCCTCGAAAGCGATCGAAGGGGACATCGGCCAGAAACAGACCGAGAGAAACGAATCGTTCAGCCACGAATTGCGCTGTGCGGAGATCGTTCTCAGTGCCCGTCTGCCGCCCGTTGAACTCGGCGCTGCTGAGCCTGGCGACATCGGCAAGCATGCGCTCGCCGGAAATACCGGCCAGAGCCCCGACCAGTTCCTGCCGATCTTCTGCCACGCCGGCCGCGGGAAGCCCCGCTGCCATCATGGTCACGCACCAGCCGGCGAAGGTCCCGATCAAAACCGCGCGACTCGAAGGCCACATACCCATTGCAGACATTTGCGCCGACAGGGTACCATGCCTCCTACCGTGTGCCAAGGCTGCCCATCGCGGGCGGCGAGGCCGGCGCAAGTTGGTGGAGAAGAGTCATGGGCGATTCCGAGCGCGGTCCGTACGATCATCTCTACAAACGGTACTACGAAAACAAAGATACTCATCAGGGCTATGAGTTTCAGCACGCGCCTTCCGGCAGCGTTCCTCCCCCGACGGTTTCCTTCGCACAGAAACTCCGCTGGTGGACCTGGGATCGATGGAAACGGCTCAAGCAAGAGCGGGCTCAGCGGGATCGCCTTCAGCAGGAAATTCTTCAGATCAAGCAGCGCCAGCCAAAGTAGGAGGTAGAAGCTCCGAAACAGATTTCTCTCTTGCGTTTGCGGGGGGCTGTGCGTTAGCATGGGGCTGCTTCATTGCGATGGGCCTGGTGGTGAGGCTGAGAGAGTGACAAGGCCTGAATCGATGTTGTTTTGGTCGTGCCCGGGAATTTGATCGGAAGCCAGACCTAAGTCGCCGCTGTGTTTGCGTCTTCGGGCCATCCCTTCCTCGTTTCGTTCTCGAGTCCAAGACAACACCATTTTCTCAAAGGAGGAACCCGATGGGTTCGAAGATTTATGTTGGTGGGTTGCCGTATTCTACAACCGAGCAGCAGTTGAACGATTTGTTCGCTGCGCACGGGGCGGTGGCGTCGGCGCGGATTATCACGGACAAGTTCACGGGACAGTCGCGAGGCTTCGGCTTTGTCGAGATGTCCTCGGACTCCGAAGCCCAGGCGGCGATCACCGCGCTGAACGGCACCCAATTCGGTGGACGCACCCTGACCGTCAACGAGGCCCGTCCCCAGGAGCCCCGCTCCGGTGGTGGAGGCGGAGGCCGTGGCGGATTTGGTGGTGGCCGGCGCTAGTCCGGTCCAGTTCGAATGTACTGACCGGGGGCCGCCTACTGTGGCGGCCCCCTCGCTGTTCCCTCATATCATCGATCCTCTCCCCAGCTCTTCAGGTCTGCCTTCTTAGCCAGCCCTGTGTTCCGAGGAAGAGAAGAAGAATAGGAGTTTCATGACGACGTTTAGTGAATTATCTCTGTCCCCGTTTCTTGCCCAGCGTGTGCAACAGGCTGGGTTTACAACTCCGACGCCGGTTCAAGCGGCGGCCATTCCGCCGGCGATCGAAGGTCGCGACGTGCTGGCCCAGGCCAAGACCGGTAGCGGCAAGACCTTGGCGTTTCTGATTCCGCTGATCGAGCGCGCAATGCGGCCCATGCCGCCGGCGACCGCTGGAGGCGATGCCGCTCGCACGACGTCTCCGTCGAGCAGCGGCCCGCAAGCATTGATTCTGGCGCCCACGCGCGAACTTGCGCTGCAAATTGAAACCGAGCTGCGGAAGTACGCACCTCCGGCGCTCACGTCGCTTGCCGTGTATGGCGGCACACCCATTGAACGCCATTACCGCGCCTTGCGTCGGCCGCCCGTCGTCGTGGTTGGGACGCCGGGTCGTCTGCTCGATCTCGTGGGCACGCGCCACCTGAACTTGCAGGGCGTGCGGTATCTCGTGATGGATGAAGCTGACCAGATGCTGGATCGGGGATTTTTGCGGGACATCCGGCGCATCCTCGACCTGCTGCCGAAGCAACGGCAGACGTTGCTGTTCTCTGCGACGTTTTCGCCGGACATCCAAGCTCTCGCGGAAACCATGCTCAATCAGCCGGTGCGGGCAGCCGTGGATCGCGGGGTCACAACTCCCACGACCATCACCCACGCTTATTACGTGGTGCCGACCGAAACCTCGCGTGTTCAGCTCGTGCACACGTTGCTGCGTGGCGTGGCGTCCGGCGAGCGGTCCATGGTCTTCTGCGATCAGAAGTACAAGGTGAAGCGGTTGGCGGCGCGGCTCGGCGGCGAGCCGGCGTCGGTCGGTGCGATTACCGGCAACCACTCGCAGGCCCAGCGCGAGCGCACCTTGACGGCGTTCCGGTCCGGCCGGCTACAATCGCTCGTGGCGACAGATGTGGCGGCGCGCGGCCTGGATATCCCGGCCGTGGCGCAGGTGATCCACTATGAACTGCCCGCGAGCCAGGACTCCTACGTGCACCGGACGGGGCGAACGGGACGGGCCGAGAAAAGCGGGACCACGCTCTTAATCCTGTCCCCGCAGGAGGAGCATGAGTACTTGCACATGGTCAGGCGGCTGCGAATTCAGACGAGGCGGTTGCAACTGCCGGAGCTGATGGCGATGCCGGTTGCCGCGCATGAAGAGCGGGAAAACCCGCGCCCTCGCCGGCATCCACATGGGCATGTATCGCGGCATCGAGTACCGGCTATGCACGAGGGACCGAGACGGCGTGAGCATGGACATGCACATGGCGCCGGGGGCTGGAGGCCGGCTAGGCCATCGGCACAACGGCCTTGAGGAGAACCCATGGCACTGATCGGTCTTCGACTTGTGGGAATTGCGGCGATGGTCATCGGGCAACTGGGGACGGGAGTCGCGCTGGCGGAGAACGATCTTCCCGTCGCGGACGGCCTCAAAGTCACGATCGAATATACGCTCACGCTTCCCGATAACACGGTGGCCGATTCGAATGTCGGGAAGGCGCCGGTCTCCTACATCCAGGGGGCGGGACAGATCGTGCCGGGTTTGGAAAAAGCGTTGGCCGGTATGAAGGCAGGCCAGCGCAAGCGAGTCGAAGTGCCGGCGGTCGAAGGTTACGGACCTTATAATCAGAAGAAGCGTATCACGGTGGAGAAGAGTCGTGTGCCGCCCGACATCAAGCCCGGTATGATGCTCCAATCAGCCGACGGCCAGCCTGCCAGAGTGTTGGCCGTCAATGAGGAGACTGTCGTGTTGGATCTGAACCATCCCCTCGCCGGCAAGAACCTCACCTTCGACGTCACTCTCCTGAAAGTGGAAAAGCAGGAGGAGCCGGCGCCCTCGGAACAAAAGAAACCGTAGTAGCACAGACAGATCTACTCGCATCCAGGCCGCATTATTCATGAGCGCTTCTGCTGCAATCGCCAAGAATGAGTAGCTGGTAGCGACAGACAGGCAGCTCGGAGCTTCACACTCCCATGCTATTCGCCATTAGCTATCAGCTATTCGCTTCTGTTTGAGAGCTATGCGCTACCGGCTATTCACTGATCGAGGTTTCTTCGCTTGCCGGTTTTCGGATCTTTCTTCCATGAGTACAACCGGTATTGTCCGGACGATCGCCCCCGTCGGTAGCGGCCATGCTAACTCTTGCGCTTCCTTGGCCGTGTGCGCTTTCGATAGTGATCGAGAAATTCGCTCGGCGAAAGCACGACCACTCCCTGACGTCGTGCTGTGGGAAAATGCTTGGCATTGCCGGTAACCAGACATTCAGCCTTGCCTGCCACGGCTGCTTCCAGGAATGGTTCGTCGGTGGGATCTGGGAGCCTGGTCGGTAACGGATTGCCGGCAATGCCGAGTCCTTCCAGCTTAATCTGCTCCAGCAATATCTGAGTCTGCTCGGAGTTGAACTGAAACTTCGGTCTGGCAAGGACTTCGCCGTATTCGGTGAGGATTCTGGCGTCGAAGCACAAGCGCAACGTGCCCGAAGCAATCATACGGACAATCTCACCTGGAGGCCCAAATGGAGACAACAGCCCTGCGACCAGGACGTTGGTATCCACCACTACCTTCACCGATGGCGGGCCTTCCGTACCGCACGAATTTCAGCGGCGATTTCTGCGGGGGAAAGCTTATCCGTACCAGCTTGGACCGACTGTCGTTGCAATGTTTCCACAGCGGTAACAGCTCGCGCGCGTCTTACGGCGGCAAGCGACTCTTCCAGCGTGTCTTCCGACACGGCGGATAGAATGGCGATGGGCTTGCCGTTCGATGTGAGGATGACATCGCGCTCGCGCGCGAGTTTGTTCCAGACTTGACCTGAACGCCCGCGCAAATCCCGTACTGTGATGAATTTCATGTGCCACCCTATGCGGAGTGAGTGACAATAGGGTACACGATCGAGAGCCAACCGTCAAACACTCATACCGATATAAGGGGAAGGCGTTGAGGCGCGAGGTCAGATTTGTTCAACGTCGGCGATGATCGTGTGATACCCGCTCGCTCCTGACGGCTGGGATCGGACAATCTCGGCGATCTGTAATTGGCCGTGGGGTCGGGAATGAGAAAAGGGGACATTCTACTTTTCAAGGGACAGGAGTCGGCTGGATCGGCTAGCGAACCGCCATGCCACGTACCGCCCGCGCGTTGGTTGGGGGAACCTGTTACCACGTTCTCGACTGGGGAAGCGGCGTGAGCGCGACGGACGGCTCGTCTGTTGACAGTCGAATCGAGTCTACGGCCTCGCATCTGGTCGCCCGCTTGACAGCCTTTTCCATTTTTCATAGGTGTCCCCTTTTGTTCTCGCCCTTCTCCTTATCCCTGGCGAACCCGGGTTCCCATCTCTTGACCGTCCAATCACCTTGCCGTACAATTTGTACCGTTCGTACGCTTAGTACATTCGAACGGATTTGAGGAGGAGGACGCGATGGCACATCTTCCCGCCAGTAAGGCCAGACAAGGATTTGCGGATACGATCAACCGCGCGGCCTATGGAAAAGAGCGCGTGGTGGTGCGGCGGCGCGGGAAAGAAATTGCCGCAGTGGTGCCGATTGATGACTTGCGTCTCTTGGAGGAACTGGAAGATCGTATTGACCTCGCGGATGCGCGCGCCGCTTTGGCCGAGACGAAAAAGAAGGGAGCAAAGCCTCTTGATGCAATTCTGAAGGACCTCGGTCTCTAGCCCTCTCCGATGGCGTACTCGATCCTCCTCGCCCCGCCGGCCGAGCGACAACTCAAAGCGCTCACTGAACCGGTTCAAAGACGGATCGTGAAACGCCTTCGCACGTTGAAGAAAAACCCACGCCCCCAGGGTGTGAAGAAACTCGCCGGCGAAGATGACCTGTGCGGCATCCGCGAAGGCGACTACCGGATCATCTATGCAATCCAAGATAAGGAACTCATCGTCCTCGTCGTGAAGATCGGTGATCGCAAAGAAGTCTACCGCTAACGGGAGAAGCAAGATGTACCGGGGGTCTTTTACAGACTCTCGGCGGTGAGATCGAGAGAGCCAAGTATCGACGAGCAGCGTCACTGATCGGGCCGCTCAATCCGGCTGACCACGTCTTTGGTAGACGTGCCTCCGATGACGGATGGCGAGGATTCGGACCTCCGCTGCCGTTACCTTGAAGACAACACGATAGTCGCCGACGCGAAGTTTCCAGTAACCCTTGAGTGTCTTCCGAAGTGGAGATCCAAACTGTTGGGGAGTTTCTGTGAGGCGAGTCTCAATCGCGTCTGCAATGCGGCGCCTGAGGTTTCCAGGAATTGACGGCACGTCTTCTTGTGCGACTGCCGGGTGATACGTCAGTCTGAAGGACACTCAGCGCCTCTTCCGTCGCAGAGGTCCCCACACTTGTTCGTGAGTCAGCGCCTTTGACGCGTCGCAGGTACGTTCTCGTTCCTCGGCCAGAGCAGTGAGTCCGCGGTCCTCCTCCATTTCAAGCGCCTCTTTGACGAGATCCCGAACCTTCAGCGAGAGCGAGACCTTATCTCGCTTCGCCAGTCGCCGGATGCTGTCATACATGGGTTCTTCCAACACGACATTCACTCTTGGATTAGTCGCCGGCATCATGCACCTCGTCACAGAGTGTAGCACAAGTGGCACACCTCAGCAATCTCCCTCTTCCGGCACTGCTTGATCCATACCATCCACTGCCCAGTTTCCATTCCGCTCGACTGGTCTCAAGAATCTCATCGAAATGATGATCCAGCAAAGAACTCGATGGTGTGAGGACCCTATGAGAGGTGGTATTTCGCCATCCGGTAGCGGAGCGTATTGCGGGTGATCTTGAGCAGCCGGCTGGCTTCGGAGACGTTGCCGCCGGTTTTCTTGAGCGCTTCTTCCAGCATCTTTTTCTCGACTTCTTCTACCGACAGACCGAACTTCAGCAGCGATAGAGGCTCCTGAACCGATGCGGCAGGGGCCCGGCCATTGCTCCTCAATGTCTGCGGCAGATGCTCCGGTTTGATCTCGCCTTCTTTGCACGTGATGGTGAGCCATTCCACGACATTGTGCAACTCCCGCACATTGCCGGGCCAGTCGTGTGCTTTGAGCAGCGCCGACGCTTCCGGACTGACGGAGCGGATACGGCTGCCTCGTTCGCGGCAAGCGATATCCAGAAACGATTCCAAGATTGCGGTGATGTCGTCCGTCCGCTCACGTAAGGGCGGGATGCGGAGCTGATACACGTTGAGTCGGTAATAGAGGTCGAGCCGGAATCGGCCTGCCTTAATCAGTCCTGGCAAATCTTGATTCGTGGCGGCGATCACGCGGATATCGACCTTGACGCTCCGGATGCTTCCCAGCGGTTCGACGACATGTTCCTCCAACACCCGGAGGAGTTTCGTCTGGGCGGTGAGGCTCATCTCGCCGATCTCGTCCAGGAAGAGCGTGCCGTGATTTGCCAGTTGAAAGCGCCCCGGTTTGGACTGCTTGGCGTCGGTGAAGGCGCCTTTCTCGTAGCCGAAGAGTTCGGACTCCAATAGGTGTTCAGGAATGCCGGCGCAGTTCAGCGCGACGAGCGGGCCTTTGGCTCTGGGGCTGGCCAGGTGGATCGCGTGGGCAAGCAGTTCCTTGCCGGTGCCGCTCTCGCCGGTCAGCAGGATCGTCGAGTCGGTCTGTGCGACTTCCTGTGCAAGCCGTTTTACCAGCTCCATTTGCGGAGAGACGCTCACGATTCGGTCGAACCCGAACTTCTCTTCGAGGCCGGATTGCAAGCGCTCATGATCTTGGTGCAGCCTCCGCAGCTCCAACCCGCGCGCGATGACGATCTTGAGTTCGTCGTTGTCCACCGGTTTGGCGATGTAGTCGTAGGCGCCTTTCCGCATGGCCTCCACGGCAGACTTGATCGAGCCGTGCCCGGTGAGGATGAGCACCGGTACACCGGGCCTGGCCTTCTTGGCGGTGTCGAGGACATCCATGCCTGAGACGCGACCCAATTGCAGGTCCGTCACGATCAGATCCAGCTCGCCTGATTCACGGACGATCCGGACGCCCTCATCGCCCGAAGCCGCAAAGACCAGGCGATAGTCCTCAGACTTGAGCACCAGGTCGATCACATGGCGCAAGCGTTCGTCGTCTTCGATGATGAGGATGGTGGGCGAGCGCATAGGAGTCTCTCCAAAAACGGTCCTCCTAGCTGAAACGGCGGGAGCGCCTATAGGCTAACACTTTTGGAATGGCAGAGGCTAGGAGCCTGATTTGGAGCGGAGAGGCTGATTGCTGCCTGGTGGCGGGACTCGTTGTCGCAGGCGATGGAGACATTGCGGCGCAGGCCGGCGAGTTTTGTCCGTCGGATCGGGCTTTTGTGAAACATGGCTGTAAAGGAAGGTTCGTCGAGCTCTGCCAACTCCTGCAGCGAGGGAGCCAGCGTGAGGGGAGTGGCCCGAAAAGCCGGTTCCTCCGTGGGCTGGGCCTGGATGTTATAGGGACAGATGTCCAGGCAGTCGTCGCATCCGAAGATGCGGTTGCCCATCTTGATCGCAAGATCATCGGGGATCGCTTCTTCCGAGCTTCGCAATTCGATCGTCAGGTACGACACGCAGCGGCGGGCATCGACGACGTAGGGCTCGACGATAGCGCCGGTGGGGCAGGCTTTGATGCACAGGGCGCAAGTGCCGCAGAGGTCCTCGGCCGGTTCATCAGGATCGAGGTCCAGGGTCGTGAGGATCTCGCCCAGCAGCAGCCATGATCCGAACTGGGTTGAGACAAGATTGGTATGTTTCCCGATCCAGCCCAGGCCGGCCTGTTGCGCCCAAGCTTTTTCCATGACCGGTCCCGTGTCGACATAGGAGCGGGTACGTGCCTTGGGCGCTAGGGCCTTTATGCGGTCCTCCAACTGTTCCAGGCGGTTTCCTAACACCCGGTGATAGTCGTGGCCCCATGCGTAGCTGGCGATCCGGCCATAGCCGGGCCCCTCATTCGCCTGTTGGCCGGTAAAGTAGTTCATCCCGACGGAGATGACAGACCGGCAGCCTGGCAGTACAAGGGTCGGATCGGCGCGGCGCTGCGGGTCTCGCTCCATCCAGGCCATCACACCGTGATAGCCGCGGCGGAGCCACTCCATCAGACGTTCGACGAAGAGACAGGATGTCCCCTCACCTCTGCCCTCTCCCCCGCTTGGGGGAGAGGAAGCGGGGAGGGGGTCTGGCTGATCGCCGGCGTCTGTGCGCTGAGGGCTTGGAACTACGCGGCTGATTCCGACCGCGTCGAAGCCCAGGGCGCGAGCCTCATGCTTGATCGTCTCGGACAGGGACATGATGCAGGTAGCGAGGGGTACGAGGTTCGGGACACTGTCAGCGGTTCGAGCAATCGAATCTGACGTGGAACTTGGCCGAACATTGTGCTGACGTACACCGGCCGCAGATGCCGGTGATGCGGGTCTTCCAGTCGGTTTCCTTTTCGTGGAACCGGCAGGCGGTCTTTCCGCCTTTCGATACCGATGTCCACGGTTTCGTCGTGCCGGGGATGCGAGCGACGACGCACCCGGCGGGAAAGGGAACCTGGCACTTCTGTGAGGCCTCTCCCTTTGCCATGCCGAAGCTGCACGTCAATTCGGTGGTCGCATGGGGATCTTCAAGCGGCTGGGCGGACGCCATGCTCGGCAGACCAAACCACAACGCCATGCTTCCCGCCAACCAGAGAGCACGAGAGGCAGCCAAAGACCGGACAATCGTTCCCATCGCGGCGCATCCTATCACAAACCGTTCCATCTTAGCCCGCATTATTCATGAACGCTTCTGCTGCAAAGACCAAGGAGCGAGTAGCTGGTAGCGAGCAGCGAACAGCCGGAGAGAAAAAAGCCCTCTTGAGCTGTGCGCTACTTGCTATTCGCTATTCGCTGCTTTCGCGACGAACCGTCATGAATAATGCGGGCTAGCCAACGGAGGCGCGCCTCCCAACTATACGCTCGTGGGCTAGCCCGCTATAATCCTGTCATGATCCGGTGGGCTCTAGGAGCCTGTCCGACATTGACCCTTCTACTGCGGCGAACGATGCACTGGCATCTGCCTTGTTCTCGACCCCGAAAAATCCTCGACGTATTCCAGCGAATACGCCTCCGGTTTTTCGCGGTCTGCGGCCGCGCATCTGCCTGCGCCTCATTCGCCTCGTCACGAACGGCAATGTCGGACAGGCTCCTAGTGATCGTAGGGTGCTGGTTTGCCGGCATGTTGGGGATCGGTCCGGGAGTGCACTGGCTGTCTCCGGACTCAGCCTGGGCCGCTTCGGACGGCGCATCGGCGTTGGAGGTACGGACCGATCCAGAGGGAGGCGTGAAGGCCGCGGCGACTATTCTGTTCCCGGTGCGGCCGGACATCTTGCAAGCGATCCTGACGGACTATGCGAAATGGCCCGAGCTGTTTGAAGTTCGCATGAAGGTTGCAAGCCTGGAAATTCGAGACGGACGAGCGGTGACCGATCTCCGCATCAAGCATGCGTTGTTGCCGGGCGAGCGGCGGCTGCTGTGCGAATCGCATACTCTGCCGGAAGGCGGACTCGTGACCGACCTCCGCGGCGGGGACTTCAAACGGTACCACCGCATGTGGAAGCTGAGCGCAATCGGTGATGGGGGCCAGACCCGTGCGGAGTTCGAACTTCTCGTCGAGATGGACACGTTGGTGCCGGATTGGTTGGCGGCCCTGGCGATGCGGCGCGAGCTGGAAGCGCACTTTCGGATTCTTCGAGAAAAGGCGCTGGAACGTACTAGGCAGGGAAGGTAAACTCGCTCAGTTCGGCTTTCTCGATCCCTTGCTTGGTCAGGGCATCGATGTCGAGACCGCGCTCGATTTTGCGGATGTCATCCAGCCGTGTTTTCGTGCTCGGGTGGGCCGGGACAAAGAGCTTGCAGCAGTCCTGGTCGGGTTCGATGGAGGTCTCGAAGCTCCCGATGCGTTGGGCCTGCTCAGTGATCTCGATCTTGTCCATGCCGATCAAGGGACGAAGGATCGGGAGCTGAGCCGCTTCCTGTATGACGGAGAGATTTTCCGGGGTCTGCGAAGCGACCTGTCCGAGGCTGTCTCCGGTCACTAAGCACCAGCACTCCTCCCGCCGCGCGAGTTCCTCCGCGATTCGCAGCATCATACGCCGATAAAGCACGACACGGAATGGAGCCGGCGCGCTCGCGACGATATCGCGCTGAATCTCGCCGAACGGAATAACATAGAGCCGCGAGTAGTATTGGTACGCGGTCAGGAGTTGGACGATCTCGCGGACTTTATCTTCCGATGCGCGGCTGACCAGGGGGCGTCCCGAGAAGTGGATGAAGAGGGCTTTGCACCCGCGTTTCATCATACGCCAGGCCGCGACCGGTGAATCGATGCCGCCGGAAATGAGACAGGCCGCCTTACCGCTGACGCCGCCCGGCATCCCTCCTGGTCCCGGTTCCTTTCGCACCGCATAATGCGCTTCGTCGGTGAGAAGCTCGACCAGCACCGTGAGGTCCGGGCGATCCAGTTTGACTCGCTTGCCGGTTTGTTTGCAGAGGCGCGCCCCGAGCTCGCGTTCGACATCCATGGAGGTCAAGGCGAGGCGTTTGTCCGCCCGCTTGGCCGAGACGCGAAAGGTGTCGAAGGACAGGGAGCGAACCGCCTCGACGACTCCCTCCGTGAGCGCCGTAAGATCGGGATGCGACAAGTTCAAGGGAACCGAACGGGTGAGCAAGAAATTCGAGACGCCGAAGACGCGGGCAAGACGATCTTTGACAACGCTCTCGTTCGCCGTGTCCGGCAGCGTGACGCGAACGCGACCCTGGAGCGCATCGATTTGGGTGATAACGAGGTCTTGCAGCGCCAGGCGCAGGTTGCGGACGAGCCGCTGCTCGAAGAAATCGCGGTTGCGACCTTTGAGGGCAAGTTCGTGATAGTGGACGATGGCGCAACGCATTCTTTAGCTTTCAGCCGTCAGCTCTCAGCGGTCAGCTCTGACGTCGTGCTGATTGCTGAAGGCTGATCGCGCATTCATGCTCGCTTTCTAGGAACCGTTCGGCGTCGATGGCCGCCATGCAGCCGGAGCCGGCGGCGGTGACGGCTTGCCGGTATCGGGCATCCTGCACGTCGCCGGCGGCAAACACGCCGGGTACGCTCGTCGCCGTGCCGTTGTTCGTGCGGATGTAGCCCTTCTCGTCCATATCGAGCTGACCCATGAAGAGGCTCGTGTTCGGACGATGGCCGATCGCGACGAACACGCCGGCACAAGCCAGGTCCGAGGTCTTGCCGGTGACCACATTCTTGAGCCGCACGCCGGTTACGATGTCTTGCCCGAGAATATCTTCGACGACCGAGTTCCAGATAAATGCAATCTTCTCGTTCTTGAATGCGCGGTCTTGCAGGATTTTTGATGCGCGTAACTTGTCCCGCCGGTGGACGACCGACACGCGCACGGCGAACTTGGTGAGGAAGATGGCCTCCTCCACCGCACTGTCGCCGCCGCCGACGACCACCAAGTCTTTCCCGCGGAAAAAATATCCGTCGCACGTCGCGCAGGTGGAGACGCCGTGGCCGGTCAAGCGCGATTCGTTCGGCAACCCAAGCTGAACGGCGGAAGCCCCGGTGGCGACGACGAGCGCTTTGGTCTCGACCGTTCTCTCTCCGTCGATGGTGATGGTGAACGGTCGTTTCGTGAGGTCCACGGCGCTGACATCACCGGCCAGAAACTCCGTGCCGAACCGCTCCACCTGGGCCCGCATCTCCTGCATCAGCTCGGGGCCCAGAATGCCTTTGGCGAAGCCGGGGTAATTTTCCACCTCGGTCGTCGTCGTGAGCTGCCCGCCGGCCTGCCAGCCTTCGATCAGTAGCGGCGACAGGTTCGCCCGCGCCGTGTACAAGGCGGCGGTCAACCCGGCCGGTCCGGACCCGATGATGACGATGTTGCGCATGGCCGCTACTCTAACACAGGCAGAACGGGCGCTGCATCGATGGGGGTGAGGCTACTTTTGTTTCTTCCAGGTTTCCTGCAGCAGCTTCTTCCATTCGTCCCGTGGCACGGCCGGCATCGTGGTGATCTGAATATGGCCGATCGCGGCATTGAGCACCGCCGCCTTCATCGCCGTGCGGTTGTCCGGAAATTCCCAGATCGCCACGACGTCGTACTCGCCCAGGCAGTAGTAGGCCTGGACCAGTTTACCGCCCAACGACTGGGCGTTTTTCTTGACCATCTCTGCGCGGGCCATTCCCTGATCCTTCATGGTGGACAGACCGTGCTGCGTGAATTTGACGAGGCTGACATACATGGGCATGGCACACCTCCTGGCTCCAAGGGTGAGTAGCCGTGTGGTCGTACTGCGAATCTTAAGACAGATGGTTCCCGTGGTGCAATGAAGGAAGGAACGGCGCGACGGCCTCTCGGCATCTGCCGCGACACGCAAATCCAAAGTCCGTGCTGTTGTAACCGTAAGGAGAATACGCTATCCTCGCGGCGACAGAGGGCACATCGGATGCCGCGCAACGATCAGGTCACTCGTCAGTGGCACCTGCTCCGGCTTTTGGAGTCGCCACGCGGGGTCACGCTCGACGACATCGCCAGCCGACTGCCTCAGACATCCCGGAGCTGTGCGGCGGAAGATCGCCCCCTACCGGCTTGGGTACGTATCGGGTGGCCTCTACCTCGTCGGCTATTGCCACCTGCGCAAAGACCCCCGCTGGACGCGTTCGTGCAGGATGCGCTCACCGTCATGCGAGGGCCGAGAGTCGAGATGGAACTGCTGTTCGACAAAGCGACCGCCGCCTGGGCCAAGGACCCGCACCTGGCATCCTGGCCAGGTGACGAAATTGCTCAAAGATGGTCGAATGCGCATGTCGCTGACGGTTGCCGACTCATGCGAATTGGTTGGCTGGATTCTCAGCTTCGGCACCGGGGTGTGGGTAGAGAAACCGGCGAGCCTGCGGGCAGTGGTTGTGGAGGAAGCGAAAAGGATCGCGACGTGTAAGTGACCTCGGATGTCACAGGTGCATGATAGCGTCACCGCTAGTTGGAACCCTCTCCCTTTTGGGGAAGGGTGAGAAGCAGAGAGGAGGTGACCATGCGATACGCAATAGGGATAGGCGCGGTGATGATGCTGTCATCGGCGGTAACGGGTTGGGCCGAGATAGGTTTCGATTCGCGCTACGAGCGGGACTACAACATCTTCAATCCGGTCACACAGTATCAACCGGATAACCCACTCAATCCCGCAAACGCCTACGATCCCAACAGCGCGTTCAATCCCGTGAACCGCTACGATCCCGGCAACCCCGCGAACCCGATCAATCAATACAATCCCAACAATCCGTTCAATTCGGTGAACCAATATCACCCGGATAATCCGCTGAATCCGGTCAACAAGTACAACCCCGACGTGCCGTTTGCGCCGTTGGATGGGGAGAGTGGAAAGAGAAGACGATGAGTGGTCAAGGAAGAACGGTCAAACCGAGGCGACGGAAGTCTTCATCGAACGTGAAGCAGGGAACATGATCGAGCAGCGAAGTGACCACGATGAACGAGATAGCATCGCAGAAAGACAAGCGATGATCACGGGCATAGGTCCGAAACATGAGTTCGGCTTCGTCCCTCAAGCGGTCGCCGTAGGGAACAATGTGAAGCTCGGGCTTGACATCGCTGAGAAACGCAAGCGCGGCTTGTGCGTTGTGGCGATAGCGAAGCAGTGTCACTGTTTCGCTGATGATGTCCCAGGTGGTGCACCACGTCGTTCCGGCAGAAGCCGATTCCGCTACCAGCAGGCGTGCCCGCGCGTGGTTGGCGTCTTTCGGATCGAGGCAAGCATAGAAGAATGAAGTGTCGCAAAACACCAGAGCGGGGAGGGTCATTAGCGGAGCACGCCACGCCGCCCGTAGAGATGGGTCTTGACGCGGGAAGAGATCCGAGTTTTGCCACCACGACGCTTCGGAAGCCTGGCCATGATCTCCAAGAGCGCTGTGGCGGCCGCCCCGGGCTCAGGTTCTCGCTGGACCGCCCGAAGCTCCGCGACCACCTGGTCATGCACCGTGATCTGGACGCTCGTGCCCGCGTCCCGCTGGACCCGCCGGACCAGGGCCGGCAACCGTTTGCGCGCTTCGCTGATCGAAAGTTTCACCAGTGCCTCCGTGAACGTAAGAGGAATGTACAGCGTTGTACAAAGTCTGTCAATCAACAGGTTCTCTCGGACGTTGCGGACACGGGCCATCATCCAGCATTCGTAGAACTCATTCGTCCGCGTCCAGACAATCCGCTGAATCCCGCGAACCGGTACAACCCCAACGTGCCGTTTGCGCCACAGTATCTCGCCCATGTGCGCCAGGACGCTGATGGATCATTCGTCGTCCATGATCTCGAAGAGCATCTGCGGGCGGTGGCTGGAATAGTCCAATGTGTGGTGGCAGGCCTCGCCCCAGAACGCCGGAGCACTTGCGCGGGAATCCGGTCCGGATATATAGTAACCGATGTGTTACCTTTAGACGATGACAGAAATCCGACTTCTTGAGTATCTTGACCCTGAGGGGCGCTCGCCGTATCGGGCCTGGTTTGAAGGGCTCAATGCACCAGCAGCGGCAAAAGTCGCCGTGGCCTTGTACCAACTGACCGCGGGCAACTGGTCGAACGTGAAGAGCGTCGGATCGGGTGTGTGCGAACGCAAGATCGACTTCGGCCCTGGCTACCGGGTGTATTTCGGCAAGGACGGTGAGACAGTGGTGATCCTGCTCGGCGGCAGTACCAAACAACGGCAGCAGTCTGCAATCAAAGCGGCGAAAGAGCGATGGGCTGATTATCGTCGCCGAAAAGACGCAGGGAAGACCTGACACGGAACGGAGGCGCCATGGCACTCACACGAGAATTCAAAGACACGGTGGCCGCGCGGGTCCAACGCGACCCACGCTTTCGGGAAGCGCTCTTTACGGAGGCGATCAACGCCTTTCTCGGAGGTGATACCGCCACCGGCAAGGCAATCCTGCGCGATCTCGTCAACGCCACCGTGGGGTTTGAGGAATTGGCGGCCGAGATCGAGAAGCCACCCAAGAGCCTGCACCGGATGCTGGCCCCGCATGGCAACCCCAGCACGGAGAACTTTTTCGGAATCGTCAGCGCGCTGCAAAAGAAGACGCGGGTCAAGCTGCGTGTGACGGCTAAGGCCGGCTGAGGCCATCACAAAAACCATGCGTGACACCAAATTCCTCGCCCATGTGCGCCAGGACGATGATGGATCATTCGTCGTCCATGATCTTGGAGAGCATTTGCGCGCGGTGGGGGATCTTGCGGGAAATTGTGCCTCGGTTTGCGTTTTAAAAACCAAGGCATCCGCGGCCTCTGGCCCTGCCGGATCCGGGTGATTTCTCGATGGGAAAGGGGTATTCTTCGGCGCGAAACCGGCCATAGTTTCGAGATGATAAATAGGGGGGAGCAACAGCACCAATGGCAAGTAAGACGAAGGCAGAGTCAAAAGCAACGACTGGCGCCAACGTCGGCTATGAAGCCGAACTCTGGCAAATGGCCGATGCCCTCCGCGGCAGCATGGACGCTGCCGAGTACAAGCACGTGGTCTTGGGGCTCATCTTCCTCAAGTACATCTCTGACGCGTTTGAGGAGCAACACGCCAAGCTAGACCACGAACGAAAGAAGGGGGCAGACCCCGAAGATCCGGATGAATACCGGGCACTCAATATCTTCTGGGTGCCGCCGGAAGCGCGGTGGTCTCATTTGAAGGCTCAGGCCAAGCAGCCCACGATCGGCCAGCTCGTGGACGACGCGATGACCGGCATCGAACGCGACAATCCCTCGCTCAAGGGTGTGCTTCCCAGAGAGTATGCCCGCCCCGCCCTCGATAAACTCCGGCTGGGTCAGCTCATCGACCTCATTACCAACATCAAAATCGGTGATAAGGAAAGCCGATCGAAGGACGTGCTCGGCCGCGTCTACGAGTACTTTCTGTCCCAATTCGCCAGTGCCGAAGGCAAGAAAGGCGGCGAATTCTACACGCCGCGTTGCGTGGTCAGGCTGTTGGTCGAGATGTTGGAGCCCTACAAAGGCCGTGTGTACGACCCCTGCTGCGGTTCATCCGGCATGTTCGTGCAATCGGAAGAGTTCATTACCGCGCATGGAGGCAAGCTCGGCGACATCAGCATCTATGGACAGGAGTCCAACTACACGACCTGGCGTCTGGCGAAGATGAATCTCGCCATCCGTGGGATCGATGGCCAGATCGCGCACGGCGATACATTTCACAATGATCGTCATCCCGACCTCAAGGCGGACTACATCCTCGCCAATCCTCCCTTCAACGTGAGCGACTGGCGCGGCGAGCTCTTGCGAGACGATAAGCGTTGGAAGTACGGGGTTCCGCCCGCAGGCAATGCCAACTTTGCCTGGGTGCAACACATGATCCACCATCTCGCGCCGTCCGGCATCGCGGGGTTCGTCCTGGCCAACGGCTCCATGTCATCGAACCAATCCAATGAAGGTGAGATCCGGAAGAACATTATTGAAGCCGACATTGTCGATTGCATGATCGCGCTGCCGGGTCAGCTCTTCTACTCGACGCAAATTCCCGCCTGTCTCTGGTTCCTGGCACGAGACAAACGAGGTTCCGCCCTGCCTGCCGCGCCGGGAGTGCAGCGCGACGCAGGCAGGGACCGTCGCGGCCACGTCCTTTTCATCGATGCTCGCAAACTCGGCCGCATGGTGGATCGCACCCATCGCGAGTTGACGAACGAAGAAGTCACCCGCATTGCCAATACCTACCACGCCTGGCGAGGCGAGAAGAATGTTGGCAAGTACGAAGACATCCCCGGTTTCTGCAAGAGCGCCACGCTTGACGACGTCCGCAAGCACAGCCATGTGCTCACGCCCGGCCGTTACGTCGGCGCCGAGGCGCAGGAGGACGACGGAGAGCCATTTGAAGAGAAGATGAAGCGGCTTACGACAACGCTGCGTCAGCAGCAGACCGAAGCCGCGAAGCTCGACGCCGCGATCGCCGCCAATCTGAAGGAACTTGGGTATGGCGGGTAAGCTGATCGCGCCCAAGGCGCTCGCGCGAGATGACTTCGCCGCCCTCCTGGCCGACGTGAAAGGGCGAATCCAGACGGCCCAAACTCGCGCCGTGCTCGCGGTCAACGCCGAACTCGTCCGGCTCTACTGGGACATTGGCCGGATCATCCACGGCCGTCAGGAACGCGAAGGGTGGGGCGCCGCCGTGATCCCCCGCCTGGCCCGCGAACTCCACAACGAGCTCCCGGACCTCAAGGGTTTTTCCGAGCGTAACATCAAACGAATGCTGGCGTTCTACCGGGCCTATCCCACCCCCGAACCAATCGGGCCGCAAACAGCGGCACAAAGGTCGGCTCAGTCGAAAGTGCCGCAACCTGCGGCACAAATCAGAGATGCCCTGCTCTGGTCGATTCGAACTGACGCGCGCCCTGCCGCCGAACCTGAAATCGGCCCTGCCGACGGTGGAAGAAATCGAGGCCGAGCTCGCGCCTGCCTGGCGGGCAGACAGGCCGAAGCGAGGGAAGCGGTGAGCGCGGAAGTACGCCGGGTGTTGTGGAAAGCCGCCACTTGCCTGCGCCCGCCTGTCCGGCAGACAGGCCAAGGCGTCGGCAGGCAGGTTGCCGCCAACGTAAAGGAGCTTGGGTTCACGTCGACATGAATCGTTCCTACCCCATCTTCATCAGCAGCGTTGCGTCTGAGTTCGCCGCCGAACGAAAGGCGCTCAAGGAGTACATCACCCGCGACGCTTTCCTGGGCGCATACTTCCCCGACGTGTTCGTCTTCGAAATCGATGTCCCCGCGAGGGACCGGCTACCGGACGACGTTTATCTGAGCGAGATCGATCGCAGGGCCATCTATCTCAGCCTCTTCGGAAAGCGATATGGGAGGATCGTCCGGGACGGCCTTTCGGCGACCGCTCTGGAGTTCCGACACGCAACAACGACGAAGAGTCGCCCGGAGCGCCTCGCCTTCGTCCGCGAGCTCCCGGAGGGAGAGGATCGAGAGCCTGCTATGGCCTCGTTTATCGGCACCCTTCAACCCAACCTGGTCTATGGCCGCTTCAGCGATCTCGCCTCGCTGCAGGCCGAGGTTTACAGGGCGCTGGTCGATTTCCTTAAGAGGCGGGGCGCCCTGCCTGTGACCCCTTTCGACGCATCGCCTTGCGAAGGCGCATCCATGCGGGACATCTCCGCGGGTAAGGTCGAGCAGTTCCTGCGCCTGTCGAAGGGAAAGGGGCGGTTGAACCTTTCCGAACGTAGTTCCCCCGGTGAAGTCCTGAAAAACTTCCATCTGCTCGCCGGGCGAACGCCGACTCGTGCGGCAGTGTTGCTATTCGGTGCTGCTCCGAACCGGCTCCTGCCAGGCGTCGAGGTCCAATGTCTTCGGTTCGACGGCCGCGAGAAGTCGAAACCGATCGGGGACCAGCGAACCTTCGTCGGCACGGCTTTCGAGATGATCGAGAGCGCCCTTGGATTTGTCCTCGAAAAGATCGAGAGCCGGGTCGGCATCGCCAGGGGCGGCGCCTCGGCGCCGGTCGCTCCGGAGATTCCCGAGTTCGTGGTGCGCGAGGCCATCGTCAATGCTGTCGCGCACCGTGACTACTCCAGCCGCGGCTTCGTTCAGGTGATCGTCTTCGCCGACCGGGTGGAGGTTTGGAATCCCGGCCACCTGCCTCACGGCATGTCGCCCCAGGATCTGCGTGTCGCTCATGGTCCGGTGCCGCGCAACCCTTTGATCTCCGAGCCGCTGTTCCGAGCGGGTTACGCCGAAAAGGCCGGCACCGGCACCACCGACATGATCCGCGCCGCCGTTGCCGCCGGTCTTCCAGAGCCGGACTTCGAGCAGCGCGGCCCGCACTTCGTCGTCACCATGTGGCGCGACTGGCTAACCCCCGAGCGTCTCGCCGCCCTGCAATTGCCGGATCGCCTGCTGTCGGCCGTGTTGTTCGTCAAGGACCGCGGCCGCATATCCAATTCCCAGTATCAGAACCAGTTCCGTGTTGCCAAGCGCACGGCTTCGCAGGACCTTGCGCGCCTCGCCGAACGCGGACTCATCGAGAGGGAGGGCACGACCGGCAAAGGTGTCTTCTACCGCATGGCCAAAGGGGCGCCAAAGGAGCATGAGGGGCATGACGGAGGCCAGATGGATGCCGCTCGATCGCCCCGCGGCAATGGGGCACCAAAGGGGCATAAGGGGCACGACCGGAAGGATGCTACACGCCAGCCAGGGCGGCCCGGCCGCAAGAGACGGGAGTCCCCATGACCGCGACGCTGCGGGAACAGCAAGCCGAAGCCGCAAAGCTAGACGCTGCGATCGCTGCCAACCAGAAGGAACTTGGGTATGGCCAGTAATGGATGGACACGCATGCCTCTCGGCCAGTTCGTCACGCTTCAACGAGGACATGATCTTCCAGATGAACAGCGGCGACCTGGCAGCGTGCCTATCCTCGGCTCATTCGGGATCACGGGTTGGCACGATGAGCCAAAGGCGCGTGGGCCCGGCGTCACTGTCGGGCGGAGCGGCGCGTCTTTCGGCGTGGTCAGCTACTCACCGGTCGACTATTGGCCGTTGAACACGGCGCTGTATGTAACCGACTTTCATGGCAACGACGAGCGCTTCGCTTATTACTTCCTGAAGCTCTTCGATTTTCAGGGCTATAACTCCGGCAGCGCGCAACCATCACTCAACCGCAATTACGTTCATCCCGTTCCGGTTGATGTTCCTCCGGTTTCTGAACAACGCGCCATTGCCCACATCCTCGGCACGTTGGACGACAAGATCGAGCTGAACCGGCGGATGAACGAAACGCTGGAGGCGATGGCCCGGGCGATCTTTAAATCCTGGTTTGTGGACGCGATAGAAAACGGGATTCCGGAGGGATGGAAAGTTGCTCCTATTGGGGATTGCGTCAGTGTTTTTGGCGGGTCGACTCCAAGCACAGATGATCCGACGTTCTGGGATGGCGAAATTCATTTCGTGACACCGAAGGATTTGGCAAGCCTTACCTCACCCGTTCTCTTGGAAACAGAACGTCGAATCACTAAGGAAGGGTTAGCGCGTATAAGTTCTGGGCTTCTGCCCCGAGGAACTGTGCTCCTTTCATCGCGGGCCCCTATTGGCTACTTGGCGATTTCCGAGATCCCCGTTGCAGTGAACCAGGGTTTTATAGCGATGGTCTGTGACCGAACCCTACCGAACCATTATGTCCTTCATTGGGCAAGGCAGAACATGGACATAATTATCGGTAATGCCAATGGAACGACTTTTTTGGAAATCAGCAAACGTAACTTCCGCCCAATTCCGGTAATAGTTCCACCGCCCGATGTACTTAAGGCATTTGTCACCAGGGTTGAACCATTGCATATGCGCATCGTTTCAAATCTGCGAGAATCCCGCACCCTTGCCGCCCTGCGCGACTCGCTGCTGCCCAAGCTCATCTCCGGCGAATTGCGGGTGCCGGACGCCGAGCGCATTATGGGAAGGACAGCAGCGTGAGTGGCAAGACGGTTACGCCGAAGCGAAAGCCGACAGATCGGTCCGTGCTCGATATGTCAGCAAGCGAGGCTCGTGCATTCTTTCTGAAGCCAGAAAGCTATTGTCGTCTTGACCTTCCGCCATACTTTGATTTTCGACGGCTCTTGCGGCCTGTGGGCAAGTTTCTGAAAATCAAACCGCTTGCTAGCCTCAACCTAAAGCCGCGAGACTTTGAAGATGTTAATTACACAATCTACTCGAACAAGGACGGACGCTATGCGTGGCGGCCCTTCCAACTTATCCACCCCGTAATCTATGTTGATCTTGCGCATCTAATGACAGAATCCAAACCTTGGGCTGCCATCCGGTCAAGATTCGAGGAGTTTGCGAAGGATCCCAAGATTAGGTGTCTGAGCATACCGCAAGAGTCCCTGACAAAGAAGAAAGATCAAGGCGCCCAGATTCTCCATTGGTGGCAGGGAATCGAGCAGGCCTCTATCGATTTGGCATTGGACTTCAACTATGTGCTCCATGCTGACATTACAGATTGCTATGCTTCTGTATACACGCATTCAGTTGCATGGGCCATGCACGGGAAGTCAACGGCGAAGGCTAAGAGCGCGATCTATCGCTCATCGGCAACGCAATTGATGCTCGACTTCAAGATATGCAGCACGGACAAACCAATGGCATCCCCCAGGGTTCTGTACTCGTGGACCTAATTGCTGAGTTGGTTCTCGGCTATGCCGACTTGAAGCTTAGCCAACGGTTGGCCGATGAAAGAATCACAGACTTCCAGGTTCTTCGGTATCGAGACGATTACCGCATCTTCGTAAATGGCACTCGCGCTGGAGAGTTGATCTTGAAGACGGTAACCGAGGTGTTAATTGGTCTTAGCCTTAAACTTAATGCCTCCAAAACCTCCACTGCGCAAGCAGTCATTGTAAATTCTATCAAGACGGACAAGCGCGAGTGGATGCGACGCCGGCAGGCAGATAGAAATTTACAGAAGCACCTGCTGCTAATCCATTCTCATGGAGTCGAATTCCCCAACGGCGGCAGTTTAATGATCGCCCTCGATCAGTTCTATAGGCGACTCGCTCCCCGAAAATCGGTACGTAACCCAATGCAACTCATAAGCATCGCAATTGATATCGGCTACAACAGTCCGCGCTGTTTCCCGGCCTGTGCTGCGATCGTCAGCAAGCTTTTGAGCAAGCTGCCAACAAAGAAAGAAAAACTTATTGCGGTCGATCGCATCCGAAAGCGTCTCGAACAACTGCCGAACAACGGACATCTCGAGGTATGGCTTCAACGGATCAGCTATTGCTTCAATCCGAAGCTTACGTATGGAGATAAACTGTGTAGTCTTGTCGAAGGTAACAAGGTGGATCTGTGGAACGATACTTGGATTTCTGATACTGGGCTTAAGCAGACTGTTAGGCCAAGCACTATCGTAAACAAAAAACGGTTAAAAGGGCTGCGACCAATCGTGCCGCGTCGCGAGTTCGTGGTGTTCGAATACTGAGTTGCTCATGTCCGTCTTCACCGAATCCGTCGTTGAACAAGCCGCCCTCGCTTGGCTGGATAGCCTTGGGTACGCGGTTATACACGGCCCGGACATTGTGCCAGGCTCTCGGTGCACCTGGAGGCTCACGATAGGGCGATGAGACGAAAGCGCGTCATAAGCCCGGAGGAGGCCTCACTGGGCGGGGAAGTCGCCCTCTACCAATCGCCAGACGGAGAGGTGCGCTTGGATGTCCGGCTGGAGCGGGAGACCGTTTGGCTTTCGCTCGACCAGATGGCGAAGCTGTTCGGACGAGATAAGTCCGTGGTTTCCCGCCACTTGCGCAATGTCTTTGTCTCGAAAGAATTGGATCGGAAGGCAACTGTTGCAAAAAATGCAACGGTTCAGAGGGAGGGTAGTCGTCAAGTCGTTCGGCAGATCGAATACTTCAACCTCGACGCTATCCTCTCTGTCGGTTATCGCGTCAACTCCAAGCGCGGGACCCAATTCCGCATCTGGGCCACCCGCACTTTGCGGGATCATCTGATCCAGGGCTACACTCTCAATGAAAAGCGGCTTCGGGACAAAGGGCTCAAGGAGATGGAACAGGCAGTGGAGCTTCTTACTCGGACACTCTCGCAACATGAGTTGGTCACCGACGAGGGCCGGGCGGTCCTGGACATGGTGCAGCAGTATACGCGCGCCTGGCGGCTGCTTCTGGAGTACGACGAAAACCGTCTCGGGGCTGTCCCGGAAACGCCTGTGTCGCCGAGAGCGTCGCTGTCGCTCCGTGAGGCGCGAGAGGCGATTGGGCGGCTGCGCGACGAGTTGAGCGCTCGGGGTGAGGCGTCGGATCTATTCGGTCGGGAGCACGGTGATCAGCTCGCGGCCGTTCTCGGTAATATCGAGCAGACGTTTGACGTCAAGCCACTCTACCCGACAGCCCAGGAGCGTGCAGCCCACCTGTTGTATTTCCTCATCAAAGACCATCCTTTCACCGACGGGAACAAGC
>JBBIQV010000013.1:0-69104 GCA_037442105.1 Nitrospiraceae bacterium | reverse complement strand
CGATCTAACTGGCAGAATCACTGGTGGCTGCTAAACGGGGAAACAGACCTTGTCTGTGGGAGCGTAAATACTGTCGTCATGGAAAAGGACCGCTGCCTGGAATCGTATTCCTTCAGGGTTTGGGCGCTGATGCGGTGGGGATTTCTTCGATCCGGACGGTTTTCTGCCATTCGGCGGCGATGGTGTCGCGCTCGTTCATGGTCATGCCGGCGTACTTGTGAAACATCTGCGGGCCTTTCTTTCGCCGCCACGTCAGGAAGTGGAGAAAGTGTTCTTTGCACAGGGCTTGGGTGCCGGCCGGAGCGTAGGCTTTGGCTTGGCAACCCTGGATGAGACAGCTTTGGTCGCTCATTGGAATCCTTCCGCGTTGCGGGCAACAGTATGGCGGACGGTCTGGTTGAATTTCAAGCGTGATGTGAACCGCAATCCTGCCTTGACCTTCTCTCTCCCTTCCGGTATGTGACTGTTCCCGATGTCGGCTCCATTGTTCGTCCATACCACAGTGATCGCCGCTGCGCTCGTTTCGTTCATAGCCGGCTGCGCCCCATCCTCTCGCACCGGCTTGCCCCCTGGCAGTCCCTTCGGTGAAGCCACGGTTCCTGTCTCCAGCCTGCTGCCGCAAGGTGTGGCGGTCGGGGATGTCGGCCCACACTCCGCTCTCGTCTGGCTCCGCACAGCGGGGGCGGCGCAAGTTCAGGTCGAGTATGCACCGGTCACGGAGTGGGGAGGGGCGAGTACGGCGAGCGACCGCCTGCCGGTGTTGGCGAAGACTCCGCTGTTCCAAACCGGTACGGATCACGACTTAACGCTCAACGTGTCGCTCGACAGACTGAAACCGGCGACTCGGTATCGCTATCAGGTGCTGGTAGCCAAAGAATCAGCTCGCGCCGATCTCGCCACGGAAGTCACCGTGGCTGCGCGCGGAGAGTTCACCACGATGCCTGAGCCGACCGCCCATGCGCCGCTGGCGTTTGCCTGGAGCGGCGACCTCGGCGGGCAACGCCGCTGCCGAGATGAGAAGGACGGCTATCCCATCTTCGACGCCATCAGAGCCAACAAGCCCGATTTCTTCTTGTTCCTAGGCGACACCATTTATGGAGACGATGTCTGTCCGTCGCCGCCGAACGCGCCGGGAAGTGATTTTACGGCGTCAACTCTCGATCAGTATCGGGCGAAACACCGGTACCAACGGGGAGCCGCGGCGCTTCAGCGATTGCTGGCCACGGTGCCGGTGTTTGTAATCTGGGACGACCACGAAGTGCGGAATAATTTTTCCGGCCCGTTCGACCCGCACATGTCGTTGGGCCGCCAGGCCTTGCTGGAATACTGGCCGATTCGTGCGCCGGACGACGATCCGCATCGCCTGTATCGGAGGGTCCGCTACGGCGCGGATGTGGAACTCTTTATTCTGGATACGCGGCAGTATCGGAGCCGCAACGCCGATCGGGATGGGCCAGGGAAGACGATGCTCGGCGAAGCGCAGCGGGCGTGGCTCATCGATGGAATTCGCCGGTCGCCGGCGACATGGAAGGTGATCGCCACCAGCGTGCCCTTGTCGATTCCCAAGGGCGGCTCCGAGTCGGTGCCCGGCAACGATGGATGGGCCGGCGGACCGGACGGCACGGGGTTCGAGACAGAGATGAGAATCATTGTGGAGGCGATTCTCACGCAGCCGATCCGGAACGTGGTGTGGATCGCTACCGATGTCCACTTCGCTCAGGCCAATGTCTACGATCCCAACCGTGACGGCATGGTGGATTTTCACGAGTTCGTGGCCGGCCCGCTATCGGCTGCAACCGGGCGAATGACCCCCGCAAGTCAAACTTGGAATCCGACCACGCTCTTCCATGACGGCGGCTACTTCAACTTCGGCACCCTGCGCGTACAGGGTTCGACGCTGGAGGTCACCATCGTGGACGATGCCGGGAAAGTCCGTTTCACGCACCGTCTCACTGCGCGATGAACCATCGTGCAGTCGAAAATCCTCTTGCAATCCCAGCCGCACGCCAGTTACCGTACATTCTCGCTTTGCTTGTGTATCACGTCGGGATACAAGTTGCACCGCAAGATAAAGGAGACAGGCACATGGCAGGATTGATGTCGGCGGATCAGATTTTCGAAAAAGCAAAGGACGCCGCCGTGGCGGCTACCGGGCCGGATGAAAAAGCATTACAGATCGACTATGAGGGGCTGAAGCTGAAAATTCGGGCGGCATTAGGAGACCGGAAGGTGGCGTTCTGCCACGTGAATAAGTTCTTGCCCGAAGGGTATGAAGAGCAGGGACGGTTCAACCTCGTGCTCCTGACGGCGGGCAACGTGGTGTTCGACATGGTGATCGGCGACCAGTATTTCCGGTACGACGTGGTCTCGGTGGGTCAGTTGGATAAGGTGCAGGTGATCGATGCGGTGTGGGACAACCGGGAAAAACGTCGCGAAGAACCGTTTCTCAGTTTACGATTGATGCATGCGGAGGAAACGCATCTGCTGCTGGCGCTGGACGACGACGAGCGGAAGAGCCTGCTGGCGTTTGCGAGCGCCGTTGCGGCGGTGCGTAACCCTGAACGGTCGTAATCCGGCTCAGTCTCTCCGTATTCCGTTTCTTCAGAGCGGGGGAGTGAAGGGGGCATATCGCTCTCGCGATGGCATGACCCCTGAACGCCGTTCCCGGCTGGCTGGCTCTCTCCTCGTTCCCCTGCTCATTGTCCTCGCCGTTGGGCAAACAAGCTGCAGTTGGTTCCATTCGAGCGCAGTACCCCGCACGCCGTCGCCGGACCGGCCGAGGGTCGCGGTCCTCGAGTTCGGCATGGGCGTCGAGATCACCAGCCTCTCCTCCGTGCAAACGATCGAGGGTGAACTGGTCCCGGACGACGAACGGCGACTTGTGGCGCAGGCCGTCGAAGGCATCAGGAACAAAACGCGGCAGCTCCTCTATTACAAGCTCGCCGCTGCCGAGCAGTTCGACCTGGTGCCGCTGGAACAGGTTGACGCGGCGCAGCAGCAGATCGGTGTGAAACCGGGAGTGCTTCCGACGAAGGATCAGCTTGCCGCGCTGCGAACGTCGTTGGAAGCGGAGTTGCTGGTCGGCGGCATCGTCCAAGACTTCGGCAAGGTCCGCTGGCAATGGTTGGCGGCCGGGATGGTCGGAGACATGACCTGGGAAAGTGTCGCGCTTGGCTTGGCGACAAGCTGGAATCCGGCGGCCATCTTCGGCAACATCGGCTTCGAGTTGTTGACCAGCACGCCGGTCTGGTTCGGCGGCGGCTATCTCTTCGGCGTGGCCTTCAGTCCCGTGCGGGTGGATGCCTGGGCGGTGGATACCGTGACCGGCGAGGAACTCTGGTCCGGCGAGGAGATTACCCTCTACCTCTGGAAAGAACTCGAGAACGTTCCGGAGGAAGACCGGAAGAAGAAAGAAGTCCGCTTGTGGCTGAATTTAAAAAAAGCGGTAGAGGCACTTGGCGAGTCATTACTGGGAGAAAGATTTACGCTGCCGGATCTTCGCGAGCGTCGGAGGCCCTTGACACCGGACCTGAATGCGGGTGACAGGACCGGAACACGACTTTATGCGCCTGTGTAAAACGGCAAGGGTCGGACAGCGGCCTCGTGGCGAGTTCCGGATATGTCAATCGAGAGGGTGGTGCCGGGTGCTGAGAAATCCCGCAGCGGGAACCCGAAAGCGATGACCGCCTTCATCTGTGGCGACTGAGTGGCGCTGCTGATCCAGCCGACTTCCCGATCGCCGCTGAACAGCTTGGCTCCATGCGGAGGAACAACGGAGTCTTTGAGAACCAGCCCGACAAGGTGCCGCCGCACGTTACCGTACGTGTCCATCCGCGCCACGACTTCCTGGCCTGGATAGCAGCCCTTGCTCAAGCTGAAGGCTTTCCCTTCCAGATTCGCCTCCGGTGGAACGATCTCTTCGTTCAAATCCGGTCCGGCTTTCGGCAAGCCCGCTTCCATGCGGAGCGCTTCACGAGCTTGGCTGCCGATCGGTTTGATGCCGTAGGCAGCACCGGCCTGCAGGAGCTGTTCCCATGCTGCCGCCAGGGCCTCGGTCGGTAGCAGGATTTCCAGATCGATTTCGCCGGTTTCTTCCGTGCGAATAATGAGGACGGTATGTCCGCCGATCCGTGCCGTAACGAAGTTCACCGGCTGCAAATCGTCCACATCCATGCCAAACGCCGATCGCACGACCGATGGCGCTTTCGGTCCGCTCACGAGCAAGAGCCCCCAACTCTCGGCGCAGTTTTCCATCTTGGCTTTGGTGCCGTAAAGGAGAAATTTCCGGAGTGCGGTGTAGGTGGCGTCCCCGATTTCCCCCACATCTTCCAGCGTTACGGCATCTGTCTGTATGTAGACGCGAAAATAGGTCAGCATTTTCCCCTTGTGGGTGAGAATGCTCGAATAGCCTCCTTGCCCCGGTTGCAGGGGGAGAATGTCGTTGCTAATCACACTTTGGAGCCACTTCACCCGGTCGTCGCCGGTGACACGAAGTTTGCCGCGGTGCGAGAGATCCGCCAGCCCAACCGCCTGACGGACTGCCGCATGTTCTGCCTGCATATCGCCGTAGTGAGCGGGCATTTCCCAGCCGCCGCTCTCCGCGAAGATGGCGCCGAGTTTGAGATGATGATTATGGAGTCGGGATTGTTTCATCTTCGAGTCAGCGAATAGCAAACAGCGAATAGCTGATAGCCCGGAGTTTTGGCTACTCGCTGCTCGCTGCTGGCTGTTCGCCAAGCAGTTCCTCAACCAGTTTCCTCATGTAGGCGGAAAACTCGTTCCGTGACACGATCTTCGTCACGCCCAGCTCCTTGGCGCGTTTCCAGGTGTCCACTTCCTCGTGGTTGGCAAAGGCCAGCACGGGAATGGATTGCAACGACCGGTCAGCCTTGACCGCCTCAAGCGCCTTCATGCCGTCCACGGCGGGATCGCTCAAGTTGAGGATCATGGCGACCGGGTGCAGCGAGGCGGCCTTCTGCGGCACGTCTTGCTGCACTCGCGCCCGCTCAAGGTGATAGCCTTGTGGCAAGAGGGCATCGCGGACCTTGGTGTAGAAGAAGATGTCGGTCACCACCACGAGGACGGTTTTCTTGTCGGCCGTCGTTGACATCGTACATCAGGAATTCGCCGGTTAGTTGAGTGAGCTGATGAGCCGGCTCAGCGCGCGTTTGGCCAGGACATAGTCGGGATTGAGCGTGAGTGCCTGCTTATAAGACTCGATCGCTTCCGTCCACTGACCCTTGCGTTCGTAAACGCGGCCTATGTTCAAATGGGGGAATGCGGGACTTTCATACCGCGGCGCCTGCATGGCTTTTTTGAACCAGGGAATGGCCTCATCGAACTCCCCTTTCTCGATCAGATAGGCGCCAATGTCGTTATAGGGATTACCGAAGTCCGGATCGCGTTCGATGGCGCGGTGGCATTCGTCGATTGCCTCGTCCAACTTGCCCATGAAGCTGTAGGTCCAGCCCAGGAACGTGTGGGCTTCTGCCGTCGGATGCATGGCCAGGGACTTCTTGTACAGGTTGATGGCTTCTTCCAGCTCGCCCTTCATTTGGCTTTCGTAAGCTTGCTGGAACAAAAGCCAGGCCTCGCGCTTGTCTTCCTCGCTGCCCTCGCCTTGGATCAGGAAGTCTTGAACGTCCATGGTGATTAGCAGAGAAGCCATCAGCTCTCAGCGATCAGCTCAACGCGATTCTTCTTCTTTTGATTCTGACGGCTGATTGCTGACTGCTGAAAGCTACTTATTCGTTCTTCAGCTTCTTCTTAATTAACTCCGCTCCATACCGGCCTGAGAGCAACATCGAGCCGAAGGACGGTCCCATGCGCGGGGTGCCGTACACGGCGGCCACTGCCAGCCCGACCACGAAGCAGTTGGGATAGACTTCGCCGGTCCGGTCCATCACTTCTTCTTCCGAACGGGACACCCACATGGCACCGTTGCCGGGAACTTGCTTGTAGAGATTCCGCTTGTGCAAGAGCCCCACGACGACTGCATCGTGGCCCGTTGCGTCCACCACGATTGTGCTCTCCAGCGCGATCGGGTCTACGTGGATCACGTCATGGCCCGCCATTTCGGCGGTGGTGTTGTTGACCACGACTCCTTCTAGTAAGCCGTCTTTGCGAAGAATCAAGTCCACGACGCGCGTCAGGTTCATGATCTTGGCACCGGCCCGACACACGGCGGCTATCAATGCGCCGGTTGCATGGGGGGGATCGACCATGAACATGCCCGCACAGTCTCTGATCTGTTTGCAGGGCACGCCGATCTCTTCGAGAATCTCATTGGCCGGGGCGCAGATCGCGGCTTTGCTCATCAAGTAACCGCCGGACCAGAACCCCCCACCGAGCGCGAGGCTTTGCTCAACGATCAGAGTGCGAAACCCCGTTGTTGCCAGATCGTGCGCGCAAATCAGCCCGGACGGGCCTGCGCCGACAATGATCACATCGCTCTCGATCAATTGATCGAACTCTTTATAGTACTCTCGGGCAATTTGCCTGGTGATGTCACGTTCTCTGAGCGGTGCTGGACGTGGCTTGCTCATATACGACTCCGTTCAGCTATCAGCTATCAGCCATCAGCCTTCAGCTTTGGATTTTAAGCTGACTGCTGACAGCTGATCGCTGAAAGCGCCTTCTATCTATAAATTTCCGCCCCTCCCTGCAAGAACTCTTCGGCCTTCTCCTTCAGGCCGATCCGGATCGCGTGTTGTTCATCCAGGTGTTTCTGTGCGGCATAGTCGCGCACGTCCTGGGTGATCTTCATGGAACAGAAGTGCGGGCCGCACATCGAACAGAAATGGGCGACTTTGGCGGCATGGTCGGGCAACGTCGCGTCATGGAAGGAGCGGGCCGTGTCGGGATCCAGCGCCAGGTTGAACTGATCCTCCCATCTGAACTCAAACCGCGCCTTGGACAGGGCGTTGTCGCGTGCCTGCGCGCCCGGATGTCCCTTGGCCAAGTCGGCCGCATGGGCCGCGATCTTGTAGGTGATCACACCGGTTTTGACATCTTCTTTGTTTGGAAGTCCCAAATGCTCTTTGGGGGTCACGTAGCACAGCATGGCGCAACCGTACCAGCCGATCATCGCGGCGCCGATGCCGGACGTAATGTGGTCGTAGCCGGGGGCGATGTCCGTCGTCAGTGGGCCCAGCGTATAGAACGGCGCCTCGTGACATTCCTTGAGCTGTTTCTCCATGTTGACCTGGATCATGTGCATCGGCACGTGGCCGGGTCCCTCGATCATCGTCTGCACGTCGTGGTGCCAGGCAATCTTGGTGAGCTCGCCCAACGTTTCGAGTTCCGCGAACTGGGCCTCGTCGTTCGCGTCGGCGATGGAGCCGGGCCGTAGCCCGTCGCCCAAACTGAACGACACGTCGTAGGCCTTCATGATCTCGCAAATTTCTTCGAAATGGGTGTAAGCGAAGTTGTCTTCATGATGCGCCAGGCACCACTTGGCGTGGATCGAGCCGCCGCGCGACACGATGCCGGTCATGCGTTTCGCGGTCAGAGGCACATGCCGGAGGCGGACGCCGGCGTGAATGGTGAAATAGTCCACCCCCTGTTCCGCCTGCTCGATCAGCGTGTCGCGGTAGATGTCCCAGGTCAGGTCCTCGGCCTTCCCGCCGACCTTTTCGAGCGCCTGATAGATGGGCACGGTGCCGATGGGAACGGGGGAGTTGCGGATGATCCACTCGCGGGTTTCGTGGATATTCTTGCCGGTGGAGAGGTCCATCACCGTGTCGGCGCCCCAACGGATGGCCCAGATCATTTTCTCGACTTCTTCTTCGATCGACGAGGCGACCGCCGAGTTGCCGATGTTGGCGTTGATCTTCACGAGAAAGTTGCGACCGATGATCATCGGCTCGCTCTCCGGGTGGTTGATGTTGGCCGGGATGATCGCCCGGCCGCGCGCAACCTCGTCTCGGACGAACTCCGGTGTGATGACGGACGGGATGCTCGCACCCCAGGCCTGGCCCGGATGCTGGAGCCAGAGCCGGGTGTCAGCGCCCGGTTTCCCGCCGCCATGTCCGTTCTGAGAGGCGGCTAATTCGCGCGCGATCTCGCGGGACTGGTTCTCGCGGATGGCGATGTATTCCATCTCCGGCGTCACGATCCCTTTGCGGGCGTAATGCATCTGGGAGACGTTTACGCCGGCTCTGGCTCGCAGCGGTTTTCGGATCTGTTGAAAACGCAAACCGGCGAGTTTCGGATCGCTGGCTCTCAGCCGGCCATACTGAGACGACACGTCAGGCAATTGCTCGACGTCTTGGCGCCCCATGATCCAGGCTTGCCGGAGGGAAGCGAGCCCCTTACGAACGTCGATGCGGACGTTCGGATCTGTATAGGGACCGGAGGTGTCGTAGACAATCACCGGTTCGTTCGGCGCCGGCGTCCCGCCGTGTGCGGAGCGTGTCGGTGTAACGGTGATTTCGCGCATGGGTACCATGACGCCCGGTCGGGGACCGCTCACATAGATTTTCCGCGATGCCGGGAATGGAGCTGTCGTGAGAATCGACGAACCTGGTGTATGACCATCGCCGTTGCCGGCTGTTTGCTGGCTCATAGAGGATCCTTTCTCTGGAGGAGCTTACAGTGAATAGCGAGCAGCTACCAGCTTCGAGCTACCAGCTATTCGCTCATAAAAAACACAAAAGCCGTACCACCTTCCGGGGTACGGCTGAACCGACCGCGACACTCAGCTCCGCTGCGCTTCCCTACGCTGGTATTACCCAGGTCAGGTTCTGAGGGTCGTCCGATTCGAGCGGACTCTCAGCCGTATGGCCCCCCTAGCTTTGGTACGTGATGGTAGCGTTGGGCACCGGCCATGTCAATCGGCTTTTGGACCCACAATAGTCGGCCTATTGGACGGGCATGTGATAGGGCTTTCTCTCTGAGCGGTTTCGTTGATTGTCATGGAGGTGTGTCGTACAATGACGCAGCCTATGTTCGAGATCCTCATCCCTGACGAAGGTGTCAATCGGTGAAAGCTGTCAGCACGTTGCCAAGGCCGATCACGGAGTACCAGCAGCTCTCGCAAGAGGAACTCTTGGCGCGTACCGCTGAGGCGAAGCGAGCCTTGGGGGATCGGGTTATGGTGTTGGGCCACAACTACCAGCGGGACGAAGTGATCGAACATGCAGATTTTCGAGGGGACTCCCTCTTGCTGGCCAAGATTGCGGCGGAGCGGGCGGACCGTCCTTATGTCATCTTCTGCGGCGTGCACTTTATGGCGGAGACCGCCGATATCCTGAGCCGCTCCAAACAAGTCGTCATCCTGCCGGACCTGGCGGCCGGGTGCTCAATGGCTGATATGGCGGCCATTGAACAAGTCGAGCAGTGCTGGGACACGTTGGGGCGAATTCTTCCTGTCGAAGAGACGGTCCTGCCCGCGGTCTACGTGAATTCTGCCGCAGTGTTGAAAGCCTTCTGTGGCGAGCATGGCGGGATTACCTGCACCTCCTCCAATGCCAGGGCCGTCATCGAATGGGCTTGGGCGCGGCGCGAAAAAATTCTCTTTTTCCCCGACGAGCATCTCGGCCGGAACACGGCGAACAAAATGGGGGTGCCGCGTGAGGAAATGATCGTGTGGGACCCATACATGCCGCGCGGCGGGAATACGGTCGAGGCCATCAGCCGGGCTCGACTGATTCTCTGGAAGGGGCACTGCAGCGTCCATCAGATGTTCCAGCCGGCGCACGTGGACTATTTCCGCAAGCAATATCCGGGCGGCACCGTCATCGTGCATCCCGAGTGCCATGAGGATGTGGTCAACAAGGCCGATCTGGTTGGGTCCACCGAGTTCATCATTCGAACGGTCAAGGCTGCGCCTGCGGGAACAACCTGGGCAGTGGGAACCGAGATGAATCTGGTCAATCGGCTCAAGCGCGAGCAGCCGGACAAGCGGGTATTTTTTCTCTCCTCGACCGTCTGCCAATGTGCGACCATGTTTCGGATCGATGCGCCGCACCTTTGCTGGGCTATGGAAAATCTGGCCGAAGGGCAGGTGGTGAACCAGATCGTGGTGCCGGACGACGAGAAGTACTGGGCCAAGATCGCCCTTGATCGGATGATGAAGCTCAGCTAACTGAGACCAGCTAATAGCAAATAGCGAATAGCATCGAGCTAGTGGCTGCTCGCTGTTCGCTACTCGCTTGATGTTATGGATTACAAAGCCACACTCAATCTTCCCAAGACCGATTTCCCAATGAAGGCCAATCTGCCGCAGCGGGAGCCGGAGTTGCTCGCGTGGTGGGAGCAAGAAGGCCTCTACCGGAAAATCCAGGAGGCAGGCCAGGGCCGCCCTCGTTACATCCTCCACGACGGACCACCCTATGCCAACGGGCGTATTCATATCGGCCATGCGTTGAACAAGATTCTCAAAGACATCATCGTCAAGTCGAAGACCATGGCCGGATTTCATGTCCCGTACGTCCCGGGGTGGGACTGCCACGGGTTGCCGATCGAGCATCAAGTCATGAAGGAGTTGGGTGATAAGAAGAAGGACCTGGATACCTCCGCGATCCGTAAGCTCTGTCACGACTACGCGGAGAAGTATGTCAAGATTCAGCGGGACGAGTTCAAGCGTCTGGGCGTGCTGGGCGATTGGGAACAGCCCTACCTCACCATGAATCTTGCCTACGAGTCGACAATTCTGCGCGAGTTCGGCAAGTTCGTTGAACGAGGCGGAGTCTATAAAGGTCTCAAGCCGGTACTCTGGTGTACGCAGGATCAAACGGCTTTGGCTGAGGCGGAAGTCGAGTACGAGGATCACACGTCGCCGTCGATCTATGTGAAGTTTCCGCTGGTCAGCCCGCCAAAAGTTCTTGCCTCAAGGTTCCCGGGGGTCTCTTTCCCAGCCGGCCTGTCGTCGGTCTCCGTGGTGATCTGGACGACCACACCCTGGACGCTCCCCGCAAACCAGGCGGTCTGTCTCCACCCGGACATCGACTATGCCTTCGTCCATTTCGGCAACGAAGTCTTGATCATCGCCGAGAAGCTTCTGGACAGCGTGGTGAAGGCCTGCAAGCTGGAAAGCGTGCGCCTGCTGGGGGTCAAGAAAGGCGGAGAGGGGTTCGAGGGGTTGGAAACGCAGCGGCCCTTGTCTCCAGGGTTGTCGCCGGTGCTCCTGGGCGACTTCGTGACCTTGGAGCAGGGGACCGGCTGTGTGCATATTGCGCCGGGCCACGGCATGGAAGACTACATCCTCGTGTTAGACCATAACGCGAAAGCGTCGGTTGGCGAGCGGCTGGAAATTCTGGCGCCGGTCGACAATGCAGGCCGATTCACCGAGGTGGTCACGGACTTTTCAGGGCTGCACGTCTTCAAGGCCAATCCCAAAATCGTCGAACGGTTGCAAGCGAACGGCCGTTTGCTCGGGCATAGTTCGCTGAGCCACTCCTATCCCCATTGTTGGCGCTGCAAGAGCCCCGTGATCTTCCGCGCGACGGAACAGTGGTTCGTCTCGATGGAGACCAACGAGCTGCGGCAGGAGGCGTTGGCGGAAATCGAACGGGTCCGCTGGATTCCGGCCTATGGCCGCGACCGGATCACCGGCATGATCGCCAACCGGCCCGACTGGTGTCTCTCCCGCCAGCGAGTCTGGGGGACTCCCATTCCCGGATTCATCTGCACGACCTGCCGAACCGTCCTGATGCATCCGAGAGTCATTGAGCATGTGGCGTCGCTGGTTGAACAGCATGGGGCTGATCTCTGGTTCGCCAAGCCTGCAGCCGAATTGCTGCCGAAGGGCACGAGTTGCACCCAATGCGGCGGGAGCGAGTTCGAGAAGGAGCGGGATATCCTGGATGTGTGGTTCGAATCAGGCGTGAGCTATGCGGCGGTGCTGAAGCCGCGTAAATGGTGGCCCGCCGACCTCTATCTTGAAGGTTCGGATCAGCATCGGGGCTGGTTCCACAGCGCCCTGCTGGCGGGAGTCATCACCGACCGTCGTGCACCGTACAAGGCCGTGCTGACGCATGGCTTTGTGGTGGATGGGGCCGGCAAGAAGATGTCCAAGTCCGCCGGCAATGTCGTGGCGCCGCAGGATGTCATCAAACAGTCGGGGGCCGAGATTCTCCGTCTCTGGGTGGCTGCACAGGATTATCGGGAAGACTTGCGGATCTCTCAGGAGATTCTCAATCACCTGATCGAAGCCTATCGAAAAATCCGCAACACCTGCCGGTTCCTGCTGAGCAATCTGTATGATTTCGATCCCAGCCTCCACCGTGTGCCTTACGAGAAGCTTCAGGAATTGGACCGCTGGGCATTATTGAGGCTGGGGGAACTGATTCCGAAGGTACGGCAGGCCTACGAGGAGTTTGAATTCCACGCGATTTTCCATGCCCTGAACAACTTCTGCTCGGTCGATATGAGTTCAGTCTATTGTGACATACTTAAGGATCGGCTCTATACATTCCGTGCGGATTCACCTTTGAGGCGTGGATCGCAGACCGTCTTTTTCGACGTGCTCACGGCTCTGACCAAACTGATGGCGCCGGTCCTCAGCTTTACGGCGGAGGAAATCTGGCGGACGGAGGTAGTGTACAAGGCGGAGGAGGCAACAAGCGTACATCTGGCGTCATTTCCCGAGTCAAAACCGGAATGGGCCGACAAGCGATTAGCTGCGAGATGGAGCCAATTGCTGGAGTGGAGAGCTGCCGTTCAGAACTTGCTGGAGGAAAAACGGCGGGACAAAGTAATCGGATCATCTCTGGAAGCCAAGGTGATCTTTCGCATTAGTGACGACGCGTCCCACGCGTTTCTCAAATGCTATGAACCTGACCTCCCCGCGCTGTTCATAGTATCCCAGGTCGCACTTGAACGTTCATCGCAGGAAGTGAGCGTTCCAATTGTGGTGGGCCGGGCGGATGGCAATAAATGCGAGCGCTGCTGGAACTATCGCGCGGCGGTGGGAACGTTTGCGGAACATCCGACCTTATGCGACCGCTGTGTCGAGGCGGTTCGCGGATGAGTCCTCTTTCGCGATACGTGATGTTGGGCCTGATCAGCTCAGCCGTTGTGACCATCGATCAAGTGACCAAACTTTGGATCATGCAGTCGATGCGGCTGCATGAATCGATCCCGGTCATTCCTAATCTGTTCAGCATCACCTACATCCGAAACCCTGGCGCAGCGTTCGGGCTGCTGGCATCGAGCAGCAGCGGGTTTCGGTTCCTGTTCTTCGGCCTAACTTCCCTCTTCGCGCTGGGATTGCTGGGGACGATTCTCTTCCGGCTTCCGCAGCACGACTGGATGGGCCAACTGAGCATCGCGGGAATTCTGGGCGGGGCGATCGGGAATCTGCTCGACCGGCTACGGTACGGGGAGGTAATCGACTTTCTGGATGTCTATATTGATGTCTACCACTGGCCTGCCTTCAACGTTGCCGACGCTGCCATCAGCGTGGGCGTCGCTTTTCTCATCCTGCATTTCGCGTTAGAAAAGAAAAAAGAAGAAGTGGAGCCGGTTGCCGGCCAGCCGTAACGCCGGCCGGTATTTCGTCGCTCGTCATTATCGAGTTGTCATCATGTCGAAGCGCGGCGGGCCGTTCTTGCCTGCACTCGCGTATCAAAGACGTGGACCGTATCGGCTTGAGAAGCTCCCGCGGTATTACCACCTAACCTCAGTGAACAAGCATGAAGACGACGACCCCCAGCACCATACGATAGTAGGCGAACACGCGCAAGGTGTGCCGCTGGACGAAGGTCAGAAAGACTGCGATAACTGCCCAAGCAACGACGAACGAGACGACGAGTCCCACGCCCAGCGCGATGTAGTCCTGGGAGGTAAGGGTGGACTGATCTTTGAGCATCTGATACACGGTGGCGACGATCATCGTCGGTAACGCCAGGAAGAAGGAATACTCGGTTGCGACCTTGCGATCGAGGCCGGCCAACAGCCCTCCGACGATCGTCGACCCCGATCGTGACATGCCAGGAATCAGTGATGCGCACTGGGCGAGGCCGACCCAGAAGGCCGACGAGAGGCCCACATGCTCCAGTTGCCGGATCTGTGCCCGATCCTTCAACGCTTCAACAACCAGAATGATGATGCCTCCCGCAACCAGTGAGACGGCCACCGTGCGGGGGGTAAAGAGATGGGCTTTGATCCAGCCATGTGCCAGGAAGCCGACAAGCGCGGCGGGAAGGAACGCCAGACCAAGTCCCAGGAGAAACCACAGATTGCGATGCTGCTGCGCTGAACGGTGGAACAATGCGAGCCATCCCTGGTTCTGCCCCTGGTTTCGGCCGTTGACCAGCATGGCACGGAGATTCGCCTGTTCGACTAAGGCGTCGGAGAGCAGCGCTCTGAGTTTCTGCCGTTCATAGGCAATCACGGCCAGGATCGCTCCCAACTGGATGGAAATCTCCACGCTTGCCGCGACGGCGCCGGTGAATCCGAGCAGGTGTCCGACGAGGATAAGGTGACCGGTCGAAGAGATCGGAAGGTATTCCGTGATTCCCTCCACGATCCCCAGAATGACAGCCAGCTCAGGCCCCCAGTTGCTCATGTCGTCGGTTACCGCCTCGGCGTCGGAGGAAGTTGCCAAGTACGCCGGTGCGCATCATCACAAACTCTCCTTCTTCCGTCAAGCAAACGAACGGTTGTCGCAGTGCGGTCGGGCGAGATAATCCGCGTGAGAAACGGCGGCGCAAATCTGTTGACAAAGTTTGGCGCTTGGCATACACACAACGATAGCAAGGGCTTGCGAAGTTCCGGGGCTGCGAGTCGTGTTCAGAGGATGAGGCGAGAGCTGTGAGGCTCAATCCCGGATTCCGAGTGACTTGGTTACTTCAGGAGGAAAGGGGAGGCTCGTCATGAAGCAATATCTGGTCGTGGGGGTTGCTGTGGCCGGCGTGTTGACGCTAGGCGGGTGCATCAAAGAAAGCACTTACAAGGCGGTGGTTGCCGAATCGCAGGCCGCCAAAGAGGAGTTGGAACGGACCAGAGCCCAGAAGAATGCGCTGGAACAGCAGGTCAAGACATTGAAGGAACTCAATGTGAAGTTCGGCGGCGAGGCACAAGCGGCCCGAGATGAACTACAGCGGATCGAGCATGGCCGCGACAAGGAACGGGCAACCATCGAGGCCCGCACGAAGGAGCTCGAGGACAAGGTCAAGCAATTAACCTCGCAGAGCCGGAGCGTGCGGCAGGAATACGAGGATGTGAAGCGGCACAATGAGACATTGAAATCGCTCGTGGCCCGCTATCAAAAAGAGTTAAAAGAAAGGCCACGGTCGGCCACGTTGTCTCCGCCCTCCTTGTCTTCGACGTCGCCGGCGCCCGGTTCGCTCGAACCGGTGCCAAGCACGCCTTCGCAACCGGCGCCTGTCACGATGCCGACTCCTCCGCAGCCGGCGCTGGCGCCCATGAATGTGAACAAGGCGTCGGCCAGCGACATGGTGTTGTTCCTTGGCCTGACCAAGGATGTGGCGGAGCGGATTGTGTCCAACCGCCCCTATCGGATCAAGGGCGAGTTGGTGGCCAAGAATGTAATGCCGAAAGAAACGTTTGACATGATCAAGGACCGGATTTCCGTCACGCCATAGCAGGGCCTGTGCCGGTCCGCTGGCCGGTGACGCGTTGCCAGGCTAAAAGCAAGAAAGGCCGTTCACCGGATCGGTGAACGGCCTTTTTATTTCTGTGCTCGACGAACGGGCGTATCATTCGCCTCGGGAGACAAGGTGATTCCCCCAAAAGCTTCCTGATAGAATGCTACGAAGGAGTGAGCATCGCGTGCAATGCGTCGTCTAGGGTTGATTGTCAGCATCGTGGGAGTCGGGCTTGCTATCGGCGGCTATGTCTTCTTCAATGGCGAGCGGAAGGCGCCGGTTCGCTACCGGACTGCGCCGGTCGAACGCGGGTCGGTGGTTTCGCTCGTGACCGCGACCGGCACCATCAATCCTGTCGTGTCGGTCCAAGTCGGGACGCAGGTGTCCGGCATGATCAAGAGCCTGCATGCGGATTTCAACTCGACGGTGAAAGCCGGTGATGTGGTAGCGGTGATTGATCCGGAGCCGTTCAAGGCTCGGCGGGATCAGGCGGCCAGCAACCTCGAGATGGCCAGAGCCAACGTGGGCCGCGCCAAGGCCGACATCGCCCAGCGGAAACGCGAGCTCGATCGTGTCAAGTCGCTTGTGGCCCAGCAATTCGTTTCCCAGAACGATGTCGACTTGGCGCTCACCAACTATCAGGGAGCGGAAGCCCAACTGAAAGTTGTCGAAGCCCAGGTAAAACAGGCCGAGGCGGCGTTGAACGCGGCTGAACTCGATCTGAAGTACACGGTGATTCGGTCGCCGGTAGATGGAATCGTGGTGGCTCGGAACATCGAAGTGGGCCAAACCGTGGCGGCCAGCTTTGCCACGCCGAACCTCTTTCTCATCGCGCTGGATCTGACTCAGATGCAGGTGGATACGAATGTGAGCGAGTCCGATATCGGCGGGGTTGCTGAAGGCAAGCAGGCCACCTTCATGGTGGACGCCTATCCGGGCCATCGCTTTCAGGGCGTCATTCGCCAAGTGCGGCTGGCTCCGATCAACATCCAGAATGTCGTGACCTACAACGTGGTGGTCGGCGTCGATAACAAGGACCTCCGGCTCCGGCCGGGGATGACGGCCAACGTGTCGATCGTGGTGGCTAAAAAAGATGACGTGCTCAGAGTGCCCAATGCCGCCATCCGCTTCACTCCGCCGAAGTCCGAACAGAGCGAAGGTTCCACCGTGTCGGCTCGACCGGTTAAATCGGAGGGGGGCGCGTCCGGTGTACTAGCGCCTGCTGCCGGAGAGCAGGGAGGCATTGCCAGAACGGTTTGGAAGAAAGGAAGCTCTGGAGAGATCGAACCCGTCGTCGTCCAGACGGGGATTTCAGATGGGACGGCCACCGAGGTGGTCGGCGGCGATCTTAAGGAAGGGGATCAGGTCGTCGTGGGGTTCGAAACGCCGCGCGGCGATCGCAAAGCGCACGACCTGCCTCCGGGATTCGGGAGCGGGCAGCGACGTAGTTCGTCGCGCGACCGAGGAATGTGAGAGGTTGGGGAGGTGGGCCTTGCTTCTGTGCTCGCGCACCCCGCACTTCGGAAAGTGCTCGGTGGACGCGCGCAGATGAAGCAAGGCCCACCTCCCCGCTGTTTTAGGATGAAGATAATATGGGTGCGCTGATCGTCTGCGAGAATGTCTGGAAAGTTTACCGGGTTGGGGACGTGCAGGTCCAGGCGCTTCGCGGGGTGAATCTCACCATCGATCACGGCGAGTTTGTGGCGGTGATGGGGGCGTCGGGGTCCGGCAAGTCGACGTTAATGAATATCCTGGGCTGTTTGGATCAGCCGAGCCAAGGCCGATATGTGTTGGACGGAGTCGAAGTGGGAACTGCGAGCTCCGATCTCTTGGCCGAGATCAGGAATCAGCAGATCGGGTTCGTGTTCCAAAGTTTCAACTTGATCCCTCGGACCAGCGCATTAGAGAATGCGCAGCTCCCGCTCTTTTATCGCGGCATGTCCCTTCGCGATCAGCGTGCGCAGGCGCAGGCGGCGTTACAGCGAGTGGGCCTCGGCGGGCGCGAGCATCATTATCCAACCCAATTGTCGGGGGGGCAGCAGCAGCGTGTTGCGATCGCACGGGCGCTGGTTACCTCGCCGTCTCTTCTTCTTGCCGACGAACCGACGGGGAATCTCGACACGGAATCCAGCCGCGAGATCATGAGCATCTTGGATCGGCTGAACCGTGAAGACGGCATCACGATCATCTTGGTGACGCACGAGGCGGAGGTTGCCGCCTGTGCCTCGCGCGAGATTGTCATCAGGGATGGAGTAATCGTGAGCGATCGACGCACCACGCCGGTGGTGTCCGCTGCAAGGAGTCCTCACTGATGTCGGGCTTTGTCTATCTGACCGTCATGACGGCGCTTCGTATCCTGGGCCGGAACCGCTTGCGCGCGGGCCTCACTATGTTGGGGATTGTCATTGGGGTTGGCGCGGTGATCGCCATGGTCAGCATCGGGCAAGGCGCCAGGGCGGCGGTTCGTGCGCAGGTCGCGAGCATGGGGACGAACGTCATCATCATTTTGCCCGGTGCGACGACGGTGGGCGGCGTGCGCGGCGGACAGGGTGGCGTGGTGACGCTGACGTCCGCCGATGCGCTCGATCTCAAGAAGCGCGTGCCGCTGCTCAAGGAAACCGGCTGGGCCAAGCGGGACGTGATGCAGATCGTCAACGGGAATCGCAATTGGAACGGTCCGGTGAACGGCATTTCGCCGAGCTACCTCACGATCCGGGATTGGTCCTTTGTCAGTGGCGGGCCGATTACGCAAGCGGATATGGAGGTGGCAGCCAGAGTCGCGCTGGTCGGACAGACGGTGATGGAGAATTTATTCGATCCAGGAGAAGAGCCGGTCGGCGCAATAATCCGCATCAAGAACGTCCCCTTCCGCGTCATCGGGGTCCTCGCCCCGAAGGGGCAGTCGGCCCAAGGTTCGGACCAGGACGACATTATCTTTATCCCCTTTACGACGGCAGAACGGAAAGTGCTGGGGACACAATTCCTCGGCTCGGTCGGCGCCCTCTTCGCGATGACCGAGCGGTCTGAGGATCTGGCCGACGCAGTGGAACAGACACGTGAGGTGTTGCGACTGCGGCATCGCCTGCAACCGGACCAGCCGGACGATTTCACCATCCGGACCCAAGTCGACATCGGCAAGGTCCAGGAGGGGACGAGCCAAACCCTGACGGTCATGCTCTTTGCGATCGCATCGGTCTCGCTGTTGGTCGGCGGGATCGGGATCATGAATATCCTGCTGGTCTCGGTCACGGAGCGGACGCGCGAAATCGGGGTCCGGATGGCGGTCGGCGCCAAGCGCCGGCACATTCTCATGCAGTTCCTCATCGAGGCGATGACCCTGAGCCTCGCCGGCGGGATGGTGGGAATCCTATTCGGGATTCTGGGAGCGAGGCTCACCACCGTGGTTGCGGGGTGGCCGACGATCATATCATTCGACGCAGTTGCAACCGCGTTTTTCTTCTCCCTCGTTGTCGGACTGTTCTTCGGCCTGTACCCTGCGAATAAGGCGGCTAGCTTGAATCCCATCGAGGCGCTACGCTACGAATAAGTCCCAGCGAGGACGGACACTTGGCCGACCCTCCAGCGTGAACAGCGCTGCGCCATCTGTAGCATCTTGCGCCAGGGGGTTGTGATGTTGCTGGCGCATTTGTCTCCACCGAACTCGCGCAGGCGCTCTCCCTACTTCTCTAACCCCTCGTCAGTGCATGTGGTTTTGTGATTCAGACGCGACCGGCAGTGGCATGCCAGTCGCAAGTTCTTTGTTTGATATGCGGTCGCATCGGCTCTCTATCATTCATTACGACCCGATGCACGACTTGCCATGTCCTGTACTGTTTTCCGACCGAACGGGAGGCGACGATTTTTCCTTTCGGAGGGCGAATCCATTTTGGAGTCGGTGACTCATACGGAACAGAATTAAGGGAAGCGACCGCTTCTCGCTTACCGTCAAGAAGTGCGGGAGATGGATAACAGATAACAAGGAGGGGTGCCATGACCTGTAACGTGGGAGGAGTAGAACGGCCAATCCGGATCATCATCGGCCTCGCGCTGTTGGCGATCGGGGCGTTTGGGAGCTTGCCTGCATGGGGGATGGGGATTGCGTTCGTGGTTGGGGCTGTCGCGCTTGTGACGGGAACAATCGGCTACTGTCCGGCGTGGCAGTTGATCGGGATCAACACCTGTCCGACAAAACCGCAGTGAATATCGTCATTCGTTATTGATCATCCGCCAATCGGGGGACAGACGCATTACTCCCAAATCCCGGATGACGATTGACGGTTGACGAGGATTAACGAAGGAGCAACTCGTGGCACGAGTAGTCATCATTGGTGCGTCGATCGGAGGGTTGCCGGCAGCCTATGAATCCCGCCTGTTGCTGGACAAAAAACACAAGGTCACCGTGATTTCGAATGTCGACTACTTCCACTTCGTGCCGTCGAACCCCTGGGTGGCCGTGGGTTGGCGAACGCGAAAAGATATCAGCTTCCCGCTTGGCCCCGTGTTGGAGAAAAAAAGGGTCGAGTTCATTCATGCCGCCGCTGAACGGATCGAAGCGGAACAGAATCGCGTCGTCACATCCAAGGGCGAGGTACCCTACGATTACCTCATCATCGCCACCGGGCCGAAACTGAATTTCTCGGCAGTGCCAGGACTGGGACCGAGCGGCTATACCCAATCTATCTGCACCGTGGACCATGCGGAACAAGCCTGGGGTGCCTATCAGGCGTTCCTGAAGGACCCGGGGCCCATCGTTGTCGGCGCGGCTCAAGGGGCCTCCTGCTTTGGACCGGCTTATGAGATGGCGTTCATCCTTGATGCCGACCTCCGCAAGAAGAAACTGCGGAAGAAGGTTCCGATATACTTCGTCACTCCAGAGCCGTACATCGGCCTCATGGGGCTTGCCGGAGTCGGCAAATCTCGCCGCTTGATGGAGGATGAATTTGCCGAACACTCCATCAAACCGATCTCGAACGTTGCCATCAAAGAAGTACAGCCAGGGAAGGTTCTTCTGGAAGACGGACAGGAGATTCCTTTCCGTTACTCCATGTTTATCCCGCCGTTCGCCGGTGTGGACGCGGTGGCCGGTACACCTGGATTGTGCAATCCGAAGGGCTTTGTACATATCGATGCCTATCAGGCTAACCCAAGGTACGGGAACATCTATTCGGTCGGCGTATGCGTGGCAATTCCGCCGGTTGAGCAGACGCCGATCCCCACCGGTGCGCCGAAAACCGGGTACATGATCGAGTCCATGGTGTCGGCCGCCGTCCACAACATCATAGCCGACATCGAGAACGATCCCAAACGTGAGACCGCCACCTGGAACGCAATTTGCCTTGCCGACATGGGGGACACGGGCGTGGCGTTTGTGGCTCTGCCGCAAATGGCGCCGCGTAACGTGACCTGGGCCAAGAAGGGCAAGTGGGTCCACCTTGCCAAGATCGCGCTGGAACGATATTTCCTACAGAAAATGAAGCGGGGCGTGAGCGAGCCGTACTTTGAGAAAGCCATTCTCAAGGCGATGGGGATCACGAAACTCGAGCAACCCGCGTAAGCCGATATCGGACCAAATAGTCGATTGGTCGAAGAGTATCGTTGATGGCGAGGATCTGCGAGACCAGCCGGCGAGAGGCGCACCAGACAAATCGCGCAGGGGCGCGGGATCGTGATGCTTATCGAGGAATGGAGTCTGGCTCTCCTATCCGGTGGACTCGTCGGTCTATCGTTGGGCATGACGGGGGGCGGAGGCTCGCTGATGGCTATCCCACTCCTGGTCTACGTCCTCGGCAGAGGCGTACGCGAGGCCGTCGTCATGTCATTGGCTCTTGTCGGGACTTCAGCGCTGATCGGGGTGCTGGACTTTCGACGGACTGGAGAGGTGAAGGTTCGAGCGGCAGTGATTTTTAGCGTTACAGGAGCGATCGGGACCTGGATCGGTGCGTATCTCCATCTGTTGGTTCGGCCAGAGATTACGCTTGTGCTGTTCGGTCTGCTCATGGCGATCGTGGCTGTGGCAATGTGGTTGCGGGGGCATATGTCACCGAGCAGCAGCGAATCACAGGTGGAATGTGCAGACCGATTCCCGCGCGCCTGCGTGCTGAAACTGAGTGGTATCGGTGCATCGGTTGGTGTACTGACGGGATTCTTCGGCGTCGGCGGAGGATTTGTGATTGTTCCCTCGCTCACCCTGGTCTTGGGCTTCCCGATTCGGGTCGCGGTAGGCACCTCGCTTCTGATCATTGCGTTTATCTCGCTCACCGGGCTTGCGGGCCATGTACAGTTCGGCGGAATGGATGGCCGTCTTTTGGCGCTCCTGATGGTCGGCGGAGCGATGGGAATGGTCCTGGGGGCGAGAATGGGGCGGTTCGTGTCGGCAGCGAGCACAACGAAGACGTTTGCCGGGCTGGCCATCACAATTGGTCTGCTGCTGATCGTGCACAATGTCGTCAAACTCGTTGTGGGGATACCATGAATACAGAGGGAAAACCCGCCGACTGCGGTGCGCCGGCATTGCCTACTCCTGTCGGCTCGCGCCGGAAATTTTTTCAGTGGATGATCGGCCTGGCATCGGGATTAATCGGGCTCGGGCTCGCGATTCCCTTGGTGGGATACGTCGTCTCGCCTGCACTCAAGCGGCGGGAGCGGCCCTGGATTGATGTCGGCGGCGTGGATGATCTGCCGGTCGGTCAACCGAAACAACTCGACTACGTCACGACAATCCGTGATGGTTGGATGGAAACCAAGTCCCATAAAGCCATCTGGGCGGTTAAGCAGGCCGACGGGCAGGTGACGGTCTTTTCTCCCATCTGCACGCACCTCGGCTGCGGCTACCGGTGGGATGAAGGGGACCGGAAATTCAAGTGCCCCTGCCATGGGAGCGTGTACGATGCGGCAGGAACGGTCCTGGCCGGCCCGGCCCCGCGACGATTGGACAGGCTGCCCGTGAAGATCGAAAACGGTCGCCTACTGGTGATGTACAAGGAATACAAGTCGGGACTGGCGGCGGCGGTGGAACTGTGAGACAGGCAAGAGGCAAGAGGCGCGGGGCAAGAGGTTAAAAGTCTTGGGAAAGATTCTACGCTCGCCCCTCACCCTTTACCTCTAGCCAGCAATACTCATGCGACTCTACGACTGGCTCGACAGCCGACTCAAACTCAAGCCGATTGAAAAGACTCTGCTCGACGAGCCGATTCCCGGCGGCGCGAGTTGGATCTACGTGTTCGGTTCGGCCACCCTGTTCCTGTTCGTGATGCAGGCCGTGACCGGCATGTTCCTGGCGATCTATTACGCCCCTACGCCGGATCATGCCTACGACAGCATCAAGTTCATCGAAACGCAAGTGACCTTCGGCGCCTTCGTCCGCGGGCTCCATCATTGGGGTGCTTCGGCCATGGTGGTGGCGATCGGTCTCCACATGTTGCAGGTGTTTCTGTACGGGGCCTATAAACCGCCCCGGGAAGTAATGTGGATGGTCGGGGTCGTCCTGTTCCTGATCACCCTGAGCTTCGCGTTCACCGGTTACCTCCTGCCCTGGGATCAGAACGCCTACTGGGCCACGCAGGTCGGCATCAACATGGTCGGAACGGTGCCGGTCGTCGGTGATCTGCTGGCCCCCGTGTTACGGGGTGGGGAGATGCTCGGCGCGATGACCCTGTCCCGCTTCTTCGCAGTGCACGTGCTGTTCCTGCCGGCCACACTGGCTGTGTTGATCCTGCTCCACCTGTTCGTTCTCCGGCGGGTAGGGCCGGCCGGTCCCTGGCGCGGGGGAGTCGAACGCCGCAAGAGCGAGAGCAGCGTGCCACGAGAAGGACAGCGTGGACCCGGTAGCCCGGGATGGATCGAGCGGCGGGTGAGAGTCAGCGAGCCCTTCTATCCCCGGCAGGTGTTCATGGACGCGGTGGTCATGCTGGGCATCTTCGCCGCCGTGTCGCTGCTGGCCCTGGCCGTTTCCTTCCCTCTGGCCGACAAGGCTAATCCCTCCGACACCAGCTTCGTGCCCGTGCCCGAGTGGTATTTCCTCTTCTATTACCAGTTGCTAAAGTACGTGCACGGGCCGCTGGAGCCGCTGGCCACCTGGATTCTGCCGGCGCTATTCTTCCTGGGGTTGTTCTTCTGGCCGTTCATTGACCGGAATCCCGCGCGCCATCCGACGAAGCGCCCGGTCGCCCTGGCTTCCGGGGCGGCCTTCCTCGTGGTGGTGTTTATCCTGCTGGGAGTCTCACTGCGCGAGCTCTATGCGGTGCCTCGTGCGGACCCCGCCGTGGCCAGAGGTAAAGCGCTCCTTGCGCAGTTCGGCTGCACGGGCTGTCATCGGATTCATGGGGAAGGCGGAGCGGTGGGGCCCGATCTGTCGTACGTTGGGGACACCAGGTCCGAGCGTGAATGGCACCTGCGTCATTTCCGCGATCCGCAGTCGGTGTCGCCTGGTTCCTTCATGCCGAAGTTTCCCTTGAACGATCAGCAACTGAACGACTTGACGAGTTACATGCTTAGTCTGAAACGAAGCTCATAACAAGGGTCCCGAATCCTTTCCGTTCTTGGCACATGGATCGCAAAAGGTAACGGCATGAGTCGTTTCGGTCCCGTCCTTCTCACCATCGCCTTTCTCGGTGGCTGTTTCGGATGGCAGGGCGCACAAGATCGACAGGAATCTCATGCCGACTCAAGGCGATCTTCATCCCTTGATGCCGTCTTTTCCCCGCCATCTCCGGAAACGATTCCGGGTGATCAACGCGGTGAACAGGTTCGCTTGGGGTACAAGATCGTGGTCAATACCCAGGAATATGCCAAGCCCTACGTGGGGAACGCGCTCAACTGCGCGAACTGCCATCTGGATGCAGGGCTCAACCCGAATGCTGCGTCATATGTAGGACTTGGTGTCGTATACCCGGAATATCGGGCACGCGCCGGCCGAGAGATGAGCCTCGCCGATCGGGTGAATGAATGTTTTGAACGCAGCATGAACGGCAAACTCCTCACGCCGGATAGTTCCAAGCTTCAGGCGGTGGTCGCATACATCGAGTGGCTCTCTCAGGGTATTCCACCGGGAAGCAAGATTCCCTGGAGAGGAATCCCACGGATCAACCCGAGCCGCCAACCGGATCCCGCCAACGGCAAAAAAGTGTTCGCGGCGAAGTGTGTCTTCTGCCACGGCTCTGATGGGCAGGGAACCGTGGCGGCTCCTCCCGTCTGGGGGCCGCAGTCCTACAACATCGGCGCCGGCATGGCGAGGGTCAGCGTGGCAGCCTCCTTCATCAAAGCGAACATGCCAAGAGGCTGGGGGTGGTCGATTTCAGACGACGATGCGTACGATGTGGCCGCCTATATCAACAGTCAGCCGCGTCCGGATTTTCCGGGAAAAGTCCACGACTGGCCGAAAGGCGGCAAGCCACAGGATTCTCCGTATTGATGTGATGACGATGGGGGCGCCGTTCGCGCACTGAGCCGGAGGAGGATGTCATGAAGCTGAGCGTCGTCTTCCGTGGCGGGACCAGGTTTGATGTCGCCAGCGGAGCCCACGGAATCGTGACCGATCAGCCGGTCGCCGATGGTGGTCACGATGCCGGCATGAGTCCCGTCGAGCTGTTTGTCGGCTCGCTGGCAAGTTGCGTAGGATATTTTGTCGGGCGCTATTGCGCGCGGCATCAGATTCCCTGCGAGGAACTGATCGTGGACGCGGAGTGGGCGATGGCTGAACATCCGCATCGAATCGGCCGGATCAACCTCGCTATTCATCTTCCTCACATTCGACCGGAACATCGCGAGCGATTGGTGAAAGTTGCGCATGGCTGTACGGTCCATCAATCCCTCGCCGTGCCGCCGGCGGTGACCATTCAACTCACCGGATAGCCGCTTCTTCGCCCACAGCCTTTCGGTCCGCTGGTAGAAGAATTGGTCTCCGTTCGAGGGGGTCGCCATTGCGGCAGTGGTCCAACAGGAAGAAATTAGGCCTGTCGCCTTTTGGGACAGCATCGCTAGCCTATCAGTTCTGGAATGCCCCATCATCCCGCTTCCGAGATGAGTCTTCTTACCAGCCGTCGTCAAAGTCCTCGTCAAATCACAGACCCTGGGCACTAGGTTGACCTGAACTCTCTGGCATATCCTTCGCTCTAATCCGGTAAGACTTACTTGCAAGGGAGGGAGGAACATGGCGCATCAGGAGGGGCGGATTTCGGCAATGACGGTTGCGTACGCATTTCTGGGCGGGGCGCTCTTGGGCGTGATCGGCGGGATTCTGTTGGCGCCACGGTCGGGAGAAGAGACCCGCCGGGCGATCAAGGGGTATGCGCATAGAGCGGAGGAGGAGCTAGCGGAGAAGGCCGGAGAGATTCAGGCCGAACTGGATGGGGCCATCGCGCGAAGCAAAGAGTTTCTCGGTGAAAAGAAGGCGATGGTTGCGGCTGTTTTTGAAGCCGGGAAGGAGGCCTTCAAGAAAGAGCTGGTGAAGTAGACCGGCAGTCTCTCATTAGGCTGGAGGTGAAGGGCTATGCTTCCACTCGATGATTTGCGCAAGAAGCTGTTAGGGCAGCGTCGCGAGCTTTTTCGGGAAGCGGCGTCCACGGAAGAAGACCTCCTGTGGCTGGAAACCGATGCCGAACGCGAAATGGAAGAGCGCGGGCAGGATGAGAAAATGATTCAGTTCTTCGACCGCATGGATACCAGGTTAAAGGCGGAAATCGAGGCTATCGACCGCGCATTGGTGAAGATCGAGACCGGCCAATATGGACGGTGTGAAGATTGCGGGAAGGAGATCCCGCTTTCCAGGCTGGAAGCGCTTCCGGCGGCGGCGGTATGTATGTCCTGCGCTCAGGCGAGGGAGTTTCAAGCGGCGTTGAGGAAGTAAGAGCATGCTAGCCGTCCGATTCCATGGACGAGGCGGACAAGGCGCAAAAACGGCCAGCCGCATCGTAGGTACGGCAGCCTTCTTGGCAGGCTATCAAGCTCAAGACTCACCGATCTACGGAGCCGAACGGCGAGGGGCTCCGGTAGCGGCCTTTACGCGGATCAGCCGAGACCCGATTCGCGAGCGAGGCATGATCGCTCGACCGGCTCTTGTGGTAGCAGCGGACGAGTCATTGCTGGCGGATCCAGCGGCTCGCGTGTTGGAGGGCGTAACGGATCATACGGCGGTGTTTGTGAATAGCGTGAAGTCTCCGGAGCAGCTCTTTACGGAGACGTCCATCCTCGGCCATGTGACGACATTGGATCTGACGGATCTGGTCATCCGGCAATTCGATAAACTTCATGCGTTGAGCGCGCCACTCGGGGCCGTGGCAGCGCGGCTGCTTGGGTTGGGCATCGTGCAGGTCCGCGAGGCTGTCGCAAGGGAACTGGCCGATCTTGGCTTGGACCGCACCGTGATCGAGCAGAGTCAGACGTTGGCCGAGCGCTGTTATGACATGGTCCTGCTTGTGCCTGTGCGCGAGGCCGCCCGCGAAACGGTAGAGACAGCGGCCATGTGGGCACCGGTTTACGAGCCCCCGACGCGAGGAACCGCGCGGATCACTGCCGGTGCGAATGCACCGCTCCGCAAGACCGGCACGTGGCGGACTTTCCGCCCGGTGCTCATTCCGGAGAAGTGCAACGGTTGCTGGCTCTGCTTTGTCTATTGTCCGGAAGGAGTCATCAAGATCCGCGATGACGGCAAGCCGGACATCGACTACGATTACTGCAAAGGCTGCCTGGACTGTGTCGGGATGTGCCCGACCCATGCACTGCTCGCGGAGCGGGAATCGCAAGGAGCGAAGGCATGACGGGCGAGATGATGACCGGAAACCTGGCGGCTGCCTGGAGCGCGCGACTTGCGGAGGTCGATTATATCCCCGCCTTTCCTATCACGCCGCAGACGGAGATCGTCGAGGCGCTGTCCAAGTGGTGCGATAGCGGTGAGCTGGCCGCCAGGTTCGTCACGCTGGATTCTGAACATTCCATGATGACGGCGGCCGGCGCCGCTGCCGCAACCGGTGCGCGTGTGTTCACAGCCACATCGAGCCAGGGTCTGCTGTACGCCTTCGAAGTGCTCTACACGGTCGCCGGTTGGCGTGTGCCGCTGGTGCTGGTGAACGTGTCGCGGGCCTTGGCCTCGCCGATCACGCTGGAGCCGGATCACAACGACGTGTTGTCGGCCCGCGATTCGGGATTTCTGCAGATTCATACCGAGACCTGTCAAGAAGTGCTGGATTCGATCCTGATGGCCTATCGCATCGCCGAGGACCCGCGTGTCTCCCTGCCCGTCATGGTGAATCTTGATGGATTCTATCTCTCTTTCACTCGCGAGCCGGTGACTCGTCCCGATCCGGAACAGGTGCGGGCCTTCCTCCCGCCGTTCCGTCCGGCCCATCTTGGATTCAAAGCCTCCGCTCCCCACGCCCAAGGGGTGGCGGTGCTCGGCGGCCAAGTCTACAGCTATTTCCGCCACCAGATGCATCTTGCCGCCCGTAATGCGCTCCAAGTCCATCAAGAAGCGGCGGCGGATTTCGAGCGCATATTCGGACGCCGCTATGGCTTGATCGAGGAGTACCAGTTGGATGATGCTGAAGAGGTGCTCGTGATGAGCAACACTTTTGCGACCAAGGGGAAAGCCGCTGTGGATGCAGCGCGTACGCGAGGCAAGCGCGTGGGACTGCTGCGATTGCGCATGATCCGTCCCTGGCCGGGAGAGATCATTGCTCGGACGTTGCGCGGGCGGCGGGCTGTGGCCGTCCTCGATCAGAATCTGGCGCCGGGCCTCGGCGGCATTCTCTTCCAAGAACTGACCGCCAGCCTCTATCACGAGCCGGACCGCCCACGGGCGATGTGTTCGTTCATCGGCGGGCTCGGAGGAAAAGACATCTCGGAAGGAGAGTTTGCGCAAGTGTTTGCCATGACGGCTGAAGCCGGGGACCGAGGACGCGGGATCGGACCGGTGCTGCTTTATACCCAAGCTGAGCGAGGGGAAATGGAACAGTTGCAGTACCTCGCGACAGAATTCAGAACGTGACTCACGGGCAATGATGGCCATGTGGCAGCGCGAGACGTTCAAGAAGATCAAGCAGATTCCCCGCGAAGAACATGTGTTGCCGGGGACCAGCCTGTGCGCCGGCTGCGGCGGGCTCGAATCCTTGAGGTTGGCTGCCAAGGTGCTGGGCGACAAGGTCGTCTACGTCAACGCTGCCGGTTGCTTTACGTTACTCGCAGCGTATCCCTTCACGCCGCTTAACGCGTCTTGGCTCTACACGACGATGGGCTCGGCTCCCGCTGGTGCGCAGGGCGTGCGCGACGCGCTCGATGTGTTGATGGCCAAAGGACGGCTTCCGCGGGAAGAGGATGTGATAATTGTGGTACTGGGGGGCGACGGCTCAACGTATAACATGGCGTTATCCTCGACCTCCGGCGCCATATCCCGCGGGCTCGACTTCTACTACTTCTGTTATGACAACGAGGCCTATGGTAACACGGGGGCCCAACTCTCCCCCGCTACGCCGTACGGAGCCAGAACGAGCACCTCGCCTTGCAGCGTGCGGCATCCCGCAGGAGCGGTGCAGGAGAAAAAGGACATCTTCGAGATCTGGCGTGCGCATCGGCCGCCGTACGTCGCGACAGTGTCGCCGCGATACCCACTGGATCTGGAGGAAAAATTCGCACGGGCGGGCAAGTTCAAAGGGCCGAAACTCTTTCTCGCGTTTTCTGCTTGTCCCACGGGATGGGTCTATGATCCGGCGCAGACATCGGAGGTCGCCAAGCTAGCAGTGGAGTCCGGGCTATGGCCACTGAAGGAAGCGATCAACGGAGATGTCGCTCACACCTATGTTCCGAAGCTTCGTCCCGTGGAAGAGTATCTCAAGTTGCAGGGGCGGTTCAGGCATCTGTTCGAACCGATCCGTCAGGATGAAGCCATCAAACACATTCAAGACCGGGTGACAGCCTATTGGATGCGGGTGGGCCAATGAGCGGATAAGCAAGAGGGAGGGTCGGCTCGACTCCGGGTTAAGCTGCAACATTCACAACAGAGGAGCGCATTATGCAACAGCCATCAATCAGCGCCGTTTTCGAAGAGGATCATGACCGACTGGATGCCTTGTTTGGCACGTTTCAAGCAGAGAAACGCAGGGACTTTACAAAAGCCAAAGCAGCGTTCAAGGAGTTCAAGGTCGGTCTGCAGCGGCACATTGTGTGGGAAGAAGAAATCCTGTTTCCCCTATGGGAGCAGAAGACCGGGATGGTGGAGGGCGGACCCACGGCTGTCATGCGGATGGAGCACCAGCAGATCCACGAGTGTCTCGAAGCCGTTCACAAGAAAGTGCAAGACCTGAATCCCAACAGCGACGGAGAAGAGCGAGACCTGCTCCGGCTGCTCGAAGCCCATAATCTCAAAGAAGAGCGCGTGCTCTATCCGGGGATCGATCAAGTGCTCGATCAAACGGAACGGAACAAGGTGTTCGCGGATATGAAAGATATCCCGGAAGAGCGCTATCAGTCCTGCTGCGGCCGCCAAGAGGCGAATAGCTGACGGCGAAGGGCTCTCAGCTACTTTGGGCTCGCGAACGGCTGTTCACCATGTTGATTGGGCGGCGAATCGCCATGAATCGCGCGAGGGCGGTGTTCAACATGGACATTGAATGCCGTTCAACCAGTAGAAGAACCAGATGCTGAGAGCGCATGTGAGATAAAAAATGATCTTCCCCAGCTTCGTCTCCCATTCCTGTATCTCCCGCTCTTCTTCAGAGTCTGATTGATAGTCCAGCTCTCTGACTGTACCCCAGTACTCTTGTTTCCTGGCAGGTTCCATGGCGAGACCTCCTGGGTGATACGTGGGAGCACAATGGATGAATACATAACTGAAATACCATAATCCCTGCTCTGCAGCCCCGTCAATGCAGCCGTCAGCCGGCTGGTCCGATGCGGATTCTCGCATCCACGATTCGGCAGCCCTGCCCGGGTGGGAGGGCGAAGATCGGGTTGAGATCCAGCGTACCGATCTCCGGAATCTCTTCGACGAGCCGCGAGATGCGCAGCAATAGCTCTTCGATTGCTTCGATGTCGGCCGGTGGGTGGCCACGGTAGCCGTTGAGCAACCGGTAGCCCTTGATCTCGCGTACCATCTCAGCCGCGTCTCGGTCGGTCAGTGGAGTGATACGAAAGCGCACATCGCCGAGAATTTCGACATGAATCCCGCCGAGGCCGAACGCCATCAGCGGGCCGAACAGCGGATCTTGGGTCATGCCGACCATGACTTCCACGCCGCCTGAGACCATCGGCTGCACCAGCACCCCTTGCATCGCGACCAGGTTGTCATCCTTCGCGAGGCGATCCCGAATGGCTTCAAAGGCCTCACGGACTTCGGACTCTCTGTTGAGGTTCAAGCAGACTCCGCCGATTTCAGTCTTGTGAACGACCAGATGCGAAGCCAGCTTGACTGCGACCGGAAAACCGATCTGTGTTGCCAGTATTGCGGCTTCATCGGCAGTCCGGGCGACGCCGCCGGGCGGAACCGGCAGGCGCAGAGCAGTCAGCACTGTTCGAGTCTCTTCTGTCGTCAGCCAGCCGGCGCCTCGTAGCGCCATCGCCTTCGCGCAGACTGTTCTGGCGACGTCGATGTCCAGGTCGTCGAAGTCCGGGATCATGCCCGGCGGCTGACTCCGCCACTCCCTGTACGTTGCGGCTTTGCTGAGGACACGCGCCGGAATCTCCGGCAACGCGTAGGTCGGGATCGTTTCTCCGGGGAGCAAGAATATTCGCTCCCGATCACCTTCCGCCATCCAGCAGATGAACACGGGCTTCCCTTTCCCGCCGGCGTCACGAGCCGCCACGATGCCCGCGCGAATGCCTTCCGCAATGGGGGCTGTGTCGGCAGCCGTTACGGACACATACAAGACGATCAGAGCGTCAATGTCGCCGGACGTGAGGATGGTGGTGACGGCGTTGGCGTATTGCTCCGGCGTGGCCGAGGCAATGAGATCGACCGGGTTTTTCAGCGCGGCCGCAGGCGGCAGAAACGATGCAAGCTTGGCTTTTGTCCGGTCGGAAAGCTCGGGGACGGTCAAGCCTCCGGTTTCGCAGGCGTCCGTGCACAAGATTGCGGGGCCGCCGGCATTGGTGATGATGCCTACTCGACGGCCAGCCGGCAACGGCTGATCTGCGAGGCCGGCCGCCAGTGCGAATATCTCTTCCAATGTCTCAGCGCGGATCACTCCGGTTTGGCGAAACAGAGCTTCGACGGCGACATCGCTGGCCGCCAGCGCGGCCGTGTGGGACCCGGCGGCTCGCCTCCCGGACTGCGTGCGCCCGGCCTTCACGGCAACGATCGGTTTGCGAAGGCTCACACGGCGGGCAATGCGAGAGAAGCGGCGCGGGTTACCGAACGACTCCAGATAGAGGAGGATGACGTCGGTGGCCGGATCTTCTTCCCAATACTGTAAGAGATCGTTGCCGGACACATCCGCCTTGTTGCCGACGCTGACAAAAGTCGAGATGCCGAGTTGTAGCCGGCGAGCGGCGGCCAAAATAGCCGCACCCAAGGCCCCGCTTTGCGACGATATGGCCACCCGCCCCGATGGCGGAAAGGCGGCGGAAAAAGTGGCGTTGAGCCGGATCGCCGGGTCCGCGTTCAACAACCCGAAGCAATTCGGGCCGACCATCCGCATCCCATATTCCCGCACTTTCTTCAGCAGGCGATCTTGAAGAGTCCGGCCTTCTGCGCCGACCTCCGCAAACCCGGCGGTGATGACAATGAGCGCGCGGACCCCTTTTGCGGCGCAATCATCAACCACCGTCAGGACCGCGCCGCGCGGGACGGCAATAATGGCCAAATCCACTTGGCCGGGGATGGCCTTCAATGATGGGTAAACCGGAACCCCCGCGATTTCTGTCGCGTTCGGATTGACCGGATACACGCGGCCCTGAAAGCGATTGGCCGTCAATGCTTCCAACAGGTGAAAGCCAATACTCTTGGGGTCCCGCGACGCACCGATCACCGCGACCGTGTGCGGATGAAAAAATGGCCTGAGCGACGCGGTCGTCGCAATCCGCTCGCGGAGGTCGGCGCGCGCGACGCTCGTTTCGGTCGGGATGAGGGACAACTCGACCTCCATCGTGGTCCCTTCGCAGCTCGCTCGCATCGAATAGCCTGATTCCCGGAACACTTCGCGCATCGCAAGATTGTCCGCATGAGTGACTGCCCAGAGTTGCGTGAAGCCGTGGCGGATGGCCAGCATCGCCAGTCGTTCGAGTAAGAGGGTTCCCAGTCCCTTGCCATGAAAATCGTCGTCGACGGCCATCGCGACTTCAGCCGTGCGTTCGTCCCTAGCGAGGTAGGAACCGGCCGCGATGATTTGCAACTCCCTTGCCTGGACGCGCGTGACGACGAGTGTCAGTTGAGCGCGTGGGTGAGACGAATCGCACAGCGCGGCGATCACGTCTTCGGGCGGAACGCCCTCAGAAAAGAAGCGGTGGCGTTTTGACTCCGGTGACAGCCGGTCGACGAAGCGTTGCATGGCCTCCTGATCCGCCGGTTGCGAGAGGCGAATGGCGGCAGTGGTTCCGTCCCGGAGGATCAGTTGACCCGATTGAACGTGGTCGAATATGAGTGGTGGAATGTAGAGAGGACGAACGGGCTTCACATAGAATCCTTTACAGCGTCGACTCACGGGCTGCCGAGATCGGGCAGCAACGACACCCCGATCGAAACGGCAATGAGCAGGATAATGATCCATTCCAGTACTTCCATACGACGGGTCGCAACGGTATCCGCCATTTTGCCGTAAATGCTTTCCAGGGTCTGAAGTTTTCTCATGATGCTGGCGTCCCAAGACTCCAAGTGAAACCGCTGGGAGGCGAGTCGATACACGCGAGCTAAGTATTGATCGCCGAACAGTTTGAGCGTGTTCGTCACGCGCTCGAAGAGGATCGCACTGTCCACCTGCAGCCGAGCGATACGGCGAAGATCGGCGCGAAAGCGCGCCGGGAAGGCAAAACGTTCCCATTGCCGTTTCGACAAGGCCTCATAGGCATGGTCGAGCGCGCGATCCAGTTGCTCATCGAGGAGCCGCATCTCCAGCAGTTCCACATTGGCGAACTCCAGCACGGCTCGAACGTCGTCCATCTCATGGCCGAAGATCAACGCGGCGTTCCAGTCAATGATGGTGATGTCGTCCGGTCCAAAGGCGATGCGCTGCCCGGTCGCATCACGAACTTCCTGTTCTCCCAAGCGCGGCGCTTCGGATCGGAGCAATTGAGCGATGTCTTGGACGTGCGTTGTGACAAGATCCGTTCCGTAAAATGCCGGAGCGGACGCTTCGATGAGAAAGAGAGCGTAGCTTTCGACGGAATCCGCGATATGGGGTCGTTCCACTGTGCGCTCGATCGCCATCAATAAATCGTCGACCCGCCGTTTGGAGTCCGCCAGGAGCAACTCGTTTTCGTAGAGATCCAGGCTGAGGGACAACAGACGAGCAAACTCTCCGTCCAGCGGGATGGCATAGGTTACGGAGACCGCCGCAAAGTCATACAGCAGGAGGTCGACGTTCGGGCCGGTTCGGTACAGCCCCAGTACCAGAGGGTCGATTTCTACCGTGACGCGAAGGGGAGGTGGACGATAGTCAAAGTAAGACGGCGCGCGACGCTTGTGCTTGATGCGGCCGCGCTGCTTGATGGCCGTGATCAGCCCTTCAGCCTTGTCGAGATCGACCCCTCGGCCGACATCGTAGGCAAACATCGCGTAGCACGTCCCTTTATCTATGCGCAGGGGGATCGATCGTCTTTGAGTCACCGGTTCCTGCAGGTGGTCCTCCAGGGGCATCATTGCTTTGCCTCGACTGACATCCATCGTTGCCGGTGCCACCTGCTCATGTGATAAGCCGCCTAACCGGCATGATTAATGATTGCTTCTACTGCAATCGCCCAAAATGAGTAGCTGGTTGCGAACAGCGAGCAGCCGGAGACAAAGCGGCCCTCTTGAGCTATGCCCTACTTGCTATTCGCTGATTTCGCGGCGAACCGTCAGGAATAATGCGGGCTAACTGACGGCGTCGAACGGGGCCATCATCCGGATATAGGAGAGCACATCGAGCATTTGCTGGTCCGTCAGCCGTCCGCGGAATCCGTGCATGGGGCTGAACAACACCCCGTTCGAGATGGTGATCAGAAGCTCCCAGTCGGTTTTCGCGCGCGACTGTGGTGATTGCAAGTTTGCCGGCGGGACGATGAGATAGTGACCGTCCGGCCCGTTCCCGTCCAACTTATCGCCGTGACAGCGGAGACAGTGCTGCTCATACACGACCTGGCCTGTCTGCGGATTGCCCCGTGCGGTCTGTGCCGCGACCCACGCGCTGCTGAGGATGATGAGGGTGACGGTGCCCGCAACGATAAAATCTTTCATACTTGTGACTCCTTGTCGTTGATGGCTCAAGCAGTGGAAGCCCATGGGCCTTCAACAATCAGCGCACGACTAGGATCGGGCAACTTGCCCGATGGATGATCGAATGTGAGACGCTGCCCAGAAGGAAACGTTCTACTCCTTTGCGTCCATGCGATCCGACAATGACGAGATCGAACTTGTTGGACTGCTGTGCCACGGTGTCCGCAGGCTCACCGGTACAGACGAGTGTGCCTACCGTGTGGAAGGGACTTGCAAGAGAGGCGGCCGTGGTCTTCACCAGGTCCTCACCAAAACGCATGGCGGCGTCCGACCAGGCTTCCAGACCGACGGTATGGAACGGATCTGTCAGCCGAAGCGATTGTACGACCGTTAGGACGGTGAGTTCTACCGGGTTCTTGAACGGATGCGCAAGGAGCCACTTGTGAATATACTGAGCGTCCTCACTGCCTTCAATGGCCACCAGCACTCGCTGGATGGGTCTCGGAGGTCCTTTGGCTACCAGGGTGGACTGGGACGCATGCATGAGCACGCGATGGGAAACGCTGCCGAGCATGAGTTCCATGATGCGGCCCCGCCCGCGAGCGCCGACCGCGATCAGATCCGCGGCAGTGGCTTGTGCCGTATCGAGAATGACTCGAGCAGGACTGCCGAACTCGCACACTGTTCTCACCGATGGGCTGTCCGGAGGGATCAGATTCGACGTCCGCTCCATAAGCTGGCGTCCGGCGTCGAGCATGGCCCGGCGAAAGTCGTCGTACCCTTGCATGTTGGCTGCTTCGGCGACGATCGGATATTCGAAGATGCCGAGGTCAACGCCATGGACCAATGTCACCTCGGTGCTGCGGTAGAGGTGAAGAGCCTGTTGCACGGCGGCAAAGGCTTGGTCCGACCAATCGACTCCGATGGTGATCTTCATAGTGTCCCCGTGGTTCAGAACAACGGATGGGGCGCGGTGCCGAAGGGTAACACCCGCGGCGCCTCACCCGCATTCCCGCGAATGCGCCACACGCCGTCTTCGAGCGCCAGGTAATGGGTCTCTTCATACCAACTGTCGATCGGGATATGCAGCCCGCTGGTTGTTGAGATGCCCGATAGGCTCCCAGTACAGGTGATTTCAATGATCCCCATAGACCCGGATCGGGTCTTGGCAATTTTGGAAAAGAGGTGCCTGTCGGAGATCTCGCGGTACTCGTCAAAGAGATCAGCCCACACTTTGCGAATGTCGGCCTTTCTGAGTCCGTGGTAGTTGTACTGCTCGGAATACAAGGCCATGACCGCGTCAAGATCCCGATTGTGGACCGCTTCGTCAGCCTTGTGGAACACGGCGACCACAGCGTCGACCGTTTGACTGTCGAGGGTGCCTACCGAGCCGGGAAGGATCTCGGTCTGTGCCGAAACAGGAACAACGACCGGACAAAGAGCCAGCAGAATGCCTAAGCCAAGCCCAATTTCTCCTTTCCCCTTCCGTCGAAACATGGCGCTCCTTTTCCGCTCTTGCGGTTTCTACGCCGCGGGAACTTCGAGCAGGAAGAGTTCTCCTTTCATCTGCGGGTGCAAGTCGCAGCGAAAGGAATAATTACCCGCACGCTCGGGAGTCAAGTGGATCACAAGCGTCTTGCCGGGATCGACGTAGAAACCCTCGACGCCTTTCCCGTATGCGGACAGCCCTTCCCCCTCGACGAGGAGTTGGAGCGACGGCAAGACCGGGGAGGTAAATCCGTGACGCACAATGTCCTGATTGCGCAGGATGATGACCGTCGGGCCTCCCAGTCGTATCGGTCCGGGCTGTGCCAGCATGAAATCATAATTGCGAATCATGATCTCGATCCGCCGCTCTTGCGCAGTCTGTCCCTCCGGAGGCTCGCCGGCTGAGATGGATACGACGGCAAGGGACAGCAGCAGGACAGAGACAGTGGCGTAACGCACCGCGCGGCGTTTGTGGATCATGTCAACCTCCCATGGCGGCCTTACCGTAGCGCACTGAGTTCTTCATAGTGACTTGCGACCACACGCTGGAGCGCCTGGCGCAGTTCCTCGCCCTGATAGTGACGGTTCGCGATTTTGCGCAACTTGGTTGCGAGGGCCAGATCTCCCAACGTGGACTCGGCCCACTGAATAAAATCCTCTCGGCGGTCGTGGTACTCCAAACTGTCGATAGGCAGTGTCGGGATGAAGGTGAGAAACTCGTAGAGGCTGGCGGCTTCCTTGCCGATCCCGCTCATCGCGTCGCGAAAACGGAAGCGCTTGTGCGATGGCAAGGGCACGTCCAGGTACTTGTACAGATGGCGGATATGGGGCACACGGCGGATCGCGGGCCGCATGCGCACAAGTTCTCCGTCGCAAAGCATGGCGCTTCCCATGGGAATTTGTTCGAGATCCGCGCTCTGCAACCCGCAAGCGCTGCAATGTTCGCGCAGGCTGCCGACGATCTGGTTGTCGGTCAAGCGGGTTACCAGGCAATGGTGGAGCGATTGCAACACCGGAACGCTCAACCGGTCCGGCCGGTAGGAGACGAACGCCCATCCGCCGGCATCCAGCAGTGGATGGACCATCGCGGCGACGTTGCTCCCCTCGAACAGGAACTCCTGCGCTTCGTCGAGGACGATCCAATGGGGGCGGAACTTCCGTTCGCGAACCGGACGCAGGGCCCGAATCAGCTCGGCGACATAATTGTTGCGCAGGGTGACGGGATATTGGCTGAGGTCGAGTACCAGGGACACGCCCCCGTCGTCGAGGAGCGATACGACCGCGGACGGCGGCGGCAGTGACGCTCGATCACCGCTGACCGAGATGAAACGCGGCAAGACGCGCATTCCGCGGAAGTCTCCCTCGGGGTCGATCAGCAGGACCTGATAATCGGTATGGTGGAGTCCTTCCGCAATCAAGCCGACGATCCAGGATTTACCGGTTCCGGAGTTGCCGAACACTCCCAGATTCCGTCCGACCAGACGAGCGGCCGGCATCATGGCAACTGCTCCCGCGTCGGTCTGTCCCAGCACGATCGGCCGCTCGTGTTTCAGCGGGATGTCAAGGAAGCGCCCACTAAGCGGGTACTGCTCAAGCACTTCCAGGACCCCGCTGGGTCCCGGCGCTTTTGCGACGACGTCGGCCGCCTCTATGACGGCCGGGACTGCATCGGCCACCGCCACAGCAACTTCAGCCAGCGTCAGCATGGACAGATCGTTCTCGGCATCGCCGAACGCCGCGAGGTTCCGAGGAGATAACCCGCACAGCGCGAGCAGCCGCTCGAGGCCTGCTCCTTTGGTTGCGCCCGGAGGCAACACCATGACGGCGCCTTTGTTGTATTCGACCGACGTACTGCCGCCGTGGGAGCTGAGTGCCGACCAGAGCGGCCGGTCATGCGGCGTCCAGGTAGCGGCGATCGCGAGGCCACGCTCACACGGAATGTTCGCTTCTTCTATCGCCTTGAGTAAACGCGGATCGAGTTGGCCGAATGGAAGGTACGTCTCTCCGCTCGCCGTGTGCGTCAGCACGGCGCCGTTTTCCCACACGATCCCCGCGAAGAGTTCGCCGAGGTGGCCGAGTGTGACGGTCTCGAACCGCCGGCCGGTCACGAGAAACAAGATATGGCCACTGTCGCGGCATCGCTCCAATGCCGTTTCAACGTCAAGGGGTACGTCACCATTAATCGCGAGGGTTCCGTCAAAGTCGAACGCCATGACGCGGCGATACATCTGGCCCTCTTATTGACGATTGATCCATTGAATCATTGATTCAATGAGGCAATGAACGGATGACTCAATTCTGTTTTAGATTCCCACGAGCACGCGGTGCGCGCTGATGGCTTTCAGCGTGCGCAGCACGTCTTCGCAGGAGAGTTCCGGAGTTTCCCGTCCTTTCGTCTCTCCGGCGTGCAACACGATGTCGTTCAGGGCGATCATCCCTTGGAGAACCCCATCCTCATCGATGACCGGGAGCCGGCGTACCCGCTCGCGCTTCATGATGTCCAATGCCGCGCGCACGTCGTCGGAGGGACGGCAGGTATAGGCTTTGGGTGTAATTGTCTCCCACACGGTGATGGCCGAGGCGGGCTTGTTCTTTGTCGCTACGGACATGCAGATGTCACGGTCCGTGATTATGCCCAACACCCGCCCCTCCACGTTGAGCACCGGCAGCACTCCGCAGTCGCTGTCCCACATCATTTTGGCCGCGGCCGCCAAGTTGGTATCCGGCCCGCAACACTGAACTTCACGGGTCATAATGTCTTGGACTTTCATGGCCATACCTCCCGATATCCGGCAAGTCGTCGGCGCACTCTCTCCCCTGTCCTCAACGGAGCAGCAATCGGTTCTGCTCAACTTTCGTGTCGCGCACGAGTTTGGCAAAACTGTCCGCCAGCACATCATTCAGGAGCGCTTGCGCGTCTTCGGGGTCGAACCAGAAGACGCTGTCCGATCCGGCTCCGCTGAGGGTCAGGCGCACAAGACTGCCGTCCGCTGTGTTCTGCGCTTGGAAGGCCAATTTCGTGTCGGTGGTGATTTTTGTGAAGCCGACCCCGCTCTTGGCATGGACGGCCAGCTCCAGAACTTGGCCTGAGAGGACGACATCGGCTCCGTCGGTCGCTCCCTGCTTCAGCACATGCCATCCCCTTGCGCCGAGATAATCGGCCAGCGCTTGAGCTGCCGCCTCACCCGGTTTACCTCCCGGCACGTCGAAGTAACTCTCACCGCCCCACAAGTGGGTTCGCACACCGAGTCGTCCTTTGGTGACTCGCGCATCTTCGAATGATTGGACTGCTACACGAAGATGGTCGACAGATTTGACGGCTTTCTCCGTACCGGGCAGAGTAGGTTGAACCTGAATAGGAATAATCTCGCCTTTCCCAGCACAGCCTAGTAAGAGTAAAAAGCCGATTCCCCAAGCAAGTCCTGCAAGCCGGTGTCTCACTCGATCCTCCTTTTGTCTGTATGTGACGAACGCGTCACATGCATTTCATTTGTGATCGGCATCCATAAAATGTGCGCGTCGATTCGACTGCCAACAGGCTTCACTATGCTCTCCGCAGAAGGGACGCTCTTTGCCGTAGCTGGTGATCTGAATCTGTGAGGCCGACACTCCCAGGTCCAGCAAATATTGCTTGACCGCCTGTGCGCGCCGTTCTCCCAGCACCAAGTTATAAGCGGTCGTACCTCGTTCGTCGCAGTGGCCTTCGATCAGGACCTTCCAGTCCCCCTGGGATTTGAGCAGTCCGGCATTGGTTTCCAACTGGGCCTGTGCGTCAGCTCGAATAGAAAACCGGTCAAAATCGAAATAGACATCGGATAGAGCGGAGGCCGGCAGCCTGGGTGGAACTGCCGGTTGCAGAGGCGGTGGCGGTGGTGGCATCGGTTGAACAGCCGATTCAACCGGTTCAAGCGGAGGAGGTGGTGCGGGTGTGATCGGCTGCTCCTCGACTCGGACCTCTTCAACGGGTGGAGCTTTAATGGGAGGCGCTTCGACCGGAGCGGGCGCAGCCGGCTCTATTCTTACCGGGGGTTTCGCACTCACCGGAGGCTCCACTTTTGCGATTTCCGGGGGGACGAGCGGCTGTAGCTGCTCCCGAGGCGGCTCCGTTGGCGAGGGAGGCGGCTCCGGTAGTAAAGGAGAGGGGGAGGTCGCTGTCGCTTCTTCGACGACAGGCGCTCGAGGCGGAGGACCAGCCACAAAGGCCTGGTCTCCTACCGCAGTCGTGATTTTTCGGCCGGCGCATCCTCCCACCATCGTGAACATGGCAAAGCAGAGCGTCAGACTGATAAGTTGAACCTGTGCCCGTCCCGGCATAACCGCTCCTCGCGTCATCGAACGTGAATGGATCGTGCCACAAGGCCGTCTGAAACCTTGTGGTACGTGAATTCCACCGATTCGCCCGCCTTGATCTCCGCCAAGGTGGTTGGGTGCTTGCCACGTGTGATTCGCGTATCTGCCGGTACTCGGGCTCCCACGATCAACTCTTCCTTGTTCTGCACGATGACTTTCACAACGATGGTCTGCGGGTCGTCCTGGAGATTGGTCGCGATCACTGCCCCCCGCACGGTCCGAACCAGCGCCTCCGACGCCATGCCAAGAGAGGAGACTGCCGGATTTATGATGACCATAGCCAGGGCCAGTCCCCAGTGCCACACCTTCGCTCTCATCACGGCTTTAACCTCCCTTTCTGTGTCCGAACGCGTCTTCTCGCGCCCACGTACGAATCGTTGAGCAAGGTGCGCCATTGAATGGGCCTACCGACTCCACGTCACTCGGATGAAATCTTCATCCTGGTCGTAGTGGAATGCCAAACTCCCATGATACGCGTGATGGAGCGCTTCGCCGATCCGCCGGGGCAGGTGCGTGTCGGTCGTGGAAATGACAAGTCCTTCAGGCCGCTGTTCGATGTTCATGATCCGCGAGAGCGGATGTTCCTCCTTTTCCGTCGCTTCCGCATTGTGAATCACTCCCATCACCTGCTCGCGGTTCTCGTCTTTGAACGAACCGCTGACCGTCACGAGGCCCTTCGGATACTTATCGTGAATGCGATGGCAAGCCGGACAGATCGCCTGGTCGGCCTCACTCGGCGCAGGCCCCCAGGTCCAGCGCCCCTTGTGGAACACGGCGTCGCATTGCGGACAAACGGTGGGTCCCTTCAACTTCCCCCGAAGCTTATATGTATCGTGCTGATACTCTTGTACAGTCCGGTCCCGTCTGGCACCCAACCCCGCTGGTGTTTTGACTTTTGCTGCCATGCGTGCTCCTCTGCCTGTTTAGGCTGATGAGGAATGCGTTCGCTCGGTTCGCTCGCGGAACGCTTCCTCGGCCAAATTGAGATATTCCAACACATCGTGGTCTTCGACTTGCGTGAAATCCACATAATGGTTACCGACGGCCCAAAACGGATCCGGGGTCGCCAGTACGATGAGTTCATCCACTCGTTGCTGCGCTTCCACAATCGTCTCTGCCGGCCCAACCGGGATCGCACCCACCAGGCGCCGCGGCTTCATGTGCCGGATGGCGTCCGCAGAGGCGAAGAAGGTCGCGCCGGTGGCGATGCCGTCATCCACCAGGATGACTACCCGGTCGGTCAACGACGGCAAGCGCCGTCCTTGCCGGTACAGGGCGTGGCGCCGCGCGATCTCATTCTGTTGAGCGCGTACGAGTTCCTCGACATCGTTGATCGACAGGCGGAAGTCGGTCACCGTATCCGGGTTGAGATACACCGTGCCTGTCTCGCTGACGGCTCCTAGCGCGAATTCCGGGTTACCCGGTGCGCCGATCTTGCGCGTAATGAATACGTCCAGCGGGAGGTGGAGTGCCAGGCTGAGCTGATACCCGACAGCCACACCCCCGCGGGGGAGCGCCAAGATCAAGCCGGCAGGATCTTCGCGATACTGCAGTAACTCGCTTGCGAGCCGGCGACCGGCTTCTTCGCGATTCTGAAAAATCACTTGTGCTCCTTCCCGGCTGTGTGGGCCGAACTCATACAATCCCACTGGTGACGCCGACTCCGATCAGGAAGATCGCCAGGATCGTCAAAGCCGCGATCAGCCACCACAGATGATGGTGCACCGTGTGCGGCTCATCGTGCCAGTGGAGACTCCAAGGAATTTCAAGATAGTGAGGGTGGCGTATCATAAGACCCTCCTTGGCCAGCGTGTCAAGTCACCTTAATCTCGATCGCCTTCGGCTTGGCCTTCTCCGACTTCGGCAGGTGAACGTGTAACACTCCGTTCTTGTACTCGGCGGCAATCTTGCTTCCGTCCGCATCTTCAGGGAGTGTGAAGCTCCGCATAAAGCTGCCGTAGGCGCGCTCGACGCGGTGATACTTCTTGCCCTTCTCTTCCTTCTCATATTTGCGTTCGCCGGAAATCGAGAGCACATTGTCCTGCACCGACAGCGTTACGTCTTCCTTCTTGACCTCGGGCAGCTCAGCCTTGATGAGGTATTCCTTGTCATCTTCCGTAATATCCACGAGCGGCGACCATTCAGCGACCGTCATGGCTTCCTTCTCGCTGTCACGACGGAGCAGCGGGTGCCTCAACCAAGTTGAGAGGCGCTTCTCCATCTCCTCCATTTCTTTGAACGGATCCCAACGAGTCTTGGACGGTTCCCAGCGTGTCAATGCGCTCATGACAACTCCCCCCTTCCCATGTTGGTGGTTATTCGTGTTCTCCGAAAAGGATCGGCTTCGATAACACCTTTCTTGCATCCTAAATGCCACCTGGTTCTGTGAGTGGATGGCGCCACAAAAAGTCTATACAACGCAGTGTTAGGATGGTCGGGCGTGGTGGAGGATGGCGAGAACCGTGGAGAGGTGGGGAATATCGGGTCAGCGTTACCCGGGTTTTCTGTTGCCAATTACCTCAACCGCGACGTGATTTACCCCGGAGGCCGCCTGGCACAACCCTTGACCCTGACGGCATCATGCTTATGTATCTAGCGAAGGGAGGTGTGGCCAGGGTAAGAATCAGCCCCCGCCTCTGTGCCGTGAGTGAGAGTCGGGGATCGCGCTTGTGCCAGTTGCGGGATTGGGTCTGAAGGGACGCGCTTCCATCTCGGTGCCAGTAGGAGGCACGGCTGTTGATGCAAGCCCGATGAGTGGGAAGCGCGGGACAGCCAGGTGTGTAAGGTCCATCGGGTTGTTTGGATCGATCTCGGCCAGTCGGCAGGCCCGGTCTTCACACAGAGGCGGGTTGTTTTTTATCCGAGAAACGCCTTCCGAATCCTGATCAAAAAATCATCGACCATTCCCAACGTAGCCTTGTGCGTGCAACGTGCGAGGCGATGGGTTGCTTCCTGAGCCCAGTGCTCGCCGAGGTCGATCACCTCACCGACACGGTAGTTTCCCTCTTTAATTTTTCGAATGGTTTCCCCCACCGGCGTTTCTGCAATCCGGATGCTGAACGTTTCCCGCTCAAGCAGTTCACACAAGTTGAATAACACCCGAAGGTAGGCTGCGGCATACTTGGCCGGACGGTCGTCCTTCTTATCAAGCATTTTCTTTCGCTGGTTGTCGCAATAGTTGAGAAAGGCCTCATACGCACCCTTGGCCGACCACACATGAGGGAAAAGCCGCCGTAGCTCGGTGCCCCACTCATCCATGGCGACGACCGGAGCCACAAGGGTCTCGAGCGCGAGCGGATGGCATTGGGTCGCCAACCGGAGAAAATGGCCGACTTCCCATGAGGTCTCATCGGCTTCTTCCTTCACCATGCGCGTCCCCTGATACTTGAAGCCGAGGCGGAACATCTCCTCCGTCGGGACCACGAACACGCTGCGAAAATCCTTGTCGCTTTCCGGGCTTGCCAAGCCGTGGGCTTGTGAGCCAACGAGAACGCGAAGGATCGTCCGGTCGGCATAGTCCTGGTTGGTCCGCATGTTACCGCCTGGGTAAAAGTTGCTCGATGCAGCCGTTGAGGGTGGCGTACTTGGGATAATCGGCTTCCGGAATGTCGATGTGGAACGATGTATTCAGCCCGATCACGAAATGAAGAAAGTCCATCGAATCAATGTCTAATTGATCGCGGAAACTGACATCCGGTTTGATCCGCGTCAAGTCGGCTTCCGGCGCAATCTCACCGAGAATGCGGAGAATGGTTTGCTTCACCTGCTCGGGTGACGACGTCGGAATCATGTTAGGAGCCTGTCCGACATTACGCATTCTGCTGCGTCGAACGATGCACGAGCATCTGCTTTGTTCTCGGCCCCGAAAAATCCTCACCGTATTCCAGCGAATACGCCTCCGGTTTTTCGGGTCCTGCGGCCGCGCATCTGCTCGCGCCTCCTTCGCCTCGCCACGAACGGGAATGTCGGGCAGGCTCCTAGAAAAGCGGGTGAGGTGCGGTGCCGAATTTTCTGGGGCGAGGCGACTCGCCGCCGGCGCTCCCGATGATGCGCCACGCGCCTTTCTCCTTGATGAGATGGTGAACCTCTTGATGCCAGCTATCGATCGGTATGCGCTGCTTGGTGTTCTTGGAATTCGCCCACAACGCGCCGGTGCACGTGATTTCAGCCATGGCTTGTGACCCCTTGCCCACGATCCTGATCGCCGAAAAGGTGTGGATATTCGCGATGAGCTCGTAATTGGCGAACAATTCTGCCCAGATCGCGCGAATGTCCGCTTTATGCAAGCCGTGATAGCGATAGTTCTGAGAGTACAGGGACATGAGCGTATCGAGGTTGCCGGCACGGATTGCCTCCTGTGCCTGGTCGAATGTGCTGATGAGCTCGAGGATGGTGTTTTGGTCGGCTTCGACCGCCGCGTCGGGCAAAATTTGCGTCATTGCCCGTGCCGAAGGCGACGGTCCAAGCAATCCGAAGCATACGACCATTCCACATGAGAGGAAGAGGGATACCGTATATAGACGCATAAAGCACCTCGCTTGGTCAGGCCGAGCATCGTATTCATAATCGGCTCGGATCCTGCAGCAATCGATCGACGGCGGCAAGAAAGAGTGCGCCCCGGTGCCCGTCTGTGACGCGATGGTCTGCAGACAGGGAGGCGGCGATCACCGGGCGCGCGACCACCCGGCCATCGATGACCCACGGACGGTCCACAACTTTTCCGAATCCCACCAGTGCGACCTGGGGAGGATAAATCACGCCGAAGACCGTCTCGACTCCCTGTTCGCCAAGACTCGTCACAGTGATGGTGGGGTCAGACAACTCTGAACTGCGCAGGCTCCCGGCGCGGGCTCGTTTCACCAAGTCCTGAAAGCGCTGCATCAAATCGCTGAGACTGAGTTGATCTGTGTGGTGCAGCGCCGGCGCAACCAGCCCGCCTCCTCTCAATGAAATAGCCACGCCCACATGGATGTCTTTGCTTGGCGTGACATCGGTGCCTTTCCAGACCGCATTGAGTTCCGGGATTTGGCGCAAGGCCAAGGCGACCGCCTTGATGAGCAACGCGCTGTAGAGCAATCGCTCTGTGACGGGGCGCTTCAGGTTTTCTTCCCTGAGCCAGGTCGTTGCGCTGCCCATGTCGATGGTGGCGCTGAGATAGTAATGGGGAATTTCGCGTTTAGACCGGGCCATGGCGGCAGCGATCACCCGACGCATCTGCGCTTGGCGATCGGCAGCTTCATTGCCGGGGACAAGGGGCTTCTCGCCTCGCGCCTGCGCTGCGCGCAGGATATCGTCGCGAGTCATTGCTCCACCCGGCCCGGTTCCCTGGATGGTGGAGGGATCGACGCCGAGTTCGGCTGCGAGCTTCTTCGCCGCGGGCGAAATACGGAGACGGCCCGGTTCCTCTACCGGCGGTGCCATCTTGCCTTCCTCTCGAATGACGGCCATTACCGTTCCGACAGAAACGGTGTCGCCTGGATGCACGAGTAATTGATCGATGACCCCGGTAAGAAAGGACTCGATCTCAATCGCCGCCTTCTCGGTGTCCACTTCCGCGATGATCTCGCCTTTGGCCACCCGGTCCCCGACCTTCTTTTTCCAGGCAATCAAGGTCCCTTCCGCCATGTCGGCGCCGAGGGTCGGCATCACAAACTCAGCCATGGGGCACCAGTGAATGCCTTTACTTTTCACTTCGACCAAGAAGTGCTCGCGCGGCGGTGACGATACGCTCGACACTCGGTAACGCTGCATCTTCCAGATGCTTGGGGTAAGGAATAGGAGCCTCGGCGCTGCAGACGCGTGCGACGGGTCGCTCCAAGTCGTAAAAGGCGCCTTCCATGATCTGCGCCGACACTTCGGCGGCGAAGCTGCCGGTGCGCCAGCCTTCATCGATCACGACGGCGCGGTGGGTCTTGCGTACCGAGGCTAACACAGTCGAACTGTCGAGTGGCCGCAGGACGCGGAGATCAACCACTTCGGCGTCGATACCTTCCTGGGCGAGTTGATCCGCGGCCTCAAGCGCCTTCCAAAGGGAGCCGCCGAATGCGATGAGACTGGTCTCGCGTCCCGGCCGGCGAACCGCCGCCTTGGCGATATCCACCGCCTGGGCCGACTCATCGATCTCACCCTCTATGGGGTACAGATAGGCGTGCTCAAAAATGAAGACCGGGTCCGGTTCCTTCAGAGCCGCCAGCAACATGCCCTTGGCATCCGTCACCGTTGCCGGCGTCAGTACCTTGATGCCGGGAATGTGGGCATACCAACCTTCCAAGCTGTGCGAATGTTGTGCTGCAACCTGACGGCCTGCGCCTGTCGCCATGCGGACGACCAAGGGTACGGAGAATTGCCCTCCGGACATATGGCGAATCGTCGCTGCATTGTTCACGATCTGATCGAGTGCGAGCAAGCTGAAATTCACGGTCATCACTTCCACGATCGGACGCATGCCGCCCAGCGCCGCCCCGATCCCGGCCCCAACAAAGGTGCTCTCCGAGAGGGGCGTGTCGCGAATGCGCTCCGGACCGAACTCATCGAGGAAGCCCTTGCTGCATGCGTAGGTCCCGCCGTACTTGCCGACATCCTCTCCCATAAGGAAGACGCGCGGATCGCTCTGTAAAGCCTCGCGCAGACCGGCGCGGACCGCTTCACGATAGGTGATCTTCATATTGAAACCTTTAGGCTATGGGCGATGGGCTCTAGACGATAGGTAAAGAGCCCTGACCGATAGCCTATAGCCTGCGCGCTCACGCGCGCGTGTACACATCCTTCGTCAAATCCTCGACTCGCTCCCAAGGGCTGCGCTCGGCGAAGGCTACGGCTTCCTCGATTTCTGTCGCGATAGCCTGTTCCATTCGGGTGAGATCATCGGAGGTCAGGCATTTCCATTCTCGGAGGCGTCCCTCGAAGAGCATGATCGGGTCACGTTCCTTCCATTGCGCGACTTCTTCTTTTGTCCGGTAGAGTTCAGGGTCGTACATCGAGTGGGCGCGGAACCGATAGGTCCGGTACTCGATGAGGTAGGGACCCTGCCCTTGTCGCACCGTCTCCGCGGCTCGCTGTGTGGCGTCTTTGACGGCGAGCACGTCCATGCCGTCGACTGTGTCGGCGGGGATAGCGTAGGCCTGGGCCTTGAAAGCGATGTCGGTTTGGGACTGGTGTCGAGCCAACGCGGTGCCCATCGCATAGAGGTTGTTCTCACACAAGAAGAGAACGGGTAGTTTCCAGAGAGCGGCGAGGTTCAGCGATTCGTGAAACTCGCCTTCAGCCACGGCACCGTCGCCGAAGAAGCAGGCGGTGACTCGCTTACGATGCTGGAGGTGATCAGCCAGCGCCAGTCCGACCGCGACGGGCAGGCCTCCGCCTACGATGGCCAGGCCACCGTAGAACCGGCGGGAGGCATCGAAAAAATGCATGGATCCCCCGCGACCGCGTGCGCAGCCGGTGGACTTGCCATATAGTTCTGCCATGAGCGAGCCCATCGGCGTTCCACGTACCATGGCATGCCCGTGCTCACGGTACGTGGCGACGACGGCGTCGTCTTCCGTAAAGGCCGGCATGGCCCCGACCGCCACGGCTTCCTCTCCGATATACAAGTGCAGGAAGCCGCGAATCTTCCCCAGGCTGTAAAGCTCTGCGCATTTTTCCTCGAACCGACGGATGCGGAGCATCTGCTGCAACAGCTCGAGCGCGTGGGCACGATCCAGTTCGAGTGGCATGGTATCTTTATCGTCAATCGTCACTCGCCATGCGTCAGCCGTTGACGAATCACGACCCTTCCTCCAACGTCGACGTATCCCCTTCCGGCAATCCCAACTCTCTTGCCTTGAGCAGGCGCCGCATGATCTTGCCGCTGCGTGTTTTGGGGAGGGTCGGGAGGAACGTGATTTCTTTCGGAGCGACGACAGCGCCAAGGCGGGCTCGGGCAAACCCCATCAACTCGCGTCGGAGCGCCTCGCTCGGTTCGTACCCATCTTTGAGCGACACGAACGCCGCCACGACTTCCATCGCGACGGGATCCGGCTTGCCGATCACACCTGCCTCAGCCACAGCCTTGTGTTCAATCAGTACGCTTTCCACTTCGAACGGGCCGATCAAGTGGCCCGAAGTCTTAATCACGTCGTCCGCCCGGCCCACAAACCAGAAGTACCCATCTTCGTCGCGTTTTGCGAGGTCGCCGGTCAGGTACCAGCCTCCGGCAAAACATTTCTCATATCGCTCCGGCTCGTTCCAATATCCCCGGAACATCGAAGGCCAGCCGGGCCGTAACGCGAGCTCACCCTGGACATCCGGTTTTTCGATGACCTCAATTCGGCCGTCATCCGTCTTCCGGACAATGCCGGCGTCGATGCCCGGCAGCGGTCGGCCCATTGAACCGGGGCGGATATCCATCGCGGCATAGTTCGCGATCATGATGCCGCCGGTTTCGGTCTGCCACCAGTTGTCATGAAACGGCCGGCCGAAGGCTTCTTGTCCCCAGACGACTGCTTCCGGATTCAACGGTTCGCCGACGCTGGCGAGAAACCGGAGCGCGCGCAAATCGTATTTCCTTACGAGTTCCGTCCCGGCCTTCATCATCATCCGGATTGCGGTCGGGGCGGTGTACCAGATCGTCACGCGCTGATCCCGGAGAACGCGGTACCACCGTTCCGCCTCAAAGTCGGCCTCGTCCACGATGCTCGTGATGCCGTTCGTGAGCGGCGCGATGATCCCATAGGAGGTGCCGGTAACCCAGCCCGGATCCGCCGTACACCAGAAGATGTCGTCCTTGTGAAAATCTAACGCGAGCTGCCCTGTCAGATGATGGGCCACAACCGCGCTGTGGACATGAATCGCTCCTTTGGGGGTGCCCGTCGTGCCGCTTGTGAAGTGGAGCAGGGCAATATCTTCCGGGTCGGTGGGGCCGATCGTGAAGTGCGGGCTGGCTTGCTGCAGGGTCCGGTTGTAATCGCGTGTGCCCGGTATGGCGGTGGGTTGGCGGTCGTCTCCAATGAGCAGGACATGTTCGAGGCTGGGAACTAACGCGCGGATGCCCGCGATCTTGCGTTGGTAAAGAGTTTCGGTTGTTACCAGGACCTTGGCTTGGCCGATCGCGAGTCGTGCGCGGATCGGCTCAGGACCAAAGGCTGAAAACAACGGGCTGAAGACGCTGCCATGTTTGAAGGTGCCGAGCGCGGCAATATAAAGCTCCGGGATCCGTCCGGCCAACACAAAGACGTGATCGCCTTTTTGCACTCCAAGGTGTTGTAGGGCATTGGCGAAGCGGTTTGTTAACTCTCCGAGTTGACTATACGAATAGTCTTCGATCTTCCCGTTCTTGCCGAGCCAACGAAGAGCTAAATGGTGAGCGTGAGGTCCTATGGCATGACGATCGATCGCCTCGTGGGCGATGTTGAGACCATGAGTGTCCGGGAGGCCGTCAATCGTTCGTCGAGCTTGCTCCCAAGAGAACTGCGCCCGGATGGTCTGGTAATCATGGAGATTCGGGACGATGTCCCAATCTCTCCGCGACTTGATGATGGTTGGCCATGCCATAAGTACACCTGAAGTACACCTGCGTGAGCATGGGTTCTGCAAGGCATAGACCATCAGGTGGTGGCCACAAGTTCAGAAAAGTCTTTGAGAATCTGCATGTCCGAGGATAGCAGCGTGGGGTGGAAGGTGCGTGTTCTGTAGCAGAATTCACCAGGCATGGGGGTTGTCAGTGGAAAATCGCGCCAACGGTCCAATCAGAACACTCGTCGGTGAATTCGCACAAGGCGAGGGTGCGTCCCTCGGATATGACATTGTTGAGAGAGCGAAAGGCCGATGAATCCTTTTTCGACATTGTGGCTCAAAGGGTTGGCTGTCGAATTCAACTGCGAGGAGGGTTCTGCGTATGACGACTGTGTCCATAAAGAAGAAAGTCCGTATCGATCATTGCCATCGCTGTGGTGGTCTGATGGTGCCGGAAGAGGTCCACGAGACCGGCATGGTGGAATGGCGGTGCGTGAGCTGCGGCGAGCGGATCGATCCCGTCATCATCGAACATCGCCAGAAACAGGTTGCGCGAGTCGAAGCCGAGAAGCTGTTTGCTGGAACCGGCAACGCTCGCCTCAACTAACCTCTGTCTCATCCCCGCGTATAACCGTTAATTTTGGGCTCTGGTTGAACCGCATCTTGACGGTGCGGGGGGCTAGAAGCCCGTCCACAGTCGGATCGCCGGGCTGCTGCAAGGTCCGAGAGCGCATCTATGATTGAGATTGATGGCTCCCAATACTCCGGTAGCGGGACGATCATCCGCCAGGCCGTGGCGTTTTCGGCCCTGACCGGACAGCCGGTCCACATCGTCAATGCTCGGATTCGCCGGCCTAAGCCGGGTCTCCGCCATCAGCATATCCGCGTGGTCGAAGCCATTCGCGATCTCGTGAACGGGAAAGCGGAAGGACTGGCTCCTGGCTCGCAGGAACTCATCTTCCATCCTGGTTCGATCAAGACAGGCCGCCACTACATGTGGGATATTGGGACCGCCGGCTCGACGACGATGCTGGGACTGGCCATCTTGCCTGTGCTGGCCTTCGCGTCATCGGCGTTGAATGTGGAACTCCGCGGCGGGCTGTTTCAGGATTTTGCCCCTTCTTTCTTTCATCTCCAGCATGTCATGGTCCCGTTGCTTAATCGAATGGGGCTTCATGCTGATATCACGATGGGACGCGCCGGCTATGTGCCGAGAGGAGAAGGCATCCTGCACTTATCGGCAAACCCGGTTCGGGCATCACTCTACAGTCTCCAGCTTGAGCACCTTGGCTTTCCCCGGCGCATCTGGGGGATATCGCTGTCCTCTCATCTTGAGCCACGCCGGGTTAGCGACCGCATGGCCGAGGCGGCTCGGCACGTCCTCGATCGCGCCGGATACCGGGCTGAGATCGAAGTGCGCTACGACGTGGATTCGCTCCAACCAGGCGCGGCCTTGGCGCTGTTCGCGGAGTTGAACGGCGCAATCCGACTCGGCGCCGATCAAGCCGGAGCGTTGCGGCGGTCGGCGGAGTCGATCGGCAAACACGTCGCGCAGCAACTCCTCGATGATCTCGAATCCGGTGCCACGCTGGATCGGTTTGCCACCGACCAAATCGTCCCCTTTGCCGTACTTGCAGAAGGGCAGAGTCGATTTCGTATTCCGCACGTCACCGATCATCTCCTCACTGGCATCTGGCTTGCCGACACCTTCCTCGGCGCCAAGGCGAGGGTCGACGGACAGGTGCTCACGATTGACGGGGTGGGGTTTAGAAAGAGGAGCGAATAGCCGGCAGCGAACAGCCAATAGCTGATAGCGAATAGCTGACAGCCGATGGCTACCGGCCCAGAGCGAACAGTGCATAGCTCAGAGATCCGTGCTGCTCGCTACCTGCTATTCGCTGTTCGCTGCTGGGTGGGAGTGGATTGCGATGCGGATGACGCTGGTGTATCTCACGGGCAGTCTGCGAGGCCGTACCCAATTTATCGATACGGATTTCGTGACGTTCGGGGTCGGCGGGGACTGCGGCATCGCGTTCGATCCAACCATCGACGCGACGGTCTGTCCTATCCATGCGGAATTGTCCGTTGTGGATCACACGCCCATGATCCGGGACCGCAGCGGCAAGAACGCGTTGCTCGTCAATGGTGAACGTAAAACAGAAGCCACGCTGGAAGATGGGGATCTGATCCAATTCGGCGATGATGGGCCACAAGTAAGGTTCCGCCTCACCCCGGATGGTGTTCCTGCGACGAAACCGTTGCGCACGATCGTCGTGGACTCCCGTGATATCGTGGTCCGCACGCCACATCCTCGCTTTCTGTCGCCCGTCTATTTGCTTCGCCATGTTCTGACGGACATTGCGGTGCATGCCTCGCCACTGGGCAAGCTGGGAGCCGCCCTTCTGGTCCTGGTTCCCTTGGCGATCATTGTGGTCCTGAGCGTGGCCGTATATCGCCAGCAACAGGCCGGCGTAACGGCGAAACAGCGAATGGCGGAGTTGATCGGCCAACTGGAGACCGGGCGTCTCACCCAGGCCGAGCTGGAGCGTCGTATCGAGCAGGAACGGCAAGCGGCTGCGGAACTTCGTCGGCAGAAGGAAGCTGAAATCGCAACTCTGACGGAACGGCTCAAGGAACAAGAGGCAAAGCAAAAACCTGAGGAAGATATTCGCGCGATTCGCGAGCAACTCGCAGCCTTACAGCAGACACAGACCTTTGCTGAGGAGATCGCCCGCCGATTTGAGCAGGGGGTCGGGCTTCTGCAAGGCAGCTACGGATTCAGAGAGCAAGCGACCGGCCGACCATTGCGGTACCGGGGCTTCGACGACCGCGGCGACCCGCTTTTAGATGAAAAGGGAAATACATTGGTCACGGTGGAGGGGCATGCTCCACCGATCACGATTTTTTTCGCGGGAACCGCCTTTGTGATCGACGAGCAAGGCACCGTGATGACGAACCGACACCTGGTGCGGATGTGGGAGTCCTTCGAACCGGCGAAACAGGCGATTGCCGCCGGTTTCGAACCGGAAATGCTCCTGCTGCGGCTGTTTCTTCCTCACCAGCCGGAGGCGTACCGGCTGCGCTTGGTGGCCTTGTCTGAGAAAACAGACCTAGCGTTGTTGAGAACGGACCGGCGCCCGACGGGAGTTCTCCCGGTGACGCTAGCCTCGGAGGGCCACATTGCGCGAGTCGGCGAACCGATCATCATGCTGAGTTATCCCGGCAGCATAGACACCCTGCTCGCGCGCGGGGAGGCGGCTGTTACCAAGGAGATCCTTGCGACGAGAGGCCGGGACCCGGTGAGGCTGGCCGAGGAAGTAGCCCATCGCGGCTTGATTCGCCCCCTGGCGACGCAGGGGCATGTCTCCGACGTCGCGCCTGATGTACTGACGTACGAAGCAGGGTCTGCCATGGGCAGCAGCGGCGCACCGATCTTTAACCGTGCCGGGGCTGTCATCGCGGTCAACCAGGCCGCCTTGCAGCGAGTGAGCGGCGTACATCTGGCATTGCCGGTCCGTCTGGTGAGAGAATTGTTGGAGCAGACAGGCTCAGAGAGGGGCCCATGAAAATTCTCCTCGCGGTTGATGCATCACCGGATTCGAAGAATGCCGCCCGCATGGTTCGGCATTTCCCAGAACCGTTAGCTGTGGATGTTCTCAATGTTGTAGATGAGGAGGCGCTGAAGCATGCCTACATCTCGCCGGAGATGCCGGCCGGGTATCTTGAGGCCTATCGTAAGGAGGTATCGGAAGCGGCGGAACGTGTGCTGCATGAAATGAAGCAGGAGCTGGCTGATGCCTGCAGTCACGTGCGACTGATCGCCGACACGGGCGATGCGGCGGAGAGCATCATCCAAACCGCCGAAGAGTCTCATGCCGATCTGATCGTCGTCGGCCAGCGTGGGATGACCGCCACGCCGTCGTTCTTGCTCGGCGGGGTCTCGCAGAAAGTGGCTACTTATGCGCCATGCTCCGTCCTCGTGGTGAAAGGATCCGTACTCAAACTGGACCGGATCCTTGTAGCAGTGGATGGATCAGAGTCGTCGCACAAGGCAGTCCAGTTTCTGATTCGTTATCCTTTCAGGGGACCTGTTCATGCCACGATCGTGACGGTTTGGCCACAGCGAGGACCGGAAGGGATGGGTCGCTCGTTAGGGTCACGCGGCAAAGTTGACCTGAAGCATCTCGTTGCAAATAAAGGAGAAGAACTCGTGCATCGAATGGCCGATGAGTTAAAGAAAGGGCCCTATGAGGTGGTGACAGAGATGCTGCACGGCGATCCAGCCTTTGTCATCTTAGATTCGGCGGTTCGGCATGGAGCACGGATGATCGTTGTGGGATCGCGAGGGATGAAAGCGATCAAGCGATTTTTGCTCGGCAGTGTGTCGGAGAAAGTGCTGGTACATGCGGCCTGTTCGGTGCTGATCGTCCGGTAGAAGGCCGGCATGCCAACACTCACGCCGGAATAGGTTGCAGGGGGATTGGTGTAGGAGAAGACAATAAAAAAACCGGAGCGGAGGCGGGTCCAGAGAGCTCGGCGTACTAAGGTGGAGATCTTGGAGAGGCTTTAGGCTTCCCGCCATCCCGACGGGCCTGCACACCACCTCTACGCTTGACCTCATTACTGTGGAGTGTTCCTCTCACCGAGGCCTCCGCTCAGTTATAAGATAACGATCTTTGGCGATCGGTCAATACCTGCAATTTGGGGGGCGATGCTACAGGTTCGGTCTAGAGCTGTGGCGTTTTTGGACAAAGAGCAACGGAGAATTGGAGTTGGTTGCAGACTTCGGCAATTCAAGCGCAGCGAGAACTGCGCGAGTTGCTTGCAAGGCGGGGCCGATGCGAAAGGGGACCCACGGCGATAGCCTATTGGCACATCTGATGCTACGCCAGGGAGCATCAGACATTGTCAGAGTTGTTCCGGTAGAGGCGAAGTTATGTCAATCAATCTCCTTGCCGTTCCTATTCACAAACCGGACGGCACGAATCTCATTCTAGGCCAGGCTCACTTCATCAAGACCGTGGAGGACTTGCACGAGGCATTGGTGACGACCGTGCCAGGCATCGCATTCGGATTGGCCTTCTGTGAGTCGTCCGGTCCCTGCCTCGTACGGTGGAGCGGGACAGATCCTGCGTTGGTCGACTTGGCGAAGGCGAATGCGTTTGCCGTCGGAGCCGGGCACAGCTTTCTGATCCTCCTGAAGAACTGTTTTCCCATTAACGTGCTATCCGCCATCCGCCAGGTGCCGGAAGTCTGTGGCGTTTACTGCGCCACAGCCAACCCGGTGGAGGTGATTCTCGCTGAAACGGAGCAGGGGCGGGGCATTCTCGGTGTCGTGGACGGGCTCAAACCGAAAGGCGTGGAACAGGATGCGGACATTCTCGATCGCAAGACGTTGCTCCGGCAGTTTGGCTACAAACTGTAATGCCTCGTGATGGGCGGCGGCCTGCACCCTCACTCATCACGCATCGTGTGTGGCGGACGGTATGAAGCATGCGATCTTCAACGTTCAGAAGCATCATGCCTCGCATCTCCATTATGATTTCCGGTTAGAGATCGGTGGGGTGCTGAAATCCTGGGCGATTCCCAAGGGCCCGTCGCTCGATCCGTCTGTGAAGCGGCTTGCTGTGGAGGTTGCCGACCACGATCTGAAGTATGCCGATTTCGAAGGCATCATCGAAGAAGGGCGGTATGGAGCGGGGCCGGTTCTAGTCTGGGACAGGGGATGGTTCGAAGTGATGGATGGGAAGAAAGGCGGTCTTTCCCCCGAAGCGATGCTCAAGATGGGGACCCTCGATTTCAACCTCCATGGAAAACGGCTGCAGGGCCGGTTTGCCTTGGTGCGCATGAAAGGGCGCCCAAGGCAGTGGTTGCTGATCAAGCGGACCGATGATGCTGCCCGGCCTGGCTCCGATATCACCGACGAATGTCGGACTTCCGTGGTTTCCAGCCGGACCATCGAGGATCTCATGGAGGAAGCCGCGTCCGGCACGCTGGCTGCCTATCGGTGATCCTAGTGCGATAATTCATCACACTGGTGGGGAGGAAACTATGGCGGTGCCAAGACATCTGGAGGAGGCGGCAGCGAGGCTGAACGAGGCATCCCTGCGGATCGCGCAGGCGCGCGAGGGGCCGGCGACGTGCGAGAACCAGAGGGTGTGGCTCGAGGCGATGACGGACTATTGCCAGGCTTTAGCCGACATACAGACCTATAACAACGAATCCGTCCATGAAAAGCTGCATGAGTTGGCCGGCCGGATAGGTCTGAAGAAGTTTCCCGCATCCGGCTAGCCGTCATTCCTTTTTGTCTTCGGTCACCGTCCGCTCCCGCAACCTGCGAACGAGTTCCCGATAGGAGGAGGACCGAATGATGTTGGTGAACTGGCTGCGGTAATTCTTTACGAGACTCACCCCATCGACAATGATGTCGTAAGCGTACCACTTCCCGGCTCTGTTGATGAGCCGGTAATCCATCTGGATCTCGACCTTGTTGGAGACCAGCTTCGTGCGTACTTCCGCATACTGACCTTCCAGCCGTTCGGTCAGATACTCCACCTGCTCCCCGGCATACCCCTCGATCTTCGCGGCATAGCGGTCCGAGAGAAAAGCTTTGAACAGCTCCACGAATTCCTTGCGTTGCTCGTCGGTCAGCGGCGTCCAGTTCGCGGCTAGGGTCCGTTTGGACATCTCCGTGTAATCGAAGCGTTGGGCGATGACGTCTTCGAGCAAGCGGCGTCGATATTTCAACTGGCTGGCCTCTTTCAACTTCTCGTCTTCAAGAACGCGAATCACTTCGTTGATCGTAGCGCGGACAACCGCTGTCGGGGGGTCAACATCCGAGAAGGCAGGGCAGACCCATAACCAGGCGAGTCCTACCCAGGCGAGAGTCGCGCGAAAGATCGTGAACTGTGGCTGATTCACACTGCCCATCTTATTCATGAACACTGCTGCCGCAATCACGGATGCTGGACGACATCGGCAGCCTGCTTTTCTCGTGTCATGGGAACAAAAAGCACTGGGACCAGTTCGGTGTGCTCATATCCTTTGGCCGTGCGCTGAATCAGGATGAGGCGCTGGAAAAAGAACTCACCGACTGGAATGATCAGCCGCCCTCCCACCGCGAGTTGGTCGAGAAGCGGCTGGGGAACGTGATCGGGTGCCGCCGTGACGATGATGGCGTCGAACGGTGCTTCGCTCGGCCAGCCCAGATAGCCGTCGCCCACCCGCACCGTGACGTTATTGTAACCGAGTTCCGCCAGTGTGCGCGTTGCCCGGTTGGCCAGTGGTTCGATGATTTCAATGCTATACACCTTGGAGGCGATTTCGGCGAGCACTGCAGCTTGGTAGCCCGAACCGGTTCCAATTTCCAGGACTTTTTCGTGGCCTCGTAAGGCGAGCGCTTCGGTCATGAAGGCGACGAGGGAGGGTTGCGTGATGGTTTGGTCGTGGCCGATCGGGAGGGTTCCGTCGGCGTAGGCGATTGAAGCATACGTGTCGGGAACGAATCGATGGCGTGGCACACGGCGCATGGCGGCGATAACGGCCGGATTGTTGATCCCACGAGGCAGCACCTGCTGCTCGACCATCCGGTCCCGCTCTGCTTGGCGGGCTGGATCGGCAGGCGGCGGGCTGCCCTGCGAGCCCGTGCTGCACCCCGGGATGAGAGTGATCGAATGGAATGCGAGCAAGGTCGCAAGCCACAGCGCTAAAGTAACGAGCTTCATGAAGCGACTGATCAGCAAACCCGGTGCCTCACCGTAAGGTGGTGAATGTCACTGCTCGGGCTGATCGAACGCCTGATGGTAACGCAATCTTCTCCCCCTCCCTGCCTGGTCTTGGCGCCCGAAGGTCCGCCGTTCTTGTGGCGTTTCACTACATGGCGGGCAGGGGCATTGTAGCAAGATATCCCATGCACGATTTGCATGCGGGCCGGCCTATTGTTCCAAGCTCGTGGTTTTCCGAGGGGCTACTCCCGTTGCGCTCTCCGTTTACATGGTATCGGCCTTGCTCACCCCGGCTATGAGGAGTTGGTCTGTGCTCATGGTGAAGTCGGCCGAGCCTGGCAAATCGTTCCAAGCCGGTGAGACGGTGGTGTGGCGGGCTTACCCATCGTGGGCTCACTTTATCTGGTTGTACTTCTTCAGCCTGATGGCAGGTTTTCGTGCGCTGCTCTTTCTGCGGTTCGGAGTGAGCGGCTGGGAAATGTGGCTGGTCGGGGCGGGGATCCTCGTGGCCTGTGCCGTGTTCGTCCGTCGGTGGGCCCATTACAGCGTCAGCATGGATCGGGTTGTGGTTCGAAACGGCTACACTGGTCGAGAGATTCATGCCATCATGTTGAGTGATGTCCGCGACATCACGGTCCGACAGGGGCCGCTCGCGAGCTTCTTCGGGATCGGTACAGTCATCATCCGATCCACGAGTAGCGACCGGCTCCTGTCGCTGCGCGGTGTCGATGATCCCGAGGGGGTCAAGCTTCGCATCGAAGCTCTCGCGCCGAAGCGTCACATGGGATCGAGCCAGGCCAAAACGAACACACCGGTGTCACGCGATCTCGGAGCGAGGTGACGATAGCGATGATCGATCCGATTATTTTTCAATCGACGCGCATGCCGCTCGCCGATGAATCGATGGAGATCGTGGAGCGGAAGGGCCTTGGTCACCCTGACACTATCTGCGATCTCGTAATGGAACGGGTGGCGGTCGAACTGGCACAGGCCTATCTCAAGACCTGCGGACGAGTGCTGCATTTCAACGCCGACAAAGGCCTGCTGGTTGCCGGGCAGGTGGAATGCCGCCTGGGTGGCGGATACGTTATCGCGCCGATGCGACTGGTCATAGGCGATCGCGCGACGTTTGAGTGGCGACGTAAGCAAATCCCGGTGAAAGAGATTGCGGAGCGGACAGCGTACCGGTGGTTCAAGCAGCACTTGCCGCGCGTGTCTCCTATCAAGCACCTGGAATGTCAGGTTGAGCTCAAGCCGGCGTCGGCGGAATTACGTTCCGTTACTGAGCGGCCAAGGGAACCGGCGGCCAACGATACGTCGGCAGCGGTCGGCTACGCGCCGCTCACAGTGACCGAGCGTCTGGTGTTTCAGGTCGAGCAGTTTCTGAACGGCGCTGCGTTCAAGAAAGAGTATCCCGACACAGGCCAGGACGTGAAGGTGCTGGGGGTGCGAACCGGGTCGGAAGTGGTGCTGACCGTTGCGATGCCGCTGCTGGCGACGGGCATCAAGACCGAATCCCAGTATTTCAGCCGGAAAATCGAGATCGTGCGCGCGCTCAAGGACTTCGCGGAACGGAAGGCGGGGCCGGAGTTGCATCCCACGGTCCAGTTGAACCTGCTGGATCGTCGTGATGCGGGGGTGGCGGGTATGTACCTCACGGTGCTCGGTACATCGGCTGAAGCGGGGGATTCCGGTGAGGTTGGACGAGGGAATCGGGTGTGCGGAGTCATCTCGCTCCGCCGACCGGCTAGCGCCGAGGCGGCCGCCGGCAAGAATCCGGTCGCACATGTCGGGAAGATCTACAATGTTTTGGCCCAGGTCTTGGCCGAGCAGATCCACCACAAAGTGAGAGGTCTGCAAGAGGTCACCGTATGGCTGACCAGCCAGATCGGGCAGCCGGTTTCCAAGCCGCAATCCGCGATGGTGGAAGTGATTGTCAGTCAAGGCGTTCACTTTGCGTCCGTTGAACCGGCGATTCGGCGGGAAGTACAGCGGGCCCTGGGCGCGCTCAAACCGTTCTGTCAAGCGCTGGCGCGGGGAGTCTACGCGGTGTGTTAGCGGGGCGGATAGCTAACAGCCAATAGCTTGGAGGGCCTGGGATGCTTGCCTACTACTGGCTGCTCGCTATGGGCTATTCGCGTGTGTTTTCTCATGACGCAGATCGTGTTAACCGGCGATGTCATGCTGGGCCGGCTTGTCGATCAGTATGTGATCCGCAACGCCGGGATGGGCCCTGATACGATCTGGGGCGATGTATTGCCCCTCATGTCGGCGGCGGATCGGCGGCTCATCAACCTGGAATGCGTCATTAGCGCTCGAGGCGAGGAGTGGCGCCCGCACACCAAGGCGTTTCATTTCCGCGCCCATCCTCGCGCCGTCGATTTTCTAGGCGCCGCCAAGATCGACTGCGTCACGCTCGCCAACAACCATGTGCTGGATTATGGAGTGGAAGCCTTGCTGGATTGTCTGAACTTACTGGATCAGGCCGGCATCAAGCGCACGGGAGCAGGCCGAAACTTAGCCGCAGCGCTGGAGCCGGCGTTCATCGACATTCCAGGAGGACGGCTTGCCGTCGTTGCGCTCACAGACAACGAGCCGGAGTGGGAAGCGACGGAACGGAGCTTCGGGGTCAATCACGTGACGTATAGCGACCGCGGGTTGGGTGAGCCGTATTGGTCGCGGCTCACCCAGGTGTTCAGCTATGCCCGACGTCGCGCCGATCTCGTGGTCGTCAGTGCGCACGTCGGGCCCAATTGGGGCGTCCCATCAACGGCCATGAAAGTCCTAGCCCGCCAGCTTATCGAGTTGGGCGCGGACCTCTACTGGGGCCATTCCAACCATACCCCGCAAGGCATCGAGCTCTACAAAGGGAAGGCCATCCTGTATTCGACCGGAGATTTTGTCGACGACTACATGGTGGATCAAGCTGAACGGAACGATCTCTCTTTTCTCTTCGTCTTGGACGTTGAGCACAACCGCGTCGCGCGTATTCGATTGCATCCTGTGCGGATCGAGAAGTTCCGGGTCCGTCTCGCAACCGGCTCGGAAGAAGCTTTTCTTCAGAAAACCATGCAGGCCAAATGCGCCGTCTTCGGCACGGCGATGACGTTTGAGGGGCCGGTGGGGACTATTGCGGTGGGCTAGCTCAATCGTTGCAGAATATTCTGCAACACGGCTTTCCGTTCCTTGAGGTCTTCCCGGAATTCCTGGTTCTCCGTGTCCGCAATTTCCGCGCCCAGATCGGATACAGCGCCCTGAAGCGCCCAGATTAAGATGTCCTGCTCGTCCGGTTCCAACGATAGCTGCACCATAAAGTCTCTCCTTTCTCGTAGCCCTCTCAACAAGCGTGATCTCGCAGTCTTTCCTGCAACTCGCTCGCGAGAGCACCCAGAAGGAGGTCGCGATTCTCTCTTGTGACCGTCACGAGGCGACAGTCGGGCAGCCGTTTGACCTGACTGATAAACCCCTCGCCCTTTCGATTCGCCGAAGCTGCTCATTGCGACGATGAGCTGCTCGAACCCGGCGACATCCACTCCGTAGCGGCTGACACGGGAAGGTCCAGGGTGGTGGATGTGGGACAAGACCAGTCGGCGGCCGCAGAGGGTCACAAGCCGGAAGCCTTCTCTGGTTCCCTGCGCGTCCCGGATTTCCTCCGTATAGAACCCCGCCGGGTGATATTCGGCCAAGCGCTTCGCGAGTGCACGTATCAGTGTGGTTTTGCCGACTCCCGGCAGACCGGTAATCAGAATGTGGGAAGCCATGCAGCGACGATTCTATCAGGTCTTCCGCTTGTGGATCGTGATGTGATTGCCATCCTGGTCCTCAATGACCGCCATCCGACAGACCGGCGTATCGAACGCCTCCGTGACGAACGACACCGCCCGCTCCTTCATCTTCTGCACGAAGGCGTCGAAGTCCGACACTTCAAACGCCGCGATCGCTCCCTTTGCGCCTGGAACGTGTCCCATGTCCATGGTGGTGATGGCGAAGGTGGAATCGCCGAGGTCATATTCCACCCAGACGTTTTGGTAGTTATGGGTCACATGCAGACCAAGCACATGCTCGTAGAAGGCTCGCGCCCGTGCCATGTCGGTCACGGGGTAGACGGTAAAGGCCATGGAGGAAATCATCAAACAAGTCCTTTCATGCCAAGAATCCCCAGATCGCTTGCGCCTGGTCGCCAGGCGGATGATAAGAGCGAAGCTTCACCATGCCTTCTGAGTCGTGCGCCAGTGTATCGGGCCACAGCAGAAACCGTTCGCCCGATGGAGGGGTGATCGAGTCGATGTAATCCCACGCGTCTCCGTCGCTGAACACAACGATCTTCCAGCCGTGGCTGGTCAGGTAACCTACCTTGCCGAGCAGGATGTCGCCCTCGATGAGCTGAATCGTCGCGTCTCCGCGCTCGATGGCGTGCAATTCATCGAACGCCGCTTCAATGAATGCATCTCTGGTCATAGGTCATCAGGATGTGAGGCGAAAGCGCATGGCAGGATGATTATAACCGATTCGAAACCAGCCGTATGTGATTCGCTCGACGAATACAGATGTCTCCGAGCGTGTTCATGCCAGATACGGCGCCACGATGCCCGAGAGGACGATCCCGTCGAATGGGCCGGCGCCGCCGATGCTGGCGATACCGGTGGCGAGTTTTTCGATATCGCGAAGATGAAGCAGATCCGCGCCGATGAGCAAGGCGCGATCACGTCGACCCATTCTTCTCTCGCTCTTTTCCTCTTCGAGAAGGTTTTTCTCTGTTGTCCTCATGCCTTGCCGATCGAAAAAGGACACGTTAGAATGGGTTGGTCTTTCGAAGAGCATCCCATCGCCAGTAGCCTAGCCCATGAAGGAGCGGTTGATGAAAGGTGCCGCATGAAGCACGTGGCAGCCCATTATGACGGAGAAAAAGTGGTGTTGGATGAGCCCATCTCTCTTCCCGCGAATACGCCGGTGGAGGTCGTTCTGCCGGACTCGCTCGACGAGATCAATCAGCTGCAGAAGGGGCTCTTTCTCGCCAGCTTGCCGAGCCTGAAGAAGATCTGGGATAATCCGGGCGACGCCGTGTATGACAACCTATGACAGGGGTGATGTCGTCCTCGCCGATCTACCCTTCTCCGACCTGTCTGGAATGAAGCGGCGCCCGGCGGTGGTCGTCAGCGCGGCTCATCCTTCCACTGACCTTTTTCTTCTCCCCCTCACCTCGCAAACCGAACATCTCCAACCGGGAGAGTTCTTGCTCGAGGACTGGCATGCTGCCGGATTAGTGTCTCGCAGTGTCGTGAAACGTGGCATCTTCACCCTTGAAGGTGGATGCGTGGCACGACGGGTCGGCCGTTTATCCGCACAGGATCTCGCCAGACTCGAGCACGCCCTCAGAAGTTGGTTGGGCCTCTGAAGAATCCAAAGACAAGAAAAGACCCCCGCTACAGTTTCGTCTGTTCCGAGACGGGATAGACGGTAAACGCGATGGAGGTGATCATTGGGAAAGCCCTTTCTCTTGACCATGCTTCTTTATGTGACGTGCCTGCTATGGTGCGGTCAACTCGTCCAGCCGCTTCTGAATGCTCGGCATCCACCCGGTGGTCTGAAAGTGTTCGCTTGCCTTTTTGAGAAAAGCTGCCTCCGCCTGTGGGCTGCGATCGGCGGAGTAGACAGATACTCCATAAGAGGCTTCGTCGAACAAGAGTGCCCGCGCCATGAGGTTGGGGGTACTAAGGCTCGCCCGGTCCGCAATGGAATAATACAGAATCGTTCCAACGATCAGAGTCGTTCTCAGTATTGCTTCCTGCTGTCTCTCGCCCTTCTCCATTCCTTTCAGAAAATCACCGATCATCTTGTCATGGGAATAGATCACGAACCGGTGATAATAGTCTTGGACGTCGTCGGCGTTCTTCATACCGACCGCCTGATCGATAACGTAGTCTCCCATATAGCGGATCGCCCCAGGCGGCACCGTGACTTCCGTCTGCCGAATCACATCCTCCGATAAATAGGTCCAGAACTTTTTCGGCGGACCCGACACAGCGGGAGGCGCCCCTGGAGCCAGTGGTGGAGGCGGAGGGGTTCGCTCAAAAAAAGCGACGACGGCCGCGTACCGTCCGGGTGTGGCATTGAGCAGATAGACCTGATTGCCGTGTGTATAGTTTGACCGGTACAGCGTGGTCTGTAAGAAGGAGTCTGGCGTTCCCTTTTCTTCATCGAGCCGGATGAAGTACACCGTCATATCCGTCTTTTGATCGGCGAGACCGAATAGGCGGACCGGAGGGCGGATTACCAGGGAAATGCCGATCGCAGCGCTCTGGGAATTTTGCGGGTCTGGGGGTGGCGGCAGAGTGGCGCAGGCGGGCAACCCGAAGATGGTCGATGCAACCAAAAGGACCAGTACTTGTATCTTATAGCCAGAAGAAGTGCCGGGAGCCATTTGGTGCTCTGTCACTGAGCGGACCGCAAAGCGTCGATCCGTTGTTGAATGATTCCCGCCCAACCCCCTTCGCGGAGGTCGTCCAGGGCTTTCTTCAGAAACGTTTCTTCAGCACGCCGATCCCGATGCCCCTCTCCAAGCAAACCCGAATAATACATTCGTCCTTCACGAGTCAATGCCGCCGTTATTGCCGCTGTGACCACCGCCTTCACTATCTCCTCCTTTGTGCCACCCAATCCCCTGAAAGCATTCGGATCGATCCGTGGGATGAAACGTATCTGAGCGTCATCGGGATTGGTCAAGTCCATGGATTGGTTCACCACATAGTCGCCCATGAAGGCAATGGTCCCGGGGTCTGCACTGACCTCTGTGCGCGTGACGACTTCCTGAGAAAAGAAGGTCGTGTAGTGAGGGGTAAGTTGGCACGGGTTTGTACTGTAGTAGGCGGCCACAGCGATGTAGCGGCCCGGTGTCGCATTGAGGAGGTAGGCGCGGTCGCCCTTGATATAGTTGGATTCGACCAACAGGCCTTGGGTAGAGAGATCTTCTTCTCTCTCTCCGCCGTCACAAAATACACCGTGTCAGGTCGGTAGCGGAACAGCCCGATCGGCAGCTTGACGATCAGAGAAATACCAATGGCCGGACTCTGGGAATCCCGCATCGTCGTCGGCGGGGACGCGCAAGCCGACAACACGAATAGCGCCAAGACAACGGAAGCAGTTGTCATGACATTCCAGAGGGGGAATTAAAGACTCCCGCTGGCGACAAAGGACTCTCGGTATACTCCCCGCCATCTTTATTGAACCGGGGCACCCTTATGGTGAGTCTTGCGGATCAGGGCACCGTTGCCTTGACAGCCCGTCGTGGCGACCGTAAAGTACCATCCAGCCATGTCGTGAAAGGGTGAGCCGACTCGTTTGAGGGACAACCCTGTGAACACAAAAGTGCACCAACTGACTCTGGACGAGCTTCAACAGCGCCTTGCCGACTGGGAGAGACAGTACGGCATGGCCTCGGCTGAGTGCGAGCAGCGGTATTTTAGCGGAGAGCTCGGTGACAGTCAGGACATCGTCAGATGGGTTCATGATTACCACTCCTATAAAATTCTCCTGAAGACCGTCAAGCCCAAGAAAGCCGTCGGTGTGTGAAGACCATCGACGACTACTTCTCTTCCCTCACCCGCTTTCTGCGCAAGTTCAGGACAATCGTCGGCGAACTTGTGTAGGGGGCGTTGCTCGGCCTTGCCTCGCGTCTCGGCGGTCTTTGGCTGGCAGAGTGAGAGCCTGTTCTCCTTTTGCTTTCCCTCTTGGCTCACCTCATGGCCTTTCACAGTGGGGGAGACACACGACTGAGGGGCTAAAAAGAATCCCGGTACATTATCTCAGACCGGTACATTATCTCAGACCGGAGGAGCGATCTACAGATAGATGAGTTGGTTGGCCATCTCGTCAGCCGTGAATCGGTTCAGCACAATCATGATGCGGCGGGCCAAGTCGAAGTCCGAGGCGCGGCGATTCGCGATGAGGATGCCGGCATGTGGCTGCTGTTTCTGAAGCGCCTCGGCATGGAGCCACTCGTAGTCGATGCGATTGTGGGTGAGGAGGGTCCGCTGGTGCGCCGCCGCATACTCCAATTGTGCGGCGTCAGAGAAGCCCAACTGCTGGGCCTCTCGCGTGGTCAGCACCTCGAAACCATGCGGACGCAACAATTGCGCGACGAACACGGAGACATCTTCGTCAAGATAGAGCCGGATAAAGAGCGAGGGTTCGCTCACCGGAGGCGAGGGTGGACCTGATCGTCAGGGATGCGTTGGCGCTCGATGTCCTCATCCATCGCGCGGCGCTGTTCCTGATAGTAGCTCAAGGCATCGAACACTTGGGCGAGCGTAAGGTGGGGCAACCGGACGATAATCTCTTCAGGCGCGACCCCGAACTTCCACAACTCGGCGATCGCGCGCACCGGTGTGCGCGTGCCGGCGACAATGGGCGCACCATGCAGAATGTTGTCGCTACAGACAATATAGGGATGGCGGGTGGCGGTCGTCATGCGTGTGATCCACGAGCCCTCAATGAGGGCAGCCTACTAGAGGAAGGAGGAGAAGTCAATTTGAACCACCATCCGGCAAGCAACACGGTCAGCCCCGGTTTTGCTGCGGCATCAACCTGGCAGCGATGCTCGAAACAGCTCGCCAATTCTATTTCGGCAATTCCATAACGGGGCCCGATGGAACCACAGGAGGTGACCCCGTCGATCTGGCCACCGGGCTCTTGACACTGCAGAAGACCGATTTAATCTTGCCAGGCCGGACGCCGATTTCGATTACGCGCTCGTTCCGCACCAATGGCCCGCAGAGCGGTCCCTTTGGGCGCGGCACCACCTTCCCCTATTCGATTGCCCTGGGCGTACAGGGGGACCAGCGAGTGGTGGGCTTAGCCGATGGAAAGCGATTCACCTTTACCAAACAGCCCGACGGACGGTTCCTCAATCTGACGGATGCCGCGATGCAAGGGGCTGTCATCACGGAACCGAGCGGGGTGCCGACGTTGCGGTGGAAAGACGGCGCGGTTTGGATGTTTATCCCACCGCAGTTCCCAGTGCTGAACATTGCCCGATTGGCCGGGATGCAGGATCGCAACGGTCATGGATTTGGGGACAGACATGACTATCGACTTATTCTGCCTGGCCACTTGTTCTGTCTCCGTCTGCTGGCACACGGCGTCGATCGTGGCGATGGAGATTTTCCCTCGGCACAGCAGAGGCATCTCAGCGAGCTTTCCTCTCACTTATTCTGCCTGTCCCCTTTTCCCGCCCCTGTGGTGGTCGTTGCTCGACCTTGCCTCGCGTCTCGGCGGTCTTTGGCTGGCAGAGTGAGAGCCTGTTCCCCTTTTCCTTTCCCTCTTGGCTCACCTCATGGCCTTTCACAGTGGGGGAGACACACGACTGAGGAGCTAAAAAGACTCCCGGTACATTACTCTCTTGTAGCCGGTCGCGTGGAGCGAATGGGGTTATGATGCATAGCTGTCTGGCCTCACAACAGTTTCCTCTGTTTGCACTGGCTTGGAGAAGGTTTCCAGTCTTGGGCTCGCTGCTTAGCTTCTGCGATTTGTTCCGGGTTCAGAGACTGGCTGTATTTGACGAGCGTTTTCTTAACCCCTTCTCGGTGTCCGTCGTATACCGCGAATCTTTCCGAAAGACTGGCCCATGTGTAAGCTTCCACCATATCTTTGTCGATGCCACAGCCTTGCCTACAATCAAAAACTACTTCCCGAGCGGCAGTGCTGATTGAGATAGTATCGTGTGCGTGCATTACCGCGAGTAGGACTTGCGCAAAAGCCTGGCCCTGATTTGCCGCAGCAAGTAACCAATGGCGGGCATTTTCATCGCTTTGCGGAACTCCTGCACCCAGAAAATACAATGTGCCCAGCCTGAACTGGGCGTCGCAGTCGCCTGCGTTGGCCAAAGGCACCCAGTGATTCCTTGCTTGTTCGAACGAACCACGATCAAACCAACGTAAACCGCGGGCATATTCGTCGAACGGGTCAGAGTATGTACCAGGTATAAAAAGACAGCCCGAAAGCAACAATAAGAAAACAGAGGATGCCAACAACTTCATCAGGCTATTCCTTAGCTCCGGCATTCTTAAGCAATTGCACAATTTTGCCGTAACCCCTATATTGCGCATGTGCCAATGCCGTCTTGCCCGCGTTGTTTCTTGCGTTCACATCAGCTCCCGCAGCCAGCAAGGCCTGTGCTGTTCCGACGTAGCCATAAAATGCTGCGGAAATCAAAGGTGAGGTGCCTTTATCATCTTTCGCATTCACATCAGCGCCTTTTTCAAGCAAGGCCTGTGCTGTAGCAGTATGGCCATTTACTGCCGCCTCCATTAAGGCGGTCACGCCGTTATTCATTTTGGCATTCACATCTGCGCCATTGGCCAACAATGCTTGCACGATGTCAGTGTACCCTCCCATGCTTGCATCCATCAGGGCAGTCCACCCCTCCGCACCCTCCCTGGTCTTCACGGTCGCATTCGCGTCAGCACCTTCGGCCAGCAGAGCTTGCACGATACCAACATGGCCCTTCCCTGCCGCTAACATCAGAGGTGTCATACCATCTCTATCTTTTGCATTCACGTCGGCGCCTTTGCCTATCAAAGTACGCGCGATGTTGGTGTTGCCGCCCATACTCACCGCCATCAGGGCTGTGACACCAGCCATATCTTTTGCGTTCACATCGGCTCCCTTATCCAGCAGAACCTGCACCGCAGCCTCATGGCCCCTACCTGCCGCATGCATCAAAGCCGTTCCACCATCTTTACCCCTCGCATTGACATCTGTGCCCTTAGCCAGCTGGGCTTGCATGGTGCTTGTATCCCCTGCTGTAGCGGCATCGATTAAGGGAGGATTGCCGGCGCAGGAGGTGATGAGCGCGCACAATAGTATCGAAATGGCAAGCTGTAGTAACTTCACTGCTCTCGCGGGTAGCATTTTTGTGTCCTCCTCAACGGCAATGCCTCAGGTCGGGGAACGAAAATGGTTAGATACTGGGGGTCAGTCTTGACTTCTGACTTTTCTATGAAGCATTGACGCCCTCTGAGTGTAAGGTCAAGAACTGACCCCACCCCATCTTCTGACCCCACCCCATCTTCCATCTTTCCCATTTTCCCCCCGTCTACTGCTGTCCCCCGCGATCGTATGTCTCATTTATACCGTCTCCTTTATCCAGCATGGCGTTCATCGAGT
>JBBIQV010000012.1:32048-70066 GCA_037442105.1 Nitrospiraceae bacterium | reverse complement strand
CACTGGGTCGCTACGAGTCCTGAGTTACGCTCGCTCAGGCAAACTCTTCACCGCCAATCTGGATCTCATTGTCTCGGAGGTTGCCACACTCAAGCCGCAATCGTTGAAGCAGGTCGTCGATGCTGTGGTGGAACTCCTCCGCACTGGCAGTTCGTAACGATGCGAGCGTGTCTGAGAGAGCCCATGCCTAACAAGGCGATGGAGACCGACGCCAGAAGACGGCGCAGCTCATCGCCAACGTTGAGCCTGTAGAAAAACTACTCTTCTCATGTAAAATCCGGCCATCGTCGGTTGGTTGGTGATCCCGCACCGCTCAGCTCAGGACAGGAGGTGTCGATGGCCCGCTACAGCCCTACGACGTCGACCAGGGCAAGTTCATCCCCCTCTCCTTCCGCGACCAGATCCTGCCGGGTTCCTTCGAATACGCCTTAGATGAGATCGTCGAGCAGCACATCGATCTGACGCCCTTTGAAGCTCGCTACACGAACGACGACACCGGGCGGTTGGCCTACGATCCCGCGGTGCTGCTGAAGGTCGTGGTGTACGGCTACGACAAGGGCATCGTGTCGAGTCGCCGGCTCGCCGAAGCCTGCGAGCGCCACGTGCAGTGTATGGCGCTTTCCGCCGACGCCCGTCCGCACTGCACGACGATCGCGGACTTTGTCGCGCAGATGCCCCGGGAAGTGGCGAGCGTCTTCACGGATGTGTTGATGTACGCCAGTGAGCTCAATCTGATCGGCCGCGATACATTGGCCATCGACGGCTGCAAGCTGCCGGGCAACGCCTCCAAGCAATGGAGCGGCACGCACCAGGATCTGCGCCGCAAGCAGAAGAAGCTCGAAGCGGCGGCCAAGAAGATCGTCGCCCGGCACCAGGCACAAGATGCCCAGGAGAAGCTCTCCCCCATCCTTGCCCAGGAGGAGAAGAAACGCGCCACCTACGAGCGCAAGATCGACAAGATCAAGAGCTTTCTGAGAAGCGCCAAGAAGAATGTGGGCCCCAGCGGCAACGAGAGAAAGAGCAACATCACCGACCCGGACAGTGCCAAGATGTCGACCCATCACGGTGTGATTCAGGGCTACAACGGCATTGCGGTGGTCGATGCCACACACCAAATCGTGGTGAATGCGCAGGCCCACGGCGAGGGCCAGGAGGCTCACCTCTTGGCACCGATGATCGAAAGCACGCGGGAGCAATGCCAATCCGCCGGTATCGACGACGATATCTTCGGGAAAACCAAACTCACCGCCGATGCCGGCTATTCCAGCCAGGCGAGTGTTCAGTACACGCAAGACCATCACATCGACGCCTACATCGCCGACCGCCAACATCGCCAACGTGATCCCGCGTTTGCCGAGGCGGATCGCTACAAAGAGCGCTCCCGCGAAGAGAAACGCCGACGCGCCGGTCGAAACGGCGACCGCTACACGGCCAAAGACTTCGACGACGACGAAAAGAACCGAACCTGCCGGTGTCCGGCCGGTCACCCCCTGTACCGCAACGGCAACAATATTGACGTCCACGGTTATCTCGGCGTGAAGTTCCGGGGCGCCAAATCCGTCTGCGGCCCGTGCCTCGTACGCCATCGCTGCCTCACCACGCCGCAGAAGACAGCAACCAAGCAGGTCACGATCTTCATCGGCGCAGCCGAATCACGCAAGGAGAAGCCCCTCGAGAAGATGAAGCGCAAGTTCGACACCCTCCTGGGGCGCTTCGTCTACAACCAGCGCATTGCCATCGTCGAGCCGGTGTTCGCGAACCTCCAGAACAAGGGGTTGCGGCGCTTCACGCTGCGAGGCACACGAAAGGTGGGTGCCCAATGGAAGCTGTTCACCCTGGTCCACAATATCGAGAAAATCGCCCACTGTGGGACGAGTTAATGCGGGGAACCCGGAGCCACTATGCCTAAACGCCACTCGTTCTCCACGACAACCCAGCCCCGCGATCGTTTGCGCGCTGGGCGTGCATTTGCTAGCGTTTCGAAAGTGGTTTTTCTACAGGCTCGTTAGGCGCTTATGAACGATCTCCGCCAAAAACTCGTGGAAGCGGCTCTCGCATGGGAACGCACTTTCGGTATTGCGCCTTCCATTACGTCAGCGCTTTCAGAATTTGATGCCACCATGCTGGTCGGTTGCTCAGCGGAGCACTATTCCGCGTCCATGTGTGGAGCAACAGCAGTTCAGAAGGGCTACGACTTCACGTTCAACAACTGGCGGTATCAAGTCAAAGCAAATCGTCCCAGCGGCAAACCTGGTAGCGTTGTTACGCTAGTGCCGAAGGCGAAGAATTACAATTGGGATTTTCTGGTATGGCTTCTCTATAACCCGCAGTACGAAGTTCAAGAGGCGTGGCTTTGGGAAGCGGCCGCCTACAAATCCGCGTTTGATTCCATCAAACGGCTTTCGCCCGCGCATTATCGGAAAGGCAAGCGCCTTGTCTAATCGCGCCCCCCACCTTCATTCGTTAGGCCGAAGACTGGCTAGTCCTGTGGGAATGCGCTACTGTGTGATTGATGGCGCGGTACACCTTTACCGAATATTTCGAGAAGGAGGTCTTGCGGAAGCGTCCGTACCTGAAGAAAGAGTGGTGCATTCGGGTTCTTGAGAACGCGCTAAGAAGCGAGCCGCAAGAAGGAAACCGGTACCGGTTCTGGGACCGGATTGAGGAGCTTGAGGGGCGGATATTGCGGGTGATTACTCTCGACGATAAGGTCACAATACACAACGCTTTTCCGGACAGAGGGTTCAAACCATGAAGCTCAATTATTATCCTGATACCGATTCGCTGTATATCGATCTTTCCGAACGGCCGAGCGTCGAAAGTCGAGAGATCGCTGAAGGCATCGTTCTTGATTACGATGCCAAAGGCCATCTTGTGGGGATCGACATCGACAATGCCAGCCAAAAGGTTGAGCTGAAACAGCTCACACTCAACAAGCTGCCGCTGATGGTACAGACCATTTCCGCCTAACTTGGCGCTTCAGACCGATCGCCTGACAGCGACGGCTGAGCTTTCGCGTGAGATAGCAGGTATGCGCCTGATCGTTCGCGGTTGGATGCCACCCGTGGCCTGGTTCGTTGCGGGCGTCTTCGCGACCGGTGCCTTCTGGTACTACCTCTCCAAAGGCAGCTCGGTAGGTAGCTGGAGCTCGGCCGTGTGCGCCGCACTGTTTGTCGCGCTGGCGGTTTATCTTCAGCGGCAGAGCGATCCAGCCGTGAGGAACAGACCACATCGCGACCAACTAGCAAGTTTCCTAACGGAAGCTCAAGCGCTTCGCGCGAGGAAGGACGAAGTACCCCTGCCCGTGGAGGAACACAATCAATGGGTGGAAAAAGTGGAGACGTACCTGAGAAGACAGCTGGGCACTGCATACTCCGTCCGGTTCGGTAACTTCTCTGGCATGACTTTCCACGGGTCCGGAAGTGAGAAATCGAAGTACGAGCGCTCGCTGGACGGTCGAGCTAGACGACTAATGGAGTTCATAAAGGAGCTGGGTGAATTGATAGCTCATCAACGGCGACCTACCTACCGCATCGAGCGCACGCGTGAACGATTCGGTGGTTGCCTATTCGTGAGCAGCGAATCCTGGAAGCGGCCATTACCTCTCGTCTTGAGCACCACCCCACGACGCCCACGAAAGCGATCAAACGATTGCGCCCCAATCCGCTCGCCGAATTCGAACTGCGGGCAGGAGACCTGCGTGCCTTGTATAATGTTGAAGCAGACGAAGTCATCATCCTGATCGTCGGGCGCAAAGTCGGCAACAAACTGATTGTGGAAGGGGAGGAATTCTATGGCCATCAAGACCATCCCGTTGAGCCGCCTGGAAACGGACCTGAAGAAGACGCTCAATGAATGTGCGGAATCGGGCGAGACAGTCGTCGTCGAGATGCCCGATCAGCGGCTATTGGCAATTCAGCCACTCGAGCCACAGGAGGACGACGCCTTGGTGGATGAGTTGCTTGCGTCCAACCCGAAATTTCAGGCACTGGTGGCGAAATCCAAAGCCATGCCGCGCAAACCCTTTTCCTTGGGCCGGGACGGGCTCACAAAGGGCTGAAGCGGACCGGCAAACTGCGTCGCCGACTTGAAGGGTAGTGGCGAGCAAGTCCATTCTGCCATGTGCGCAGATGTGGGGTCATTGCTTGACTTTGCACTTCCGCATCGCTTGCTATTGGTGCGGCGTGAGTGGCAGGGCGTCGATCCCGGCTTGGATTTTCAAAATACGTGACGGCGAGACGCCAAAACGAATCGCGTAGGGATTGGGTAGTGCAAAGTCAAGCAATGACCCCATAGTTTCGCCAACATGGCGCTCGAGCGGTCGGCTGGCTCGCATTCGCTCGCCGCCGCGCAGCGGGGTGTGGTGCTTCACATGTAAGAGTGGCATACTGAGACTGTGAACAAGGATGACTCCGTTCCTGGCGTCAGGCTTGTGTAATTGGTGTTCCGGAGCATTGACGGGAGGGAAAACCATGTCGAAGGTAGACGAACTCAAAACGGAAATCGAGAAGCTTCCCCAAGAGGAGTTCGCCGAGCTCGTCCGGTGGCTGTCAGAAAAGGACTGGGAGCGGTGGGACCAGCAGATCGAAGCCGACTCTGAGGCTGGGAAGCTGGATTTCCTGATGCGTGAGGCGCTCGAAGAGAAAGCAAAAGGAACTCTCCAAGACCTGTGAAACATCGCACGACGGCTCGGTTTTGGGCTTGCTATGCACACCTTCCAGAAGCTGTCCAAAGAATGGCCCGACACAACTTCGACCTCCTGAAAGAAAATCACGCACACCCTTCGCTGCACTTCAAAAAGGTTGGCAAGCTGTGGTCAGTGAGGGTCGGACCTCATCACCGGGCACTGGCCGTCGAGGATGGGACGGATTTCGTGTGGGTGTGGGTCGGCCCTCACGATGAGTATGAGCGACGCATCAAGCAGCAGGGCTAACTCAGAGCTTCAGCGGATCGCCTGCAGCGCCGGCTGAGCTTCGTCGTTGGCGGTCGCGGACCGTTTGTCCTCCACCCATATAAGCGTATGGCTATCTCGATTGCTTCGTGTTAGCGTGTGCCGATGGCAAAGGCCCGATTCGAATGGGACTCAAAGAAGGACCAAGAAAACCGAGAGAAACATGGAAGCTCCTTCGCCAAGGCCCAGCTCGCTTTTGCTGATTCACGCCGCGTGATTGCGGAAGACCTGTCTCATAGCTCGAGCGAGAAGCGGCATTATTGTTTCGGCTGGGTCGAGGGCGGTGTCCTGACCGTCCGGTTCACTTTTCGCAACGCCGTCATTCGGATGTTCGGGGCCGGCTACTGGCGGAAAGGCAGGCGAATTTGTGAGCGCGAGAATCAAATACACCGACGAACCTCTCGGAGACCTCAAAGTCGTTCCTGACTTCCTTCCTCGGCCCGAGGAACTCGTCTTTCGGGACGAAGGCGTCAAGGTCACCATCGCGTTGAGCAAGAGAAGCGTCGAGTTTTTCAAGGGCGAGGCTCGGAAACATCACACCCAGTACCAGCGCATGATCCGGCGGCTGCTCGATACCTATGCGGAGCATCATTCGCGATCTCTAACTACACGCTCAACTCGGACGCGCGCCAAATTGGCGCGCGCCGGTTAGCTTTGCGATGGGCTCCGTTGCCTCATTGTTGTAGCAATTGACAACGCCTCGTCATGTTGGCATTATCGCCAACATGAAAGCCACTGGGTTATTCCGGCAGCGCATCGTTTACGCCGAGAACCGCTTCGCAGAGCTGTTGCTCTGGCGATTGCCAAAGCCATTAGCGGGATCGACGCATGGCTTCAAGTACCGCTTGGCCTATGTGGTAAACGAAACATGTGTGCTCCGCTATGACAATGAAGCCGGCAAAGGCGATCACCGCCATTGGGGTGGCAAGGAGCGCACATACGAGTTCTCCAATCCGGAGCAGCTCCTGGTGGATTTCCAGAACGATATCGAGAGGTGGAATCATGAAAACAGTGATTCTTGATGTTCGGTCTCCGAAAGAGGCCATGTCCGAGTTTGCTCAGGCATGGCATACAAACAAACAACACAAGTCGGCCCGAATCAGCTTCGCGTCGCCCGAGCTGCTTTGGAAAGTTCTGACTGCCAAGCGGTGGAAACTTCTCAAGGCCCTTTGCGGTGCTGGTCCCGTATCAATTCGGGAAGCAGCTCGACGGGTTGAGCGGGACGTCAAAGGGGTCCACGGCGATGTGGTTGCGCTTCTTGGTGCTGGATTGCTTTCCCGCACGGAGGATGGTGCCATAGAATTTCCTTACGACGCCGTGAAAGTTGAGTTTCTATTGCGGGCTGCATAGGTATTGATTCCCCCTGTTATGGTTGCATTGCCTTCGCCCGGTGGTTGGATAGGATTCACAATCAATCAGGAAGGAATGATTGTGGACAGGATGCCAGGACAATAAATGTGTACGCATAACACGTCGCTCGACCTGACTCGCGACGTCGGCGCTTCGTGCCTTGCAGTTCCCAGGTTGGTTCTGCGTTGAGCAGCCATTGGCTACCCGAATCATGCTCTTCCATAGAAGTAAAGAAAGGGGGCACCCAGGTGACCTGATCGCATGGTGTTGAGTGTCTTTGACCTTTTCAAGATCGGCATTGGGCCGTCGAGCTCGCATACGGTCGGCCCGATGCGGGCGGCTCTTCGCTTTATCCAGGCGCTCGAAGCGAGAGGCGTCCTTGCACAGGTGCAGCGGGTGCGCGCCGACCTGTACGGATCGCTGGCCTTGACCGGCCGGGGACACGCTACCGACAAAGCTGTTTTGCTCGGCCTCTCCGGGAAACGACCCGACACGATTGATCCCGACGCGGTTGACCCGCTTGTAGCACAGATGCGGTCTCTGCACGCGCTTCAGTTGGCCGGACAGTTCCCTATCCCGTTCCACGAAGCCACCGACTTGCTCTTCCACGATAACGAGTCCCTTCCCTGCCACCCCAATGGCTTGCGATTGGCCGCCTTCGACAGGGCCGGCGCAGAACTGGCGAACGAAACCTATTATTCCATCGGCGGCGGTTTTCTGAACACCGAAGCGGAGGCGGGTCGCACGGATGGGAATGAACCGGTCGGCCGCTTGTCTTATGAGTTCGGCTCGGCGGCCGAGTTGCTCGACATCGGGCGGCGGACAGGATGGTCGATCGCCGCCATTGTGCGACAGAACGAGATGGTATGGCGGACGCCTTCCGAGATCGACGCCGGACTGGATCACATTTGGAGGGTCATGGAGCAGTGTATCGAGCGAGGCTGTCGAGCCGAGGGCATGCTGCCCGGCGGACTGCACGTGCGACGGCGGGCCGGTCTTCTCTTCCGCAACCTCCAGGCTCGACCGGCGACGACAGACCCACTAACCACGCTCGACTGGGTGAGCCTATTCGCCCTGGCAGTCAACGAAGAGAATGCGGCAGGCGGCCGGGTGGTGACGGCACCAACGAACGGTGCGGCCGGCATTATCCCGGCGGTACTCGCCTATTATCGGCGTTTCCTGCCCGGAGCCGACGATCAGGGGGTGCGCACCTTCCTCCTGACGGCCGCCGCGATCGGCATGTTGTACAAGCGGAACGCGTCGCTGTCCGCGGCAGAGATGGGGTGCCAGGGCGAGGTCGGTGTAGCTTGCTCGATGGCCGCCGCCGGCCTGGCCGCTGTCATGGGGGGCAGCAATGCACAGATTGAGAACGCCGCCGAGATCGGGATGGAGCACAACTTAGGCCTGACCTGTGACCCGGTGGGTGGGCTGGTGCAGGTGCCCTGCATCGAACGCAACACTATGGGGGCTGCCAAGGCCATCAACGCAGCCCGCCTCGCCGTGCTTTACGGTGACGGCACGCACCGGGTCCCTTTGGACCGGGTCATCGAGACCATGCGGCAGACCGGCTTGGACATGCAGGCCAAGTACAAGGAAACGTCCAAAGGCGGGCTTGCCGTCAACGTCGTCAACTGCTGAAGCCCACTTTCATGGGCAGCCGATGGGAACGAACCCGGCCCCGAAGATTCTCGACAATGTGAGCCATCGGGCATTGTCGTAGAACGAATAGCTTGGGGAGCGGAGGTTCCGTCCGGAAAGGTCGCCTCCATAAGAGGGGTCGGCTCCAAAAAAGAACCCGCCTCGGGTTTTCTCGTTGAGTCGGATCCATTCGAGGTACATTGAGCAAATTTCTCCCTGCACGGAGCCGGAGGACGTATTGTCCGCATGCCAATCCTGCGCCCAAGCGGGGACATTCTTCACTTCATTCTGTCCGAACCCGGGCACTGCGTTGCTTCCATACCAATCTCCCTGAGGCACCACGTCATAGCGCGGGCCGGCGGTTCCGAGCACCCGTGGCTCGAAGGGTCCAGCGACGAAGGGAGGCACGCTGGAGAGCGGCTTGAGCACCTTGACATGACAGCCCGGCCGTTCGCGGTCGGTGTATAACAGGATGCCATCCGCTTGAGGGCACTCCCACGTCTCAGGAATATCGGCAATCGCAGGGGCATCGGAGAGGACGGGAGCAGAGGTGGCCAGCAGTACGGCAAGGACACAGAGGAACAGGCGAATCGGTTTCATGGAGCACCTCCAGCGCGAGTGTGACCGACAACAGGGAGACTTCTTGGCATCTTATAAAGATTTTATGGCGCGGTCGTGATGACAAGCTACAGCGTAAAGATGCTCAGATTCCATTGTTCTTTAGAGGGGGGCGAGTTTTCGGTCAATGTCCTCCGGCGTGCAACGTTCCAGATTCGGCAGGACAAGATGCGCCTCGGTGAGATCGTGGGAAGGGTACGTTGTCGCGAGGGCCAGCACCTTCATACCTGCCGACAACGCTGAGCGGATACCGGCCCGCGAGTCTTCGATAACCAGACATTGCGCTGCCGTGATGAGCGGCGGCATGGGCCTGGTCCCGTTGATGAGCTTCAACGTGAATTCATAGATCGCCGGATCCGGTTTACCGACGGCGATGTCGTCTGCCGAGACGATCACCGCAAAATCCTTCTCGATAGGGGTGCCGCTGAGCGCGTAGTCGATTTGTTCCCGCCTGCCGCCCGACGCGATGGCCAGCCGGTAGCGCCGTCCTGCCTGGTTCACAAATTCAACGACACCCGGGAACAACTGCGGCTTGTTCGTTGCAGTGTACTCCTGGAACAACGCCGCCTTGCGCTGTATGATCGCCTGGAGCGTCGTCGGGTCACTTGATCCATACCGACGGGTGAGCAGGGCTGCCGCACAGGTCCGCTCATCCATGCCGAGGTAGGTGCCGTAGTACTCGTCTTTCGTGAGGGAGAGGCCATGGTCGGCCAGTGCCTGTTGGAAGGATACTAAATGAGGAGTCTCGTCATCGGCGATGACGCCGTTGAAATCGAAAATGATGGCTCGGAACCGGTAGCTTTCTGTCATGGTGTCGTGTAGCCGGGCTTCACTGTGGCCGACTGTCCGTTACCGAACAAGCACCTTCGACTTGTCCGTTTCGTGTCGCTCAGGTATTCTCCGCTCGTGCATCGCTTAACCCCTCTTTGGCATGTGATAATCCGGCGCTTCCATGACTGATTATAACGTCCTTGGCGATCTCCTCGTCATCTTCACCGTGTCGATCGCGGTGGTGTTCCTGTTCCACCAGTTTCGTCTGCCCTCTATCACCGGGTTTCTCGTCGCAGGGGCCCTGATCGGTCCGCACGGGCTGCATCTGGTATCGAATATGGACCAGGTGCAGATCCTGGCCGAGATCGGCGTCGTGTTGCTGCTCTTCACCATCGGCATCGAGTTTTCCTTAACCAGCCTTGCCGCCTCGCGGCGGCTTCTGATGATTGCGGCGCCGATCCAGGTCGGGGGCGTGTTGGTTCTTGCCACACTCTGCGCGGTTGTCGGAGGACTCTCAGTGCGACAAGGCATCTTCTGGGGGTTTCTGCTTTCACTGAGCAGCACCGCGATCGTGCTGAAAGCGTTGGGGGAGCGCGGCGATAGCGACACGATTCACGGGCGGGCAACAATCGGTATCTTGATCTTCCAGGATCTGGCCGTCGTGCCCATGATGCTGCTGACCCCGATTCTCGCATCCTCCAACGAGGATTCGTTGATGACCGTTCTGCTTACCCTTGGGACGTCTGTCATGGTCGTGGGGTTCATCGTCGCGGCTACATGGTATCTGGTACCGATGCTGCTGGAGGTTATCGTCCGCAGCCGCAGCCGTGAGCTGTTCCTCTTGACCATTATCGTCCTGTGCCTCGGTATCGCCTGGCTGACCTCGCTCGGCGGACTCTCGCTGGCGCTCGGAGCTTTCATTGCGGGGCTCGTGATTTCCGAGTCCGAGTATAGCCATCAGGCGATGGCTGAGGTGCTCCCATTCCGCGATAGTTTCAACAGCCTCTTCTTCGTGTCGATCGGCATCTTGATGGACTGGCGAGTAGTCGTGGACCATCCCTTCCTTATCCTGGCTCTGCTGGTGTCGGTCCTCGTTGGGAAATTTGTTACAGGTGCGGGTGCTGTGCTGGCTATGGGCACCCCCCCGCGCTCTGCCGTCATGGCCGGTGTGGCGCTGGCGCAAGTCGGTGAGTTCAGCTTTATCCTGGCGCAAGGAGGCCAGGAAGCCGGCCTGCTCAGGGGCGATCTGTATCAACTGTTCCTTGCCGTGTCGGTGCTCACCATGATGATCACGCCCTTCTTTATCCAGTGGTCGCCGCACCTCGCGAGGCGGACAGAGGCCTTACAGCGGCTGCACCGGTGGCTTCCGGGGCGGACCATGTCCCATGCCGCCGAAGTCGAAGGTCGGTTTTTGAAGATCAAAGACCACGTGATCATCGCCGGGTACGGGCTGAACGGCCGCAATCTTGCTCGCGTGCTGAGCGAGACGGAAATCCCCTACGTGGCGCTTGATCTCGATGGAGACACGGTCCGGCGGGAAGCCCAGCACGGCGTGCCGATCTATTATGGAGATGCGACGAATCAGAACGTGCTCCGGCATGTTCGAATCGAGGATGCGCGGGTCCTAGTCATAGCGATCTCCGATCCGTTCTCCGCGAGGCGGACCGTGCAGGTCGTGCGGGGGCTGAATCCCAAGATTCACATCGTCGTCCGCACTCGATATCTGCGCGAACTGGAAGAATTGCACGAACTCGGCGCCGATGATGTGGTGCCGGAAGAATTCGAGACGTCCATCGAAATCTTCGCGCTCGTCCTGCGCACATATGGGTTGCCGCCTGAGTTTGTGTCGAAGAAGGCGGAGCAGATCAGGCGGGAAGGCTATGCCCTGCTCCGGCGAAGTGAGTTACCGGAACTCGCCCATTATTTGCGCGGTGGCACCTTGACGGATGTGGAGGTCGAGACCTGCCGGATCGAGGACGACTCGCCGGCGGTGGGCAAAACACTCGCAGATCTTTCGATCCGGCCGATGACGGGCGCATCGGTGATTGCCTGGACCCGCCAAGGCGTGACGCAATCCAACCCCCCGGAGAAAGTGAAACTCGATGCCGGCGATGTCGTGGTGTTGCTCGGATCGCGCACACAGATCCGACGCGCGATCGGACTGCTCGCGGACATACCAGGCGGCGAGTAACTCCTCTCGATCCAGGTCCGATCCAGCGCCGCCACGAAGAAGGCGGCATCCTTGAACAGGATGTTGGCCGACTGAGTGGCGAGCACGCCAGTTGGAACAGCGTCTCCGGGTTAAGTCCGCCAGCGGAGCGTTACGGGTCCCTTCAAAGGATGGTCGAGGGGCTGGCCGGTCTGTGCCGCTGCAAGATGTGCGGCTTTGAGTTTGTAATACCACTTGGCAGGCGTGTCGGCGTCACCGACTAACATCAACGATGGCTTGTAGCGAAACCCGATCTCTTGTCGTCTGAATGCGATCTTGTCCTGAGACAGAAACATCCCTGTGAACAAGCGAAAGATAAACCTCCCAAAGGGAAGCCAGGGGAAACAATTCCAAGCGGCACAATAATCGGCCCGACATTCTTGGTCCGAAGTTGGCGTGGCCGACAGGCGTGTCGAGACCCACAAAGACCCGCATTGAATAAGTTCGTACCGCAGGTTCGGGAGCACGAAATCGATCGTCGTGGTCAAGGGGCCGCCGTAGAACATGGTGAGGAGTTTGTAGGGGCCGCTCATTTTCGATGGGGCGTGAGCGACCATGCGAAAGCCGTTGGGAATGGGCTCGAAGGCCTTCGTCTTCTCGTGCATTTTGGCCTGTCTCCGCCACCAGAAATTTTGGTGAACAAACGGGACATGGGCCGGGTCGATGAGTCCCACTACCCCTTCATCAGCCGTACAACGATAGGTAAGAGACAAATCAAAAAACTGATACGGTTTTGAAAGGAGTGGGAGCCTCGGCACCTCCGGCAGGGTGATGGATGTTCCCTTACTGTCAGGAATGTAGATCCAGATATAGTGGTCTTGTTCTTCGCAGGGATAGGACATGATGCCGATTTTGTCGGCTTGGAGCGCCGTCCCATTACCTACCAGGGCGGGGATGTGCCGGCAGCGGCCCGTCAGGTCGAATTGCCAGCCATGGAAAGGGCATTCCACACGTTCGCCGTCAAACCTTCCGAACGACAGCGGCATGCCGCGATGCGGGCAGAGATCCCGCATCGCGGCCACGTTGCCCTGTCGATCGCGGCACAGGAGAATCGGCAATCCGAGCATGAGGAGCGGCTGCATCGTCCCAGACCGCAACTTGCTGCTCGGCAGGGCCGGATACCAGAAGCCGAACAGAGGGCCGCCTTTCAGGGGAGTGACGTCGGTGATGATGTCAGCGTTCATGTATGAGGAAGGAAGTGCGTGAGAGGACCGGCCAAGACTACCGAAACAGTCCGGGCGCGACTATAACGACTAGGTGACCGAACGTCAAGCCAGTGAGCCACACCTGTCTATCCTGCCGCCCTGTTCCCCCGTTCCTTGACAAGAAAAAGAACCACATACTATGCTGTTTCGGTGTGTGGATCGCGCGGAGATCACCAGCGCATAATGAGGTGAAGCCATGAATACCACTCAGATCGAGCCAGCCGCCGCGTTGGCTGAGCTTCAAGAAAGCAAACCGGATAAAGTGACGATCGTCCTCCTGAGCGGGGATTTGGACCGCGCTATGGCGGCTTTCATTATCGCCACCGGTGCTGCCGCAATGGGGATGCAGGTGACGATGTTTTTTACCTTCTGGGGATTGAACGCCATTCGCCGGAAAGGAGCCACGAGCGCTGCGTCAGATTGGCTCCGACGGATGTTCGGGTGGTTGAACAAAGGCGGGGCCGAGATTCTGCCCTTGTCGCGATTCCATTTCTGGGGATTGGGGACCAGGATGATGCAGGTCGTCATGCGGCAGAATCGCATGCCGGGCGTGCCTGAACTGATGCAGACGGCGATGGACCTGGGGGTCCGATTCATCGCCTGCACCACGACGATGGGGCTAATGGGGATCACCAAAGATACGTTGATCGAGGGTATCGATCAGTTCGCGGGGGTCACGACGTATCTGGCCGAAGCAAAACAGGGAAGCGTCAATCTGTTCATTTAGAAGCTAGTAGCGAATAGCTGACAGCTTGTAGCAGCGTAGACCAGATCTGAGCTGTTCTTGATTCTCTGTTCGCGAAGAGGATTTTTATGCTGCAATCCGATGTGAAACTTGATGCGCTCGGCTACTTCTGTCCTATGCCGATCATCATGACGTCGAAGAAGATCAAGGAACTTTCCCTGGGCCAGGTGCTTGAGGTGGTATCCGACGACGAGGGTATCAAGAAGGATATGCCGGCCTGGTGCCAGCAAACCGGCCACCTGATGCTGGGACTGGAAGAAGAGCAGAGTCAGACAAAACGAGTGTACAAGGCCTTCGTGAGGAAGACCAAATAGGCGGCGGGGCTTTTCCAGACGACGCATTAAGCCGTGAATGGAGCCGGAGGCGTGGAGATCATGCCTCCGGCTTTTCTTTTCGCCATGTTCGTCGCAGGCTCCTAACTTGGTGAGGGAAGGGCGTGGACCGTATCGTCGAATGCGTGCCCAATTTCAGTGAAGGGCGGAGCCGGGAGGTTATTCAGGCACTCGCGGCAACCGTGCGCGCAGTGCCAGACGTGTGCCTGCTGGATCAGACGATGGACATGGATCACAACCGGGCGGTGCTGACTTTCGCCGGCAGGCCGGAGGCGGTGGCTGAAGCAGCCTTTCGAGCCGTGAAGACGGCCAAGAACCTGATCGACCTCAGGGAGCACCAAGGGGAGCATCCCCGAGTTGGCTCGACGGATGTAGTGCCGTTGATCCCGATTCGGGGAGTCACGATGGAAGACTGCATCGCCCTGGCGCACAGCCTTGGTCGTCGTATCGGGTCCGAACTTGAGATCCCCGTATTCCTCTACCAACAAGCTGCCAGTCGCGCTCAGCGGACGAGCCTGGCGGCGATCCGCAAAGGGGGACTCGTCTCGCTGACACACCGCATGAGGACGGACCCAGCGTGGCATCCTGACTACGGCCCTGTGGCGCCGCACCAAACGGCCGGCGTGACGGTGGTGGGAGCGAGGAAACCGCTTATCGCGTTCAATGTCAACTTGATGACGAGTGACCTGAACATTGCGAAGGCCATTGCGAAGAAGGTCCGGTTTTCAAGTGGAGGGTTGCCCTGCGTGAAGGCCATCGGGGTGAAGTTGGCAAGCCGCGACCTGGTGCAAGTCTCCATGAACCTCACGGACTTCGAGCAGACCTCGATCCAGACCGCGTTCGACGCGGTGAAACAGGAAGCGGCTGCGCGCGGCATACGGGTACTAGAAAGCGAGGTGATCGGTCTGGTTCCGCAAAAGGCGATGTTCCAGGTGACTCAGGACCGCTTGCAGTTGAAGAAGTTTGATGCCTCACAGGTTTTGGAAACGAGGTTGTCGGAGGCGCTTGCAGCCTTGCGCGCAACGCAAGCTAGGGTGCCCAACCCTGACGGAGGACCATCCAGCCAGCGCCAACCGCTGCACAAGAACTAAAACAGGCAGCGGCAGGAAAGGGAACATGTGCGACCGTTAATGACAATATGAAACCGAAGGAAAATCAGGAAGTTATTAATGCATTCTTAAGTACAAATACGGGATATCAAACAGCCGCCAGGCGCCCACTTGACGAGCAGCTCACCGAAGCATAGACTAACATTCTCTCCGCTGGCCGCCTGTCTCATCGGTAGGTGGTAGCATGATCTTCTGTAGTAAACAGACGCGCTGGTCCTGGCGAGCCAGGTCAGACCTCGCCCCAATCAGTCCCCTATTTCCAGGGAATCATTTTAGCTTAGCCCCTCTACGCAATCTCGTCCCTGCTTGCCGCGCCAACCCCGAGTTATCCGAAGCCCGTCTGAACGCCGACCACGTCGCTGACATCCGCAACACGACATCCTGCTTGAAATCTGCAGGATCAACTGACACAGCATCTCGGTCAAGCCGGCGCACGGCGCGGTTGCCGCGCGAAGACTTGCCCGAACTCGAAAGGAGGCTCCCATGATGCGCAAGTATGAACCAGTTGACCTGATCGTCGCCGTCGGGTTGTGCGTCATCATCTTCGGAGGGTACCTGCTCTTTGAAGCCGCCAACGGAACCTTGCAGGCAGCCACGTTGCCTCCGGTCCCTGTCGAGGTCGAGCAACCTTCCGGCATTCTGGCCGGAATGACTTGGTTGCAGCCCGCCCTCGGCCAGGCTCTAGTCGATACATATCTCCTCGAACGCCACGCTTCTCGGACCATCGCCGACGCGGTATCGGAGTTGAACCGCGCCACGATGGCTCATCACGTCCTGCAAGCCACATCCGGTGGCCCGCTGGAACTCGTGATCCGTCGCGCGGCGACCGGCCCTAGCGATCACGCGGCTCATGTCCAGACCGTGATGGGACGGGCCATCGTAAACTTCACCCGTCGTGGGATCGGGACAGGAATGCCGGTGGACGACTGGTATATCTCCGAGTACAACGACCGTCTGATCCGGCTGACGGAAGTAATGGGGCAGCGTCTTGATCAGAATTTCTTGTCCATGCGGCAGGCGAATCTCGGACGCGCGATCGTGGAAGCCGCCCAGGAACAAGCCTGGTTGGCCAGCTCGATCCAGGAACGGATCGGCAATGCCATTCTGCATGTGGCGCAAGCCCAAACGTCCTCAGAAGAAGCCCTTGCCGCAAACCAGCAGCAACTTGCTAGTTCGGTTGTCGCCGCCGTTCGTACGGAAAGTCTGGCGGACCGATTGGCCCAGCTCGCTGCGGCGGAACCAAAAGCCGGGGCAGCACCGGTGGCCTCCACAGAACCGGCGTCCTGGCCTGAGATCCCGCTCGGCTACCTCTTCGCAGCAGTCCTGGGCTTAGTGAGTGTCTTCTGCGGCGGACTTTCGCTCGCTTCGGCCGGGGCGGAAGAAGAGGCGGTCAGAGAAGCGAAATCTGAGGAGGCCGAACTCGTCTACCGGAAGACTGCCTGAGCAAAGAGATCGAAAGCGGGTCTTCTGTGGGAGGGAACGGATGTTGTGGTCGGAAGCGAGTGAGTTGCTTATGTCATGGGGATACTGGGGAATCGTGGCAGGCCTTGTGGCGCTCGTAGCGATCTTCTTCGTATCCATGGAGTTGTTGTACTCCAACGTGAAGGGATCGCTTCGCGCCCCTGGCGACAGGACTGACGAGCCGGTTGAGTCGGCCGGAGAGGCACCACCCAGCGGTCGGTACGCCGCGTAGGGTTGTCGCGGGCGACGAGTGCGTAGGACTGCGCGATTCGATGGAAAGGCAGGTGGCATATGGTCGAGATCATCGGTCTCGGAACGATGGGTGCGCTCGTATGGCTGCTGGCGTGGGCAATGGGCACAGAGAGCGACGCCGAGCACAGGCGGATTGCGATGTTAGGCGAAGGGAATCTTTCCGCTGATGCCCCTACGGGCGGAAGGCGGATCAGGCAGGCGGCCTAATTGGCGGCAAGTCGCAAGCAACGAACAGCGGGTAGCCCGGAAACTACTGGTTGCTCGGGGTCTGCTGTTGCCTTATTGTCTTCAGAGGTTTCAGGGCTGCATTTAGTTGATGATCTGCGGCTGCCCGATCCCGGCGATGACCTCTTCCGTGATGACCACGGATTTCACACCGCCCATCGTCGGTACATCGTACATGAGATCCAGCATGACATCTTCCAGGATCGTGCGGAGCGCCCGCGCGCCGGTTTTCATCAATGCAGCACGACGCGCGACGGCTTTCACTGCCGCGTCGGTAAACTGAAGCCGGACCCCCTCGAGCTCGAAGAGCGCCTCATACTGCTTGACCAGCGCATGGCGGGGTTCCGTCAGGATGCGGATTAGGGCGGGAACGTCCAGGTCTGACAGGGTCGTCAGAACGGGAAATCGGCCCACAAACTCCGGAATGAGTCCGAACTTCAGCAAGTCCTCAGAGCGCAGGCGGCTGAGCGCGTCGGTGTGGCCGTCAATCTCAGTCGTCGGGTCGCTCGCATCGAATCCTACTCGCTTGTACGTCGTACGCTGAGCGATGATCTGGTCCAGTCCCACGAAGGCCCCGCCGCAGATAAATAAGATGTTCGTAGTATCCACGCGGATGTAGTCCTGCTCCGGATGTTTGCGTCCGCCCTTCGGCGGCACGTTGCAGATGGTCCCCTCCACCAGTTTCAGCAGCGCCTGCTGAACACCTTCGCCAGACACATCTCGCGTCAGCGAGGCGCTCTCGGACTTCCGGCTGATCTTGTCGATCTCATCGATGTAAATGATTCCCGTTTCGGCCCGCTTCACGTCGTAGTCACAGTTCTGCAGGAGCTTGAGCACCACGTTCTCGACGTCCTCTCCCACGTAGCCGGCCTCCGTCAGGGTGGTGGCATCGGCGATGGCGAAAGGGACGTGGAGAATCTTCGCCAGGGTCTGGGACAGGAGCGTCTTGCCGGTCCCCGTCGACCCAATCATCATGATATTACCCTTCTGCAGATCGACGTGGGTGAGCCGGTCACGGTTCAAAATCCGTTTATAGTGGTTGTGCACTGCAACCGAGAGGACTTTCTTGGCGCGATCCTGCCCGATCACGTAGTCATCGAGCGTCGCTTTGATCTCCGCCGGCTTGGGAACCACCAACGGCTTGGAGCAGGACGAGCCCTTCGCCCCGTTTTGTTCCTTATCCACGAAAGTGGAACAGCGCTGAATGCACTCCTCGCAGATCAGCAGCGTGGATCCGCTCCGGCAGGAATCGCACTTGTAAGGCGTGGGGCTCTGGATCAGGTTACGGACCACGCCTTGGCGTTTTCCGCAAAACGAACAGGATCGGTTGGGCGTATTCGACGGTTGCCGCGTTTCCCAGAACACAATCACTCCCTCCGTGCTGCAAGCCAGCGGGCAAAGTGGCATTCCATCTTATGCCGCATCGATCTTGAACCGCAAGGGGTGTTTGTACGAACTCGCCACCACTACGCGCGCGGACAACCACGGCAGAACGGCACCCCTTGGCTCTGAAACAGCACGGGCGGCCCATCGACTAGGAGGGAGGCCGCCCGTGGATGGCGCTTAGGGCGCCAAGATTTTTTATTGTATTGTGAGGTTCACCGCTGACCCGTGCGAGGAAGAAAGGATCACGCTTCTGGTCGGGGGGAAAAATCACCCCAGGCGCTTGTGTTCCTCACGCCAGCGTCCAGTTCCCCGTCACGCAATCAGGCTTCTATCCGGTTGGTCTTTTGCGCCGAGAGGCGCAGCCAGTGGAGAACCGGCTAGCATGACCGACGAGAAGCCCGCCTCTGACTCGGCGGGCCGTTCCAGTCCGGTGGACTAAGGTCTTCCATTACCCACCTCCTCCCTGGTTGGAGGTTGTCCGGGGATCACACTTTCATTCTGCAGGCGCGCTCTGCTTGATCCCCAACATCGTGTACTGTAAGGCAACGAGCCTTATACTTCTTTTTACTCCTCTTCAAAAAAGGTGTCAACATGGGAGCACGGCTCGTCAGAGAAGAACATCACTTATTTTCGGACCTCGAAGCAGAAACTGCACGGGCGGCCTGTCTAGACTGTGGAGGGAGGCCGCCCGCGGGTGGCGCTTAGGACGCCGAAAGGTCTGTTCATTTTTCTCGGCCCAACAAAAAGACCCGCGCGATGACGAACAGCGTGGATTCCGGTCGGGGGAAAAACTCGTCCCAGGCGCTTGTGTTCCTCGCGCCAGCGTCTGATTCTCCGCTACGTGCTCAGGCTGATAACCAGGTGGTCTATGGTGCCGTTAGGACACAGCCAGTGGAGAATCGGCTAGCACGACCGAGCAGAAACCCGCCATCGAGTCGGCGGGCCGTTTAAGCCAGGTGGAGTCAGGTCGTCCATCGCTACCCTCCTCCCTTTTCAAGTATCCCAGGGGATCTAGCTGACAGCCGCGCGGCCTGTCCGGTCCCCCTGCAACTCGATAATTGTTGGGCCGCACATTCTTCTTACGCCCATTAGAAAAACGTGTCAATGGGGAGGGAGTTGGCTTCCAGAAGCCTGTCCGACGTTGCAGTTCGTCACCAGGCGAAGGAGGCGTCCGGAGTCGAACCCTGTCCAAAGATCTTCCGGAACCACCTCAGCCCGCTCTCGTGTCTTTCCAATCTTTCTGATCGCAGACGTTCGTCAAGTACTGAAGCAATGTGGTGATCTCGGAACGTCGGTGGAGTAAGAACTGGGCTGCGGAGTCTCTCTTTAGTCCGATCCGGACTGTCACAATACGTTTGTCAGGCAGCGCGAAGACATCTTCATCCGTGTCGTCATCGCCGATGTACAGGGCCGCCCTGCAGCCCAGCCGAGTCATGAGAGCGAGCAGCGCCGTGCCCTTGTGCGGCGCGTCAGGCGGGAGGAGATTCCACACCGATTTTCCCGGCAGCACGCGCGGCGCAGGGGAGAGCAGCGGTAACAACTGCCTGATGGCATGCTTGGCGGCAGGCTTCCACCGGGCCGTGCGGTAATGGATCGCCAGGGAGTAGGTCTTGTCCTCGACCGTCACCCCGATCTGCGTGAACAAGGGCATGCATCGCGCCTCCACTTGGTGCATCCATGCCAGGCAGGTGTCGCGAGCCCGTTGCAACGCCTCGGATGAGGCGCCAAGGCCTTCCAGCCCATGATTGCCGACCAGGTGCGCCGCCGCTCCGTCCACGCGTGCCTGCAGATCGGCGAGCGAGCGGCCGGAGAGAATCGCCGTCGGCGCGACCTTTCCCAGTTCCACGAGCTGAGTCCGAATCAGCGGAGCGAGCTGCGCCTCCTGGTGTTGCCGCACGATCTGCGAGAGGGTGCCGTCGAAGTCGAACGCGAAGAGGGTGGACGGGCGAGCCAATTCGCTCAACCGTCGCTTGCCGGCTTCCGTGAAGAGATACTGCATCGTCCCGCTCGCTTACAGGAGCAGATTCGGTTGGCCCACCTGCTGCATCACCCGCTGGCGCTGGCGAATTCGGGCGGCATCCATCAGCATCCTCCCGGCCCAGCGGTAGACGTTGAACTCCTGGATCAGGCCCCTCATGCTGCGCATGCGGGCGCGCTGTTCGGCCGACGGCATCGTGAGCCCCAGAAAGATCGCCGCAGCACACTCGTCGATGTCGTAGGGATTCACAATCACTGCCTCGGTCAGTTCCCGCGAAGCGCCGGTGAATTGACTGAGGATGAGTACGCCTTGCTCGTCGTCGCGCGCGGCGACAAATTCTTTGGCGACCAGATTCATGCCGTCATGGAGGCTGCTGACCACGCACAGATCGGCCGCGCGGTAGTGCTCGAACACGTCCGGAGGCTCATGGTGCCGAATCTCCAAGTGGATTGGCTGATACCCATCCCGTCCGAATCGTTTGTTGATCTGATCGGCAAGCGCGCTCACCTCATCATGGAAGCGGTGATACTGCTCGATTTTCGTTCGGCTGGGAGCGGCCAATTGAACGAAGGAGAACTTGCCGATCCATTGCGGCTCGAGCTCCAAGAGCCGTTCCACGGCGAGGAACCGTTCGATCACCCCTTTGGTGTAGTCGAGTCGCTCGACGCCGATGCCCACGAGAAGATCGGGAGGCAGTCCATACTTCGCTCTGATACGCACGCGGCACTCGGCCACAGGCCGTTGCTCCCGCACCCACCGTGGGGGCCATTCGATGGAGATCGGATAGGCGTTCACGGCCGTCAATTTGCCGCCGTAGGAGATCGTCGAATCTCCGCGATCGATGCGGGCTTCGAGGAGCCGGTCCACGCTGTCGAGGAAGTTGTTGCAATGGGCGCGGGTGTGGAATCCGAGGATGTTGCTGCCCAGGAGGCCTTCGAGAATTTCTACACGCCAGGGACAGATGCTGTAGCGCTCCGCGTTGGGCCAAGGAATATGCCAAAAGGTGATGATCGTGGCGTTCGGCAACCGCTCTCGAATCATCTTCGGCAGCAAGCCGAAGTGGTAATCCTGCACCAGAATGACGGGGTCTTTCGTCTTCGCTTCTTGGTGAACGGCGGCGGCGAACCGTTCGTTGATCGTGACATAGTGTTTCCAATCAGAGGAGCGGAACGCAGGCCGGATATGGGCCAGGTGGCACAGCGGCCACAGCCCTTCATTGGCGAACCCGTAGTAGTACCCGGCTTCTTCCTCCGGATTCATCCAGACCCGCCGAAGCTCGTAGGTCGGATTCTCCAGCGGCACACGGATGTGGTCGTGCGCGTCCACCACGTCGCGATCCGCGGACCCGCTCCCGTGCGCAATCCAGACCCCGGAACAGGCCCGCATGATCGGTTCCAGCGCGACGACGACCCCGCTCGCCGGCAGTTGAATGTCGATCTGCTGCCCACGCCGGTTATGTATGTAGGGCTGCCGATTCGCGACGATCAAGACTTCATCTCCGGCCAGTTGGTCGTGGAGGATGGCGCGAAGCGCAGTAGGCGTCCAACTGATCCGGCTTTCGTCCCGCATGCGGCGATCGGCTTCCAGATCACGGACCAAGGCGCGGAGGTCCTGCGCGACAGGCTGCAACTCCGGTCTGTGCGCCGGTGCGATCGGCGTCAGCAGGCCTTCACCCTTCAGCATGGCCCGGACCCCCGCCACCCAGCCTCGCCAACTGAGGTGGGCCACGAGGACGGTCACGAGCGAGATCACCACGCTCAGCGCCACGAACAGGTAGAAGAGATACCACTTGGTGTCGCTGCTGCGTTGCTGCACGAAACTCATGTCGTGCACGAGCAGCAGGCGGCCTATGGTGCGCCCCTCCGCGTCAATCGACGCCGACGCCACGTGCAGGGGACCGCGACTCACCTTCAACACGGTTGATGAATCCGGTCGGACTATGGCGACCTTTTCGCACGAGATCTCCGCCGGCCAAGTCTCGGTCTTATAGAGCAGATGACCGGCCGGATCACAGAACCCCAGCGCGTACAACCGCTCATCCTGGATGATCCGGTGCAGATACTTAAGCACCTTGGCTTTTGACTCCGAGGCCACCAGCTCGGCCAAGGGAGTTTCCATCGTCCTGGCAATCAGCTTGGATCGCATGTCCAGATCGCGCACAAACCACTTCAAGGTCAACGTATCGACCAGTGGGATGACGGCGTACGCAATGCCGGCGAGAACCAGCACAAGGGGCAAGACGAAGCGGAGCGAGAGTCTCATCGCGCCAAGCCAGCTAGTTTACTTCGGAGATCAAATCACCTATTGTCAGGCTATATGTATCCCTATGGCCTGATCGGCAATTGCCATGCGTCGGCGCTCGTCAGCGCCGAGGGTTCCATCGACTGGATGTGTCTGCCTCGCCCGGACAGCGCGCCGGTGTTCGGCCGACTGCTCGACCCTGAAGGGGGGGCACTTCGCCATCACCTGTTCCGCTCCCCCCGAGCCGGTCATGTCGTCGCAACGGTACTTGCCGAACACCAACATCCTACTCACGACCGTCTCCTTACACAACGGGGAGTCGTTCCAGATCACCGATTTCTGCCCGCGCTTCGAGCAGTACGGGCGCATGTACCGCCCTGCGGCCTTGTTCCGCATCGTGGAGGCGTTGACCGGCACCCCCTCAATTCGTGTGAGCTGCCGCCCGGTCTCCGGCTGGGAGAAAGAGCCGGTCCGCCCTGTCCGTGGGAGTAGCCATCTCCGGTACGACATCCGTGGAGAGGTGCTTCGCCTGCTGACCAACATGCCGCTCACCTACCTGTGCGAAGACACGCCTGTGGCCCTGACCCAAAAGCTCTATTTCGGCCTCACGTGGGGACTCGGCATCGAAGACGACCTGGTTAAGGTGACCCACGAGTTCCTCGACCAAACCACCCGCTACTGGCGGACCTGGGTCAAGAATTGCTCCGTCCCTTTGCTCCACCAGCAGGAAGTCATTCGGTCCGCGTTGGCGCTCAAGCTCCATTGCTTCGAAGATACCGGCGCGATTCTCGCCGCCCTGACGACCAGCCTTCCCGAACAGCCCGGCGGCCGGCGGAACTGGGATTACCGTTATTGTTGGCTGCGGGACGCTTATTTCGCGCTCACGGCCTTTCATAACCTCGGCCACTTTGAGGAGATGGAAGCCTTCCTCAAATTCCTGCTGAATATCGCCCTTGCCCATGAACATTCCAAAGACCGCCTCCGCCCGGTGTACAGCCTGAGCCAGAGCCTTCCTCTCCCGGAAACCGAACATCCCAACTGGCAGGGGTATCATGGGAGCCAGCCTGTCCGAAGTCACAATCAGGCGGCAGAGCAAGTGCAGAACGATGCCTATGGCGAGATGGTGCTGACCTTTGCTCCCATTTTTTTCGACGAGCGCTTCTATGATCTGCGGGCCAAGGAGCTGGAAACGCTCCTCGCTCACCTCGCGACCTTGTGCGCTCGCAGCATCGGACAGCCCGATGCGGGGCTCTGGGAATTTCGCAACGGCTGGCGGGAACATTCCTTTACCAACTTGATGTGTTGGGCCGGGCTCGAGCGTCTCGAACGCATCAAGCAAGCTGGGCATCTTTCCGCGCTCTCGCTCGACCTCGCCGGTGCTCGCATCCGTGCCGCGGAGGCGTTGCTCCGGGCAACCCACGAAGGCGCTGTCCGCAACGGCCCGACCGACGGCAGCTACGACGCCGCCCTCTCCCAACTGGCTATTCTGGGCTACCCAAACCGGCAACTCTGCGAGGCGACGACGCTGCAGATCGCCCGCGAGCTGGCGGTTCGACCGGGGAACGTCGACACGGGATTCTTTTACCGCTACGTCCGGGAAGACGATTTCGGCAAGCCTGAGTCAGCGTTCGTCATTTGCTCGTTCTGGGTCGCACAGGCCCTCGCGCGGCTGGGCCACATCCCGGCGGCGAAGAACATTCTTGCTCGAGTCTTGGCCGCGGGAAATCACGTGGGCCTGTTGTCCGAACATTTCATCCCGGCGACCGGCACCCAATGTGGAAACTTTCCCCAGGCCTATTCGCACGTCGGCATGATCAACGCTGCCTTTGCGGTGAGTCCGCCCTGGAGCGACGTGCTGTGATTCAGAGTTGCAAGTGCCGAGCGTTAGTCGGCTTTAGGCTGTGATTGCCGGTTTGGCTGGGCAGACGATTTGGTCACGGCCTCCGCTTCGCCGGCTCCTGTCACTCGGACCTCGGCATGATCGCCCACCTTGATGGCCTGATCGACCTTGGCCCCTTTGCCAAGCGGAACGAGCGTGGTGCTGCCTTGCGCGTCCTTGACGACCACCAGATCCATGGTGAGCATCAGAATCTCACCCCTCAAGACCTGCGGGTTCGCTCCCGGACTGTCGGCTGCTTTCGCAATTGAGAAGAAGGTAAGAAGCGCCAGCAAGCTGGTCAGCGCCAGGGTTGAGACTGATCGTCTCATCGCTCTCTCCGGAAGGGATGCGGAAGACGGGGGCGCGGCTTTCTGCCGCGCCCCCACATTCCATTACTTGCCCCCCTTCTTCTCTTCCTTCTTCTTCTCGTCATCCGCGAAGATGAGCTTGCCGCCTTTGTCCCCCTTCTTTTCCTCCTTCTTCTCATCACCGGCATAAACCAGCTTGCCCCCGACCGATTCTTTCTTCTCTTTTCCGTCAGCGGGAGCCGGGTCGCCAGCGTAGGTCAACGTCCCAAAGCTCAACAGCACCGCCAATGCCATTAACCCACTGAGCCGTTTCATATCGAACCCTCCCTCATTATGATAGGTAAAAGTTGCCGCCGCACTATGCGGGGCTTCGTGTCAGCCTTACCAAGAATCCGCTCGCTGACCCAATAGACAAATTCGCTCCCTCCGGTCGAAAAATGTCCAGTTGCATCAGGATATGGGCGAGGACCATAATTATTTGCGTCGCATGAGCAACCTTTTATCCTGAGCACATAGCATGAATGAGGCCCCCGACTTATCGGCCCGAACGGGCCATATCGTGACTAGTGTTGAGGAGTTCGACCGGTTTGCGGCAGAGAGTTTGCCGGAACTGCTGGATCAGGCAACGGCTCAGACACGGCGGTTTCTCCGAGAGACCGAGCAGTGGGCGGACGATATCAGCCATGAGAAGTTGGCACTTCGTTGGGGGTACGAGCTTGTCGAACGGTTTTTGGTGTGCGGGCGGAGCGAGGTTCCGTGCCGTCCCTTCTTCCTCCTGGAGAGTCAGATCGCCAAGTTCTATAGCCAGCCTGACCCCTTGTGCTACCACAAAGACCTGATGTCGCCGCTGGGCCGTTTTCTGGACGGGCTGGTTTCTCGCTCCGTGGTCAGTCGCGACACTTTGATGGCGCTGTTTCACCACTTCTACGGATTCAGCCAGGCGCAGGTCGTCAAGGTATTGGGACTCGGGCTGGCCGAGAGTCAACGGGTCTACAAGAACTTCGAACGGTGGCGCCAGGGCGGCTGGCAGCGGACCATGGATGAGATAGGTTTGACGGAGACCGAGCTGGAAGAGATTGAGGAACGACAGAGCCGACACCCTGAACGCGTCAATACGGAAGTAAGTCGGTTGATCCGCCTCCTCCATGCGCATTACCGCAAAAGCGAGCCGGAGCATTATCCCTGTCTCTCACACCGACAATGGGAAGAGTTGTTCCGTGAAGATTTCGGTCGCGATTACCGGGTGTGGCATTTGGCCTTGTGCGGCGAGTGCCTGCTCACCGTGTGCGATCTGCGCCGTGAGGTACTCAACGGCATGACCAAGCTGTGCGTGGACCTGCACGTGCATCCGCCACAGAAAGGAAAATTGATGACCTTCTTGTTGTCGAAAGAAGGAGTAACACACAATGGAACAGCACACTCACCTCGACCGCTATCGCGACCGACTGCTTGAGAGGCTTCGGCGGCAGCTCCGCCCGGAACGCACGAAGGATGTCGATTGCCTCCAGGTGTTTGTCAACCAGGAGTGCATCGGGACCCTCGACTGCGCCGCGAAGAGGCCGACACTCGTCTACGCGAGTCGCGAGCGTCGCGTTCAGATGGTGGAGATCCGCTCGGACACCGGCACATTGGTGGCGGGAATGTGCGCGCAAGAGCAGGAGATGGGGGTCAAGACCGGCCAGTTCACCTGGTCCCGCCAGACCATCGAGATCACGGTTCACAATCGCGCCGACGGAGGGAGTTTGAAGGTCTCGTATCAGGCGGCGCCGGCCTGGTTGCCACGCTTGCTCGGTGTTCGGGCAGCCCTCACAGGACTCGCCACCGGCGAGCGATCGGCCGGCCCCGCTTGGCCTAAGGCCTGGGCAATCAGTCACGCCGTTTTGGCCGCTGCCGTTCTCTTTCTGTTGGCCGATCGAAGTTTGGATTGGTGGCAGCCGCAAGGCGCTGTGACGGAGGGGGTTGCTGATACTTCGGCCGGCATGGTGCAAAAGGCTCAACTGCCGCGGGCAGATTTCGATCGGCTGCAGAACAAACTCGATGACGTGGTTCATCAATTGGGTGTTGCGCTTGAGACCGTCCGGACCCAGCAGGAAGAGATCACCGACCTCCGCCGGACCCTCGAAGTCGTCACGAAAACTCAGGAACGGTTGAACACGAATGTCTTGACCGTTCAACGAGAAGCGGGGAGCCGGCATAAGGGCGTCCAACGAGAGGTCGAAAGCCTCACTCGCCTTTTGTTGAGCAAAGCTCAAGAGGAGCGGGAACAACTGCGCGCAGAGCTACAGAGCCTGACGATCGCCAACGACATGTTGACCAAGGAAGTTGCGGATCTCGGAACGCAGAACCGCGAATTGAAAGACAAGCTGAAGTCCGCCGGGGTAGACGTATCCAAGGCCATGCCGGCGGTAGAATCCAACCCGGCGGTGGCGGGCACACCCAAAGCCGAGAATCCGCCGATCCAGATCGCGGAGTCGCACAGCGAGACCAGCAGGTCACCGCTCACATTTTGGGTCTCCTTCCACGAGGGGACCTCGGAAGAAAGCATCCAACACATGGTCGAGGAAGTTCGTGGCCGAAGGGGTCCGGTCAATGCCGGGTGGTACCCAGTGGAGGTCATGCTGCCTCCGCCGAATCCCCCCGATCGGTTCCTTGACTCGTTGCGGCAGACCAAAATCGTCAAGGCGGTCAGTACGACTCAAGTCGTCGGTCTTTCCCGCTGAAGAGCTACCGGCTTTCCTCAGCCACGCCCGCCCCGTTCGGCCGCAACGGCCGAACATCGACAAATCCCATCGTCCTATCGCAACCGAGGATGGCAGAAATGATTGCTGATCGTCGCACTCCCACCGCACACACTGGCCCTGCATTGGTCCGCCTGCCGGTAGACAGCTCCGTAGGGCGGCTTCATCCGCCTTCGCCATGGCTAGGCGGATTCCCTGCCTGTGCGGTGCACGCAGACAGGCCTTGCGCCCTTGGTGAGCCAGTCCTCCTCCCACCGATAGCTTTGGCTATTAGACAACAATCATTTAATCTTATCAAAATTTTAAAAAATTACATTGTAAGTTGCTGAGTTAAAACTATTTTATAAGAATTTTACATGGGCATGACTGTTCATCATTTGACTTATCAGATGCATGATCTTATATCATCGCCCTATCAAGCGAGGTGCACCAGATGACTCCGCATGAATTCGATGTTCCAGGGCTGCTGAATGTGTTGCGAGCCCGACTCGGTGTCAGCCAGGAAAAGCTCGCTGCGCGTCTTCGCGTCTCCCTGCCAACGATTAACCGATGGGAGAAAGGGAAAACGAAGCCCGACGCACTTGCTCTCCACGCGATCGAGCAATGTGTCAAAGATCTGGGCTCGAAGTACCTTGATCTTTACGAACTCCACTTTGGTCACCACGGGGAGGCTGTTCATACAGGTGAACCTGCTGTCCGATCACGCCGCTCCCGCCGAGGGGTAAAACCGTCATCCGATGACTCACGTAGCGCAGTGCTCGACACGAAGTCTATGGAGGGTCTCCTCTGGAAAGCGGCCTGTTCGATCCGTGGCGAAAAGGACGCGCCGAAATTCAAAGACTACATCCTGCCGCTGATCTTCATCAAGCGACTCTCCGACGTCTTCGAGGACGAAGTCGCCCGTCTCACAGAAACCTATGGAAGCAGGGAGACGGCGATGACCGTGCTCGAAGCGGACCACAGCCTCGTTCGCTTCTACATCCCACCGGAGGCTACCTGGCCGGTCGTGAGTGGCCGGCAGAAGTTCGACTGGCCTCAAGGAAAGAAGCCCAAAACCCTCGGCGAACAACTGACTGCCACGGTCCGGGCGATTGCCCGCGCCAACCCCTCGCTCCAAGGGGTGATCGACATCGTGGACTACAACGAGACCCGCAACGGCGAGCGGGAAATCAGTGATGACGCTCTGTCGCGGTTGATCGAACTGCTGAGCAATCCCCGGTATCGGTTAGGCCTTACCAATGTGGAGCCGGACTTTCTCGGCCGCGCCTATGAATATCTCTTGCGCAAGTTTGCCGAAGGTCAGGGGCAGAGCGCCGGTGAATTCTTCACGCCGAAGGAAGTGGGTTGGCTGATCGCTTACCTGATGCAGCCCAAGCAAGGTGAAGAGGTCTATGACCCGTGCGGTGGGTCGGGTGGGCTGCTCATCAAATGTGAGCTGGCTCTCGCGGAACGCGAGCGTACCATTGCGCGCCCGCTCAGGCTCTATGGCCAGGAACTCACCGGCTCGTCATTCGCCATCGCCCGGATGAACATGGTCCTCCACGACATGGAGGGCGAGATTGTCCGTGGCAACACCATGACCAACCCCAAGTTCCTCGACGGCTCAAGCCTCAAACAGTTCGACATCGTGGTGACGAATCCGATGTGGAACCAGGACAACTTCGAGCCGGCCCTCTACGAGAACGATCCCTATGAACGTTTCACTGGTCGCGGCGGTTTTGCGCCGGCCTCTAGCGCCGACTGGGCTTGGCTTCAGCATGTGCTCGCTTCGCTGAACGATCAGGGCCGGGCCGCGATGGTCATTGATACCGGCGCAGCCAGCCGGGGCAGCGGGAGCCAAGGGGAGAACAAGGAAAAAGCCATTCGCCGCTGGTTCGTGGACCAAGACGTGATCGAGGGCGTGATCCTGCTGCCGGATAACCTGTTCTACAACACCACCGCCGCCGGCATCATCATCGTGCTTAACCGCTGGAAGCCAAAGGACCGTCAAGGCAACATCATCCTGGTCAACGCCAGCAACGAATTTCAGAAGGGACGGCCCAAGAATTTCATTCCCGATGCGTCCATCAAGAAAATCGCGGAAGCGTTTCACGCGGGCAAGGATGTCGAGCGCTTCGTCAAAGTGGTCGCTCGCGAGGAGATCGTCAAGAACGATTACAACCTGTCCCCCTCCCGCTACATCGAGACCGCCACGGCCACGGAGCATCGCGACGTGCAGGCCGTTTTGAATGACCTGGCAAAACTGGATGAGGAGGCCAAGAAGTTGGACGGAGAGCTCAAGGATATCTTCAGTGGGCTTGGCTATAAGTGGGGGACGCCGTGACCCCTGCCTCCCCTTTGTAAGGGGAGGTCAGGTGGGGTAGAGGCTCGCCTTTGAGGTGCCAAACTGTGACCTCAAACTTGAAATCACAATTTGTGACCTTGAACAGGAAAGGAGCAGGCAGGAATGAAAAGCCTGGTGGCTAGTCCGGAAATCGAACGGCGCATCTTTCTGGTGCGGGGGCACAAGGTCATGCTGAGCACGGACCTTGCCCGCCTTTATGAAGTTGAGCCCCGCGCTCTAGTGCAAGCGGTCAAGAGGAACATCGAGCGGTTCCCTTCGGACTTCATGTTCCAACTGTCCAAATCAGAGTTCCACGGTTTGAAATCACAAATTGTGATTTCAAGTTGGGGCGGCATGCGGCGAGCCACACCGTACGCATTCACCGAGCAGGGCGTGGCGATGCTCTCTAGCGTCCTGAAGAGCAACCGTGCCATCCAGGTCAATATCGAAATCATGCGGGCCTTCGTGCGCTTCCGGGAAATGATTGCGCCTTACAAAGACCTCGCCCGACGGCTGGATGCTCTGGAGAAGAAATACGACGCGCAGTTCAAAGTGGTGTTCGACGCCATCCGCAAGTTGATGGAGCCGACGGAACGGCCGAAACAGCAGATCGGGTTTCGTGGATGATCATAAGGATGGACTACGAGAACATACCTTGGGATACCGCTCCCATTGGATCACTTTGTCTCGAAACCACGCTCACCGATCCGACCAAGACTCCTGATGCTTTCTTCGAATATATAGATGTTTCTGCTGTTTCCAACGAATTATTGAAGATTACGACCACGACACGGCACGCAGGTGCAACGGCTCCGAGTCGGGCGCGCAAAGTGGTCCAAGAGGGGGATGTTATCTTCGCAACCGTTAGACCTACCCTTAAGCGTGTTGCCATGGTACCGCCGAGTCTGGACGGGCAAATCGTTTCAACTGCTTTTTGTGTGCTTCGTGCAGATCCAACAAAAGCTGATAGCCGCTTTATCTACTACTCGCTTCTCACCGAGGACTTTCTCAGTCGTGTCGGCAACTTGGAACGTGGAGCCAGCTACCCCGCTGTAACAGACAATGACATTCTGAAGCAGGAGATTGCTGTTCCTCCCCTCCCTGAGCAGCGCGCGATTGCGGCGGTGCTGGAGAAGATTCAGGCGGCCGTGGAGGTGCAGGACAAGCTCGTTGCCGCGCTGAAGGAGTTGAAGGCCGCAACCATGGCCAAGCTCTTCCGCGAAGGCCTCCTCGGCGAGCGCCTCAAGCAGACCGAGATCGGTGAGATTCCGGAGAGCTGGGAGGTGGTGCGCGTTGGGGACCTGTTCAAGGTGGAGTTAGGAAAGATGCTTTCTCCTAAATCCAGGAGGGGCATAAACCCGCGGGCTTATCTCCGAAACAAGAATGTGCAATGGGGGAGATTTGATCTCACCGAAGTGTTTGAGATGGATTTCACCGACGACGAATTTGAAAGATTTCGTTTAGAACCGGGAGACATCCTCGTGTGCGAGGGAGGTGAGCCAGGGCGAACATCTGTTTGGGGCGGGGAGATCACAGAATGCTGTTACCAAAAAGCTCTCCATCGCTTGAGGCCAAGAGAAGCCAATCGCATCCTTCCTCGATATTATCTTTATTGGGCCACTGCCGCTTTCACGATCTTTCGCAGTCACAAACCATCGGGGACAAAAACAACGATAGCTCATCTTCCCAAGGAGAAGTTGGAAGTATTGGAGCTGGCGTTGCCAGATCTTTCTGAGCAAAAGCAGATTGTGCAAATCCTAGGCAGCCTTGACCGACAATTGCTAGCAACTGAACAAAAAGCAACCACACTTAGATCCCTTTTCTCCTCCCTGCTCCACCTGCTGATGACCGGGGAGGTGCGGGTCACGCACCCGATTCCCGGCCACGGGAAAGGGAGGGCCGGCGCCGCCTTTCACCCCAAGGGGGCTGCGATGAATCAGGAACCTCGGCTCGGGACGACCGTGAGCGCCGAACTTCTCCAGGAAATCGTGCGTCGCATCGTCGAGGCGGTCCAACCGGAGAAGATCATTCTGTTCGGCTCCGCCGCGCGTGGGGAAATGGGGCCGGACAGCGATGTGGATCTTCTGGTCGTCAAGGCCCAGCGCCATCGGCGTGAGACCGCCCAACGCCTCTACCAAGCCCTGGCAGGGATCGGCGTTCCCAAAGATATCGTCGTCGTCACGCCTGACGACCTTGAACGACACCGGGACTCGATCGGGTCCGTCATTTACCCGGCTCTCAGAGAGGGAAAGGTCATTTATGCCGCATGACACGGGCCGGGACGATGGTCCGCGCGAGTGGCTCAGGCGAGCCAAGGGCAACTTGGCGCGCGCGAAACAAACGAAGCCGGAGGAAGCGTTTTGGGAAGACCTCTGTTTTGATGCGCAGCAAGCGGCCGAGAAGGCCGTCAAAGCGGTGCTGCTGTTCCGCCGCGTGCCCTACCCGTACGTCCATGACATCGGAGAGTTGCTCGCCGTCCTTGAGCAGTCCGGTCAGGGCGTGGACGCCTCGTTGAAGGAAGCGGCCGGCATCCTGTCACCCTACGCGGTCGAGACACGGTATCCGGGCACGGATGAGCCTGTGACGGAAAGCGAATACCGGCGTGCCGTGACGTTGGCGGAACAGTTCGTTCGGTGGGCCGAGCACATCCTTGCCTCGGACAGGAGATAGGTTTGGTCTGGTCGTTACCTTGGGACCGGAAGGGTGGGCTGGTTGAACGTCTCCACTTGCGGGTTGACGCAGAGGAAGTTGCTCACCCTGACGGTCGGAGTCTGGTGGTTTCATACCGGCGAGCAGCAAACGCCGGACCCTTGGGTCGGTCTTTATTACCATGCTTCACTTGCTGATGACCGGGCAGGTGCGAGTCAGCCAGTTGATGCTGAAAGGGGCCATTGAAGAAGTCGCGACCTCGTGAGGAGACGGAAGCCATGAGCAAAAAATCCCGAACCACTGCAAAAGGCCATAAGATCGGGCCGCGCATTGTAAGGGCCTGGTTTGACACGGTCATCAACCCTTTGCTGCGAGCCCTGGAGACCGAGCAAAGACTGTTGAAGGAGCGGAATTGGACGTGGCGGTTTCGGCCTGCCGATCTGGAATTAATTCATCCTGTGCGCGTCCATCTTGAGGTCGACGCCAGGGACAACCTCGATCAATGTTTAGAGTTCTTCCCGAATCTCGGAATGGGTATCGAGGAACATGATACGGCAGTGTCTCATCTCCTAGAGAACTGTAAGACTCTCCAGCAGACAATTCAGGAAAATCCGGCTTTGCGCGAGAAGTACGAAGCGGTGACTTCTCCAGAGGCTCTTGGAAAGCTCGGGGTCACCGTTAACGATCTGTTTGGCGCTTACCCCCCGGCAGATCATCTCGCGGTCCTCGCTCAATACATTGTCAATAACTCCAGCGAGCTTCCCGATTACTTCGCGCCGGCTCGGCTTTGGAATCAGCACCGAGACGCGTTCATGGCCATTGCCGAGGATTCCTCTATTCGGCCGTATCGTGACGCAGTGGACCAGGCCGGAACGGCGGCACTGCGAACGGTGGAGCGTCTCACAGCGATCCTGAGGCAGCGAAGGCAGGAACTGTCACTTGAGCACGATGTGCCGTACATGGTTCCGGCTGGAAGCGTTCAGGAGATGGTCGGCTAACCATCTTACTATCGGTCCCATGGGTGAATTTCTCGAAAAAGCCGTCGTTGACACCGGCCCACTCATTACTGTCCTGACCCTGCATTTCCTGAACGAGACGCAGGCCGACACGAACAGGCGATCGACAATTTTAAGAAGGGTTGTGACAAAGGAAGTCTTGGAGATTCCGGCTTATGAGGAAAGGTATCTGAACCTGTTCAAGAGCGTCAAATCGCTGATGACGACTTCCCATGTCATTGGAGAACTCCAAGGGCTTCAAAGTAGTCGCCTGAAATTCAACGGCAACGATTTAAGGAGGTTCTGGCTATCCGGCTTGGAGTTCATGCGTGGGCGAAAACTGGAAGAAACGCTTGTGCGCCTCTTGGACATGGCAGATAGAGATTATTTGCGTGCAGGCATCTGCCGCTTCGGCCCCACAGACACGGGGCTCATTGAGCTGGCCCGGAAAGAAGGCTGCGTGATTCTGACGGATGATGAGCGCACCCTTGCAACGAGAGCCTGGGAGCAAGGTGTTGATTGTCGCCTGATGAAACAGGTTATCGCATGACAGGGGCAACCATATACTGTGTTTGCCCCTGGTGGGATCCACATGGCCCTGCGGGCGCTGTCCGGCTTACATCGAGGCATGCACTTGATAGAGGAAGACTAGCTCGGATGTGTGAGCGATCCCTCCAGACTCAGGGGAGATCTCTGGGTAGGTGGGCAAGATTCGGTATTTCTGTCCGATCTCATGCACGAGTTTTCGATAGCTATCGAAATCCTTTCGGAGCGCCTCTTCAGTGAGAGGCGCGCACCCCGAGGGTTTGCTGGTGAATGTTTGCTGGTTCTTCGTTCTCTTCATCGTGCCCCGATGATACGGGGCATAGCAGACTCTGGTCAAGGTAGTTCTTGACATGGTCTATGCCTCCTAGCCTCGCCTCAGAACGCGCCACCGTCCAACACCCGCTCGTCGGCTATGCCGTCGAGATCGGCTGGGCCCATCTCTCGCCGGAACAGGCCTTGACCCTGCGTCGCGGGCAGAGCGGCACGTTCCTTTACCAGACCCTTCGCGACAAGCTCATCGCCTTGAATCCGGGCATTGTGACGGTCGAGAACGTGGACTCGATCATTGCCAAGCTGGAGGGGGTCCGGACCACCATCGAAGGCAATGCCGAAGTGCTGGCCTGGCTTCGTGGGGAACGGTCGATCTATGTCGAAAGCGAGAAGCGGCAGCGGAATGTCACGCTGATTGATTTTGAGCACCCGGCCCACAACGTGTTCCATGTGACGGACGAATGGCAATACACGAACGGCCAGTACACGAATCGTGCTGACGTGCTGCTCCTGGTGAACGGGGTCCCGCTGGCCTTGGTAGAGACCAAAAGCGCGAAGCGCGCCAACGCGATCGATGAGGGCCTCACGCAAATCCGCCGGTATCATCGAGAGACTCCTGAACTGCTGACCGCGCCGCAAGTCTTCGATATTACCCACCTGATCGACTTCTACTACGGCGTGACGTGGAACCTGGACCGGAAGGACCTCTTTAACTGGAAAGACGAAGAGAAGGGAAACTTCGAGCGTAAGGTCAAACGGTTTTTCGCCCGCGAACGCTTCCTTAAACTGATCGGTGAATGGATCGTCTTTTTCAAGAAGGATGATGAACTTCGGAAAATCGTGTTGCGACAGCACCAGACGCGTGCCGTGGAAAAGGTCGTTGAGCGCGCACTCGACCCTGAGAAGCGAACCGGCTTGGTGTGGCATACCCAGGGGTCCGGCAAGACTTTCACCATGATTAAGGCTGCCGAATTGATCCTCGAACACCCATCGTTTGAGAAACCGACTGTTATTATGTTGGTTGATCGCAACGAATTGGAGGGGCAACTGGCTGGATGGATTGCGAGTGTGCTCGGCGAGGGTAAGTCAGAACTGGCATCCAGCAAGCAGCGCCTTCGTGACCTTCTCACATCGGACTACCGGGGATTGATTGTCTCCATGATCCACAAGTTCGATCGCGCCGACGCGAATCTTTGCACTCGGTCCAATGTGTTCATCTTGGTGGATGAGGCCCATCGAACGACCGGCGGCGACCTGGGAAATTACCTCGTCGGGGCTCTGCCTAACGCCACTATGATCGGATTCACGGGCACTCCTATCGACAGGACCGCCTACGGCAAAGGCACGTTCAAAACCTTCGGCAAGGAGGACCAGAAAGGTTACCTCGACAAGTATTCCATTGCCGAATCCATCAAAGATGGGACCACGCTGAAGCTGCACTATACGCTGGCGCCGAATGACATCCGGGTGCCTCGCGACCAATTGGAGCGCGAGTTTCTGGATCTTGTGGAGGCAGAGGGCGTCAGCGACATCGAGGAACTCAATAAGATTCTGGATCGAGCCGTCAATCTGAAGGCTTTTCTTAAAGCAACCGACCGGGTGGACAAGGTTGCGCGGTTTGTGGCCGATCACTTTCAGAAGAATGTTGAGCCGTTAGGGTATAAGGCCTTTCTTGTCGGCGTGGATCGGGAAGCCTGCATGCTGTACAAGAAAGCTCTCGACAGGCACCTTTCCCCGGACTACTCAGCCGTCGTCTACACGTCCGCCCACAATGATCGTGAACTGCTCGCCGAATACCGACTCAGCGAAGATGACGAAAAGAGAATCCGCAAAGCCTTTCTCAAACGCGGAGCCGTGCCGAAGATCCTTATTGTGACGGAGAAGCTTCTCACGGGTTTTGATGCGCCTATCCTCTACTGCATGTACCTCGATAAACCCATGCGTGACCATACGCTGCTCCAAGCTATCGCGCGTGTGAATCGGCCCTACGAGGAGGAGGGTGGAATCAAGAAGCCGGCAGGATTTGTGCTCGACTTTGTCGGCATCTTCGAAAAACTCGAGAAGGCCCTCGCCTTCGATTCCGATGTCGTGAGCGGCGTGATCCAGAACCTGGACGTCCTGAAGCAGCACTTTGCAATGCTCATGCGGGAGCAAGCTCCGGCTTACCTGGCTCTTTGCACAGGGCCCGTCGATGATAAGGCCGTGGAACGGGCCATTGACGCGTTTGCTGACAAGGAGAAGCGGGAGCACTTTCATGCCTTCTTCAGGCCGCTCGAGGACCTCTACGAGATTATTTCGCCCGATGTATTTCTGCGGGAGTACCTGGAGGACTATGGCAAGCTCTCAGTTCTCTGTCAGATTGTGCACAACGCTTTCAGCAAGCATGTGGTCCCGTATGCCGACTTGGCGAGAAAAACAGAGTCTCTTGTGCGGGAACGAGTCGCCACCTATCACCTCACCACCACTATGCCGTTGGTCACCATTGATGAGAGCGCTCTCGAGGCCTTGAAGAAGCCGGATTCGGATCCGGGGAAAGTGATTAATCTCAGCAAGAGTCTTATTCAGGCAGTCACAAGCGAAAGTGACCAGCAGCCCTATCTCATTCCTATCGGTGAGCGCGCCGAAGCCATTCTTGACGCCTACGATGATCGTCAAACCAACACACAAGAGGCCTTGAGACAGTTAGAGCGTTTGCTCCGTGAGTACTTGCAGGCCAAGCAGGAACGCGAAAAGATCGGCTTTGACCTGAATACGTTCACAATCTATTGGGTGCTAAAGCAGGCGGAGGTCGTCGGGGCCGATCAGATTGCGCCGGTAGTGAATGCCGCGTTTGGGCGGTTCCCCAATCATGCTCACAATCCTGCCGAGCTTCGTCAGTTGAAAGCTGAGTTGTACAAAGTGCTGCTTCCCATGGCGGGTAAGGAGCGGATGGTGGAATTGGCGGATCAACTTCTTAGACTCAAACGCTCATGACAAAAGCGAATGGACTGTCCGGCAAGGAAGCAGAGTCACTCCGCGATGCAGTTTATTATTGGGCTTCAAGGATCGGGGTCCGGCCTACTCGAGTGCAGATTCTGTCCATGAAAAGGAAATGGGCCTCATGCTCGACGACGGGGTGGATTCGGCTCAGCAAAGATCTGATACGGGAGGACCTCCGTTTCCGCGAAGTGGTGATCGTCCACGAGCTGCTGCATCTCCAGGTGCCGAATCACGGCAAGCTCTTTAAGAGCTTGATGAACGCTTACCTGCCTCACTGGCAAAAGATAGGCAGGGGAAAGATCGCGCGGGTCTGCCCGTATGATCGTCATAATCGACGTATTGCTTCTGAATAGGGCTCACCACTTGGGGAGAACAGATATTTCTGTTACTCCGGAATTATCTAGCCGACTGTAAGACCTTTCTCAGTGCCATTATGAATGCTCAGTTTTCTCTGAGAAGCCAATTCCATACTCCAAATGACCAACTGCTAGGCCACCTGTTCGCTCAGTCCGACGATGCACCGGGATGGGCGAGCTGGGGATATGAAATTAACTTGCCAATAAAGACGGAGCCTATGGCGCAGAAACGTGTCGGTGTGCTCGGGCTCAACCTTCTGTTTCCCTGTCTGCCGACAGGTGCTCAAGCGGTCCGAGTGCGATGATCAAGGGCCTTGTGACTCGAAGAAGGCTCGAACGCGCTGAAGAAGGGTCCGCCAATACGCACGGAGCGCGGATTAGAAGGCTACGAAGCACTTGTGGGTTTTCTCCGGCCGCGTCAATCACGATAAATTACAAAAGAGCGGCCGGCTCAAGCGAAGCTTGGGAGGTTTCGCCCGGCACTTGCTGTGGCGCTTTTCCGGC
>JBBIQV010000012.1:0-32010 GCA_037442105.1 Nitrospiraceae bacterium | reverse complement strand
CAAGCTGGGCGTGGTGGAGGCGAGGGGAGTTGAACCCCTGTCCGAAGATCGTCAGCTCACCGCATCTACATGTGTAGCCGATCGTTTTGGTTTCGCAGCCATCCACGCCCATCGGCTGGCTTAGAACAGCCGCTAGCCCAGGAAGTTCTCGTCCTCAGCCGCTGAGCACCAGCCTTGGACCAGCCCGCTGCATCGCGCCTCTTCCACCCCCGCGGGCCTCAGGCGGAGAGACGTCACGGCTTAAGCCGCGAGTGCCAGTTCTTGATTGGCAGTTGCTGTTTTCCCGGAGGTTTTACGAGTCCCCAGGAGCTCGACATGCCCCGATGGCCTCAGTATCCCCGTCGATACCGGTCGCCCCCTTTCGTCAAAAGCCAGGTTAAGGCTGAGGCTTAGGTCAAGAGAGGAGAGAAGCTTGCTTTCAGCGCCAACCTCAGAACCTCAACCTGAGCCCTTTTCCCGGGCTTATGATACCGCACCGGTCAAGGAGATGCCAGGGATGAGGACAATGCACTTGCGTCGGCAAATGATTGACAATTGTAATTTACCTTACTTGACAATAGATTGACAATGTGACACCGTCGCTCCATGGATCCTAAGGTGAAGATTCTCAGATTCCTTTCGAAACGGCAATCCTCAACCGGGGGAGAATTGCGCGCCCACCTCAAGCTCAGCCGCCAAGCCATGAGTCTGCATCTTCGGAGCCTGCTCGCAGCCCATAAGGTTGTCCGATCAGGAACGACGAGAGGAGCCACTTACATGCTGGCAAGCCGGGCAGCGAAACCGGTCACGCTCACGCGGACTCTCGCGACACGCGGTTGCGACGAAGACCGTGCTTGGGATGAAATAGAAGTGCGCCTGCAGCTCAAGCGTGCACTACGGCCCAACGTGCTGGCTATCTTGCGTTACGCGTTCACGGAAATGCTCAACAACGCCATCGAGCATTCGCAATCTGACCGATGCACTATTCAGGTTCTGGTCGGACCGACGTTCGCGTCCTTTGAAATTCGCGACCATGGCATCGGTGTCTTTCACTCCATTGCGTCGAAGCTCCATCTTCCTGATGAGGAATCGGCGCTGATCGAACTCCTCAAAGGCAAGACCACCACCATGCCGGAGGCCCACACGGGGGAAGGTATCTTCTTTACTTCGCGAGTCGGCGACACTTTTCTACTGAAATCCCACAGGCTTCAAATTGAATGGAAGCGGGCCAAGCAGGATGTGTTCGTCTCGCAGCCTCGCTTCGCTCGTGGAACCTTCGTGCGCTTTTCCCTCCACCGCGGTTCTCGGCACAGGCTTGAAGAGGTATTCGGCGAGTTCGCTCCGAAAGAGTACGATTTTCAGTTTCAGAAGACCAAGGTGTTGGTCAAGCTGCTGCAGCCCGACTATGTCTCGCGTTCGGAGGCGCGACGTCTCGTGGCGAACCTGGAGAAATTCCGAGAAATCGTCATCGATTTTCGCGCGGTGCAATCAGTGGGGCAGGGATTTGCCGATGAGGTGTTCCGCGTTTTTGCGAATCGCCATCCAGGCATTGTTCTCCATCCCGAAAATGCTACTTCCGGCGTCATGGCCATGATCCGGCACGTGGCTGCCTCCTGAGGGATCAGCCCTGCCAATGCGGCGTATTCGATGGCCAGAGTCTTACTTCAAGACAGTCATCATGAGCCTTCGGCTCACCCTGCATCATGAAAATGCGGGTGGCGCCGAGCGGGCGCCCAAGCGCGCGCAAAGGCCAATTCTCGATCAATCACGCGGTTCGGGACCAACGTCATTGTCTTCCCTTCACCTTCGCCTCGAGGAGATCGCCCACGGCAACTCCTGCCTTGGCACGAATCTGAGGCGGAAGCGTTTGGCTCCTGGTCGCAGCCATGATATAGGTGGCGCTCATGACGGACCTGACGTTGGCACTCGTGATCTTCGGCGCATGCTATCTGGCCATAGTCACCGAGCGCATCCATAAGACGATCGTCGCGCTGTTCGGCGCGGCGCTCATGATTTCACTCGGTGTGGTCACACAGGAAGAAGCGTTTCATTCCCATGACTATGGGGTGGACTACAACGTGATTTTCTTGCTGATCGCGATGATGGTGATCATCAACATCACGAGCAAGACCGGTCTCTTTCAAGTCCTCGCCATCTGGACGGCCAAGCGCTCGCACGCCAAACCTTTTCGCATGCTCGTGCTGTTGGCACTTGTGACCGCGATCCTCTCCGCCTTCCTCGACAACGTGACGACCGTGCTCTTGATGGCGCCGGTGACGCTGGAACTCACTCGCCGCTTGGAACTCAACCCGGTCGTCTACCTGGTCACCGAAGCGCTCGCGTCGAACATCGGCGGCACAAGCACCCTGGTCGGCGATCCACCGAACATTATGATTGCCAGCAAGGCCGACTTGACCTATCTCGACTTCCTGCTCGTCCTCGGGCCGGTGGTGTGGCTGATCCTGCTGGCGTTCGTCGGCGGACTTTGGCTGGTCGCCGGCCGGTCCTTATCGGTGCCTCCGCACCTTCGAGAGGCTATCCTTCGCCTGCGGGCCAGGGAGGCGATCAAAGATCGCAAGCTGCTGGCGAAGTGTCTCGGGCTTCTAGGCCTGACGACCGTCGGCTTCTGTCTTCACAGTGTTCTACGCCTGGAGCCGGCCACGGTCGCCTTGCTGGGCGCATCGCTCTTCATGCTCGTGGGCCACGGCCATGCGAAGGCGTCGGGCAATCATGAGGAGATGGACTATCTGATGGAAGTGGAGTGGAAGACGATTTTTTTCTTCATCGGGCTCTTCGTTCTCGTGGGAGGGTTGGTCAAGGTGGGCGCGATTCACGCGCTCGCCCAGCAATTGGTGCAGTTGACACACGGGAACGTCACCGGCACTACGATGGCGGTGCTGTGGGGTTCCGCCATCTTGTCGTCCGGTATCGACAACATTCCGTACGTCGCCGCGATGAATCCCTTGATTGTGGACTTGGCCCGCTCGCTGCACCCGGAGGTGCAGGACTATACGGCCTTGGTCCATCAACCCGACATTCTGCCGCTCTGGTGGGCGCTCGCACTCGGCGCATGTCTGGGTGGGAATGGAACGCTCATCGGCGCATCGGCCAACGTGGTGATTGTGGACCTCGCGCGGCGCGCCGGGTATCACATCAGCTTCTGGCGGTTTCTGGCGATGGGGCTCCCCGTGATGCTGGGATCGTTGCTCATCAGCACCCTGTATCTCTGGCTCAAGTTCTTTGCGTAATGAAGCTCCCTCCTCGCTGCTCGATCAGGCTCGCCTTCTCGTTCCTGCGCCGGTCAGACATACCGGCCGGCGCCATCGATGTGCAGCACTTCGCCGTTGATGTACTCGTTTCTCATGAGGGTGATGACCGCCTCGGCGACTTCCTCTGGTCTTCCGATTCTCTTTCCGGGCAACTTCTCGGCAACCTCTCGCAAGACCGCGTCCCGGCCTGGTCCCAGCACTGAGTCGACCAACGGGGTGTCGATCCAACCAGGCGCGACGGCATTGACGCGCACCGGAGCGATTTCCAGCGCGAGGCCCCGGACAAATGCTTCGGAGACGGCGTTGCCGGTTCCTGCGATGACCCCGCCGGGCGCCGGACGCGACGCCAGGGACCCGGACATCAGCGTGATCGAGCCGCCTTTCATCTTCGGCACGGCATGACGCACGAGGTAGATCGGCGCCCACACCCGCTCTTGGACAACCTGCTGGATTCGTTCCGTCGATAAGTCGCTGATCTTCCCGAAGACGGCTCCGCCTCCTGAAAGAAAAATATGATCGACCTGCGGCAGCCCGGCGAACAGACGATGGATCGAGGCTTCATCGCTGCTATCCGCCACCTCGGTTCGGACATCTCCCAGCTTGTGTTTGGCCGTGGCCAGCTTCTCAGGCGAGCGGCCCACGATCACCACCGTCGCCCAGGCCTTGAGAGCCAGTTGCGCGGCGGCGAAACCGAGACCGGAGCTTCCACCGATGATGACGACCACCTTGTTGTTCAATTCACCCATTGCTCCACCTCCGTCGATGATTCGTCACGTTGCCATTGAGCGCCGGTCCTCAGCCGGCATAGATCCAGAGCGCGCGTGGCCGATCGCTCCTCAAGACAGCCCCTTCCCTGAGCAATGAAATTCTTCCTCGGTTGGCGTATCCTTAAACAGCCACAAGCGCTCAAGCCAGGCTACCTATGGAATCCACGCGGTATCTTCTCATTGGCGGCGGCCTTGCTGCCAGTCAGGCCGCTAAGCAACTGCGTCAACTCGATGCCGAGTCACCAATCACGCTTGTGAGTGAAGAGCCCTATGTGCCTTACGACCGTCCTCCTCTCTCCAAGGAATTTCTCCGGGGAGAGAAAACCAAAGACCAGCTCTTTTTTGACCCCGAGGCCTACTTTCACGACGCAAGAATCGATCTGCGACTCGGAACCCAGGTGCAACGATTGAACCTCGCGGACAAGGAGGCCTGGTTGTTCAAAAGTCAGGCCATTCGATTCGAGAAAGCTCTGATCGCCACCGGCGGACGTCCAATCCGTCTCACCATGCCCGGTGCGAATCTGCCTGGCGTCTATTACCTCCGTACCCTCGATGATGCGGCTGCCATCGCAGCCCATGCGACGAAAGGCTCGTGGGCCGTGCTCATCGGCGCCGGCTTCATCGGATTGGAAGTCGCGGCGTCGCTGACCCAACGAGGCGTGCAGGTCACGGTCATTGAGGCGCTCCCGCATATTTGGCCACGCTTTGCAGATTCAACATTGGCCACAGCGATTCAGGACTACTGCACGAGCAAAGGAGTCACCTTCCACACCAGTGAGACCGTGACCGACATTCATCGGCACGATCACGCGTTCTCCGTCGTGTTGAAATCGGGAGCCACGCTGCCTTGCAACTTCGTGTGCATCGGCGTGGGCATCGTGCCGAATGTCGAGCTGGCCCGCGACGCCGGACTTGTGGTCGACAACGGCATTGCCGTGAATGAATACCTCCAAACGTCTCATCCCGACCTGTATGCCGCCGGTGACGTGGCCAACTACTTCGACCCGCTCTTCGGCAAGCGGCGCCGCGTCGAGCATTGGGGCCACGCTGAATACGGTGGGCAATTGGCCGCACAGAACATGGCCGGCGCCCACAAGCCCTACGATCTCCTCACCTATGTGTGGTCCGATATCTTCGATCTTCATCTTGAGTTCGCCGGAGATGAGAGCGAGCACGACCAGGTCCTCGTTCGCGGACAGGTTGACACCATGTCCTTTATGCTCCTGTATTTGAAAAATCATGTCCTCCGTGCCTATTTCTCCATTAACGCCGGTGCAAAAGACCTCCCTCCTTTGCAGCGTCTGATCAAGAGCAAGAAGGACTTGAGTGGAAAAGAGGACCAACTCCGGGACCCGACGGTGCCCCTGAAAAGTCTTCTTTCTTGATTGCTGATCATCGGCTTATCAACGGTGCAGGCTTCCCCCAATCTCCGGCAAACACGAAATCGCGACTCGGCTTGCGCGCGCGAGAGGCGAGTTCTTTCTGATGTAATTTCTCAGGAAGCATCGACGGATCGCCAGGGTATCCAACGGCGATCATGGCGACGGGCTCGAAACCGTCCGGAAGCTTCACCTCGGTCCTGGCTTTCCCGGCGTCGAATCCGGCCATCTGGTGGACTGCCAGACCGAACGCGGTTGCTTGAACGATCAGATTTTCCACCGCAAGCCCCACGTCGTGCCAGGCGTGGCGATTGGGCGATCCGTCGTCGAAGGTGAGTTTTGCCACGGACAGAATCAATACGGGCACGCGATGAGCCCATGCGCGGTTTCCTTCAACCAGGCAGTTGAGCAACCGTTCGTGCTCAGCCGAAACATCCCTTGTTGCAATGACGAAACGCCACGGCTGCGCGTTGAAACAGGAGGGCGCCCAGCGCGCCGCTTCGAACAGACTGCGCAACTTCTCCGGTTCGACCATCCGTTCCGCAAACGCGCGCGGGCTCCACCGCCGGCGCAGCAAGTCATGAATGGGATACTGCGTGTCTGCCGGCTTTTCCATGTCGCTCCTTATCCTTTCTCCGACGCCTCCTCCGGTGACCACCCTCCACCCAAGGCCTTGTAAAGCTGCACGATCGACACGAGGTGCAGCCGGTGCGTCCCCGTCAGCGCCAACTCCGCCTCAAAGAGATTCCGTTGGGCGATGAGCACATCGAGATAGTTGGCGAGGCCGCCCTTGTATCGAAGATTGGCAAGTCGCAAGGCCGATCGCAACGCCTCCACTTGCCGGACCTGGGCTTCTCGCTGTTCGCGGGCCGTACGGACCGCCACCAGTGCGTCTTCCACTTCTCTGAACGCGACAAGGATCGCCTGCTCGTACTGGGCGAGGGCCTGTCGGGCTTGGGCCTCCACGGCTTCCTGTTGGAATCCCAAAATCTGCGCGTTGAGCAGCGGCGCAGCCACGCTTGGCCCCGCAACGCCGAAGGCCGTTTCATTCGCCACCAGGCGAGACAACTGCGGGCTGGCCACGCCGAGAATGCCGGTGATGCTGAGCTTCGGAAACCGGTCGGCTTTGGCCACGCCGATCCTGGCGGTCGCCGCCGCCAAGTCTTGTTCGGCCTGGACGACATCCGGACGGCGTTGTAACAGTTCAGAAGGCAACCCTGGCGGCACCGCGGGCGGCATCACCTGTTCAGTCAACGGTCGCCCCCTGGGGATTTGCCCGGGATTGCGCCCCAGCAAGATGCTGAGCTGGTTCTCTTTCTGCACCATCTGCCGCTCCAACTCGGCCGCACGTGCAGCGGCGTTCGCGCGCTCAGCCTCGAACTGATCAGCATCCAGCTTGGAGATGACACCCTGGCGCAATCGGGCCTGGGCGATCCGCACCGACTCCTCCCAGGACGTGAGCGTCCGCTTGGCAATATCGAGCTGCATATCGAACTGGAGGAGATCGAAATAGGCTTCCGCTACGCCGCTTACGAGTTGCAGGACCACGGCTCGGCGGGCCTCCTCGCGAGCCAGTAAGTCGCCTCGCGCCGCTTCATTTGAGCGACGGATACGGCCCCAAATATCGAGTTCCCAGGAGAGGTTGCCTTGCAGGTAATAGTTGAAGGGATTGGGGAATCCGGGGAACAGGAAATTCGTCTTCCGGCCGAAGGACGGTGCGTTAACCGTCGTGCTCAACTGAGGGGCAAAGTCCGTTCTCGCGATGAACAGACGCGCCTGAAATTCTTCCACCGCGGCCACCGCTCGTTTGAGGTCCTTGTTCTCCTCGAGAGCCACCTGGATCAGCTTTTTCAGTTCTTCGTCCCGCAAGAGTTCCCACCAGGGGAGATTGGCAATGGACATCGCTGCTCCACCCGGTTCCGCCATCCGGAATGCATCGGGTGTGGTCAGCATCGGACGTTCGTAATTCGGCCCCACGGCACAGGCGGTCAACAGCATCGACAGGATGAAGGCCGTTACCCTACACATGCTCGTATTCCTCTTCCTGCTCGGATTCTTGTAGCAGCTCTCTCCGCCGTGCAATGGGTCGTCCGATGATGCGGCGGCTGATGTTCCTGACCAGCACGAAGAACAGCGGCACGAAAAGGATCGCGAGGAACGTCGCGGCGAGCATCCCCCCGAACACGCCGGTCCCGATGGAATGGCGGCTGGCAGCGCCCGCGCCGGTCGCGACGACCAGCGGCACGACTCCCAGAATGAAGGCCATCGATGTCATGATGATCGGCCGGAATCGCAGCCGGGCGGCTTCCATCGCGGCATCGGCCAGGGGCTGCCCGGCTGCATACCGCTTGTTGGCGAACTCGACGATCAGGATCGCGTTCTTGGCGGCCAACCCGATGAGCGTCACCAACCCGATCTGGAAGTAGATGTCGTTCGTCAGCCCGCGGACCCACACGGCGCTCAGGGCTCCGAACATGCCGAACGGCACGGCCAAGATCACAGCGAACGGAACAGCCCAACTTTCGTACTGAGCCGCGAGCACGAGAAAGACCATCAGCAGGCCGAACGCGAAGGCAAAGAGCGATTGTCGCCCGACCATCCGTTCCTGGTAGGAAATCCCGCTCCAGTCAATCCCGTACCCTTGGGGAACCAACACCTCCTGCGCGACCTGCTCCAGCGCATCGAGCACCTGGCCGGAACTGTAGCCGGGTGCCGCCGCGCCCAGCACGAGAGCGGTGTTGTATCCGTTGAAGTGCGTCACCGGATCAGGCCCGCTGGTGAACTCCGTCGTCACTATGGTGTCGAGCGGAATCATGGCCGGGCCCTGGCCGCTCACCGCGCGGACGTAAATCCTGGCGATGTCCTCCGGCGTCGATCGGTACTGCGCTTCAGCCTCCGTCTGCACCCGATAGACGCGGCCGAATTTCAGGAAGTCATTCACGTAGAGGTTGCCGAAATAGGCTTGGAGCGTGTCGAACACTTCGGAGATCGGCACACCGAGCGCCTTGGCTCGCTCCCGGTTCACTCGGGCGAAGAGCCGTGGTGCACTGACGCGAAAGCTGGTGCCGATGGCTCCGATGGCCGGGTGTTGCCGCGCTTTGTTCACGAATTCCTGGGCGACCGCGGCAAACTTGTTGAAATCTCCCCCGCTGGGATCTTGCAGTTGGAGGGAAAACCCGCCGGTCGCGCCCAGCCCTCGAATCGACGGCGCATTGAAGGCAAGGATTAAGGCATCGGGAATTTTGGCGAACTCTCCGTACGCCGCACCGATCAGGGCCTTGACATGGTTCTGCGGCTCTTGCCGCTCGTCCCAGTGCCGCAGCGGGAGGAACATCGTCGCGGCATTCGGCCCCCGCGTGTTGAACACAAAATTCTGGCCGGCCAAGGCATCAGTGGAGTGGACGGCGGGAATGGACAGGAAGTACTGTTCGATTTTGCTCAGCACCGCTTCCGTCCGCTGCTTCGACGCCCCATCGGGAAGCTGCACGATGGTAATGAAGTAGCCCTGGTCTTCCTCCGGCAAGAAGCTCGACGGAATCGTTTTGAACAGACCTGCCGCCAGCAACAGGATGCCCGCGAAGATCACGACGGACAAGGCCGAGCGGGTAAGGACGGTCGCCACCGTCTGCGCAGAGCGGGTCCTCAGCCAATCGAAGAACGTATTGAAGATGCCAAAGAAGCCCTTGCGCGGTCCGTGACTAGGAGTCAGCACGAGGGCGCACAGCGCCGGACTGAGCGTGAGCGCCACGAATCCGGAGATGATCACGGACATGGCGATCGTCATCGCGAACTGTTTGTAGAGTTCGCCCGTGATGCCGCCCAAGAAGCCCACCGGCACGAACACCGCACAGAGGACGAGCACGATGGCGATCACCGGTCCGGTGACCTCCTCCATCGCCTTCCTGGCGGCCTCCTTGGGTGAGCGTCCGCCCGCCATATGGCGTTCGACGTTCTCCACGACGACGATCGCGTCGTCCACCACGATCCCGATCGCCAGGACCATGCCGAACAAGGTGAGGGTGTTGATGGAGAATCCCAATGCCTGCATGCCGGCAAAGGTGCCGATGAGAGAGACCGGCACTGCCACTCCTGGAATCAGCGTCGCGCGCCAGCTCTGGAGAAACAGATAGACCACAAGAATGACGAGGATCATCGCCTCGCCCAAGGTCTTCACCACTTCTTGGATGGAGACCTCGATGAACCGGGTCGTGTCGTACGGCACATCGTACGAGACACCGGGCGGAAAACTGTTGGCCAGGCGGATCATCTCACCGCGGACTCGTTTGACCGTGTCGAGCGCGTTGGCGCCCGGCGACAGGAAGGTCAAGAGAAACACGTTCGGTTTCCCGTTCCACCGTCCTTCGAGGCCATAAGATTGCGCGCCCAGCTCGACCCTGGCTACATCCTTGAGCCGCACCATGGACCCGTTCGGCAGGGCTCGGACGATCATGTCCTCAAAATCCTTCACCTCGGTCAGCCGACCTTGGGTGATCACCGGAATCGTCAGTTCGGTTCCTTTGGGCGCCGGTTCACGACCGATCGTGCCGGCGGGGAAGTCCCGATTCTGTTCGCGCACGACGTTTGCGATGTCGGTCGGCGTGAGGCTGAGCTGCGCCATCCGAATCGGGTCCAGAATCAGACGCATCGAGTAATTCTGCTGCCCAAAGACCACGGCGTCGCCGACCCCGCGAAGCCGTTTGAGATTATCGATCACGCGCAGCACCGCATAGTTGGAGAGAAAGACCGTGTCATGCGTGGGATCGCTGGAACTGAGCGCGACCACGGCCAGCAAGTCCGGTGACACTTTCTTCACGCTGATGCCTTGCCGGACGACTTCGGGCGGGAGCTGCGGTTCGGCCAACTTCTGGCGGTTTTGAGTTTGGACCTGCGCGATGTCGATGTTCGTCCCGATTTCGAACGTCAGCTTGATGGTCATGTGACCATCGTTCGTGCTTGTGGAGTCGTAGTAGAGGAGGTTGTCGATGCCGGGGAGCTGCACCTCGATGGGACGCGCGACCGAATCCGCGACGACCTCCGCGCTCGCGCCGGGATAGTCCGCGTCGATCTGCACGACCGGCGGAGTGATTTCCGGGAACTGGGCAATCGGGAGAGCCCGCAAGGCGACCAGACCCACCACCACGATGATGATGGACAGGACCGAGGCGAAGATCGGACGATCGATGAAAAAGTGCGAGATCACTTGGCCTGCTCTCTGCCGGCATCAGCCGGCTGAGGGGCGGAGACCGTACCGGCTTCTTTCATGGGGACCGGTTTGACGGGAGCCCCCGGCGCGATCTTATGAAGACCCTCCACGATCACCCGCTCGCCGGCGCGCAACCCTTCCTCGATCACCCACTGGTTGCCCTGCCAACTGGTAGCCTGAACCGGGCGGATCTCCACCTGGTCACCATCGCCGACGACAAACAGAATCGGTCCCTTCGGTCCTTGCTGGACCGCTCGCTGTGGAACCAGGATCGCGCCCGTTTTCACGGTGCCTTTGAACCGGACTGTGACGAACTGTCCCGGAATCAGCAGCCGGTCGGGGTTCGGGAAGGTGACGCGCGCCTGCCGAGAGCCGGTCTCCGTGCGGAGGCCGACATCCAGCAAGTCCAGGACTCCTTCATGCTCGTACGTGGTGCCGTCCACGAACTTGATGATCCCGCGTAACTGATAGACCCCCGGATGCTGAATCTTCTTGGCCGCAATATCCCGCCGCCGCTTGAGAAGGAAGGTCTCCGGCGCGCTGACGGTCACGTACATGGGGTCCACTTGCTGAATGACTGTGAGGAGGTCGCTTTGCACGGAGACCAATCGCCCTTCGTAGACGCGGGTTCGTTCGATCATTCCGTCAATGGGCGCGGTGATCAGGGTATTGTCGAGATCGAACTTGGCTTTGACGAGCTCTCCCTTCGCGCCTTCGAGCGCCGCCTTGGCAGCGAGTTCTTCCGCCACGGCATCGTCCACATCCTTCTGGCTGACCGCCTGCTCCGCGAGCAACGGTTTCACACGAGCAAGATTCTGCTTGGCCTGGACGAGCCGGGCCTCAGCTTGAGCGACTTTCGCCTTGGCGCTGAGCACGGCTGCCCGGAAGGGGACCGGATCGATCTGATACAGACGATCGCCTTTCTTGACGTCCCGGCCTTCGCGGAAGAAACGCTCCTTGATGATGCCGGTGACCTGTGATCGGATCTCGACGGGACGCGAGGATTCCGCCTGCCCGATGAACTCCGGTTCGTCGGGTACAGTCTGAGCCGTCACGGTGAGGACCTCGACCTCGGGAACGGAAGGAGCGGGGGCTGAGCCGGCCTCCTGTTTGCAACCCAGCCAGCCGGCCACGATGGCGCCCGCACACATCATGAGGAAGAATCGACCAATGTACCGATAGGTCTTCACCGATGACCTCTTGTCACGCGAGGGGGCACGACGCGGTACTCAGTGTACCGTAGACAAGCACCTATTGCACTCGCGGCAGGCCGGCCGGGGCTCTGTGCTCGTCACACATGCAGCGGTTTGATGGGCGAGAGGACAGCCGCGGGATTGTCTTTCCACAACGATGCATCGGCATCGACGTACAGTTCCACTTCGTTGCCGTCGGGATCGCGAAGGTAGAGGCTTTGGCTGACGGTGTGGTCGCTCATGCCGTCGATCGAGATGCCGGCGGTTTCCAATTCCTTCTTGGCTGCACGCAGTTCATTGAGACTGTCGCCGACCTTGATGCCGACGTGATAGAGGCCGCGTCGTCTGCCGGTCGGCGGTCCCGGCGCATCGCCGACTTGGATCAACAACAGCTCGTGATGCGTACGCCCGGACGTCAGCGCAGCAGCCGCACCGTTGAAGATGCGTCCGATCTCCTGGAATCCCAACAGGTCCCGATAGAAGGCCAGCGATCGCTCCAGATCTTTCACATAGAACACGACGTGGCCGAGATAATGAGCTTTCATGGTTGAACTCCCAACCCCTCACCCCTTACCTGTTCCCGGTGTCGTAGTAGAACCGCTCGTGGACAATCTTGCCGTTCTTCCACTTGGCAACCGACACTTGCTCCAGATGGACTGGTGTTCCGTTCGTGGCAATGAAGTCCAATGTGCATTCATAAAACGTCGCGTTGTCGCCCACGCCTGTGGCTTTCACATCAAATCCCTTTACCTCCTTGACGCCGCTGAGCCACTGCTTTTCCCGTTCAATATTGGCAGCCAGTCCGACGGTCGGCGGATTCGCATTCTCCTGCATCGTCGTGTCCTTGTCGTAGAACTCGTTCATGGCCTCAATGATCTTGCCCTGCCGGATATGGTTCAGAAGATCCTGAAGCCGCTGCTGTAGGTTGGGTGTGCTCATGCCATCTCTCCTTTTTTGCTGAGTGAGTCGTGACTTCTTGTCGGTAAACGTTCATGACAGATGCCCCATCCGCCCGGCCTGATAGTCTTGTACCGCCTGGATCAGTTCATCTTTCGTATTCATAACAAACGGCCCATAGCGGGCGATCGGTTCCTCGATCGGCTCGCCGCTCATGACCAAGAGCCGGCTATCTTCCCGCGCTTCGACCGCGACCTGCGTGCCGTTTCGCTTGCACACGATCAGTTCTGCTTCTCCCGCCTCGCGCGATCCGTTCACCGAAGCTTGACCCTGTAACACGAAGATCGACGTGTTGTGTCCATCAGGCAAACTCAGCTCAAGACGGCGCCCGGCAGCAAGTTGCAGGTCGTACAGCTCGATCGGCGTACAGGTGCGCGCGGGTCCCTTGCGCCCGAGAAATGTGCCGGCGATCACGCGCAAGCGGCCGGCTCCGCCACCGAGATCGAGAGCGGGGATATCTGCGTTTAGAATCGCCTGGTACCCGGGCACCGACATCTTCGATGCCTTCGGGAGATTCACCCACAACTGAATGGCGTGGAGGGTGCCGCCCTTCTTTGCAAACTCCTTTTCATGCAATTCCTCGTGGACGATCCCCGATGCCGCCGTCATCCACTGCACGTCGCCGGGACCGATCACGCCGGCATTTCCAGCCGAGTCCCGGTGTGCGACAACACCTTCGTAGACAATCGTGACCGTCTCGAACCCGCGATGAGGATGCTCTCCCACGCCACGAGGATGGTCGGTCGGCGAGAAGTACTGCGGCCCCGCATAGTCAAGCATGAGAAAGGGATCGACTTCACGGTCCAGCTCGTTGCTCGGAAAGAGGTTCCGTACGGGAAATCCGTCGCCGACCATATGAGTCGATCCGGGCTGATAGACGCCGAGCACCTCTTTGGTGATCGCTGTGTCTGTCGCCATGCTGGCCTCCTTTCTTACGCCATCCCACGCAACGCTTCCGAAAGGGTGACCGTGCCTCGCACGAGCTTGTCGGGCTGTTCATAGCCGATCGCGCCTTTCGAGAATGACGTGTACATTTCTTCAAACAGCTTCGCGGCTTCATCCGAGAACCCGAAGGATTTGAACGTCGGCAGCACACCCTGGCCCTTCGCTGCGCCGAGCACCGGAGCCCAGTTGTCCATGAAGTAGCAGGGGCGAAGGATCGTCAGGTTCTTCGTCACCGTGCCCAACTTCTGTTCGCCGTACCGGACGGCGCGGATGGGACCGGTCCCCTCCGGAATCTGACCGCCGATGGATGATAGGAAAACGACGTGCGCGATGCCGCTGGCCCTCACCGCTTCCGCCGCCTGATCCATCGTGCGTTGCTGTTCCGCGAGCCAGGCGTGAGCGTGATAGTTCGGGGGTACGAGGAGATAGACACCCTTCGCACCTTCGAAGGCTTTCGTCATCGCCTTGATGTCTTGGTAGGTGGCGACCGCCACCTCCGCTCCCTTCGTTTTCCATTGCTCGCCCTTGCCAGCCGAGCGCACAACCACTCGCACCGGCTGCTTGTTGCTCAGTAGGGTGTCTGCTACCACAGACCCCGTGTTCCCCGTTGCTCCTACCACAACAAACATGATGGCTTCTCCTTTGTACGATTATCCTCACATCTTCTCGGCAATGACTTGATCCACCGACCACCGGCCGGCGCCAGTGATCAAGAGCGCAACCGCGATCCCGATCACCAGGAGATGGTACTCATACCCTTCACCGGCCTGCTTCCCGAACCAATTCATGAAGAAACCGTTGGGGAGGTGCACCATCGTGATGGCGCCCATCATGATGACGCCGATACTGGCCGCTGAGAACCGAGTCAGAAATCCAACCAATAACCCGAGGCTGCCGAAGACCTCCCCGATGATGATCAGAAACGCGATCAGCCAAGGGAGGTGCATCGTCTCCGTGAAGAAGCCCATAGTTCCGCTGAATCCAAAGCCTCCATACCAGCCCAGGAGCTTCTGCGCTCCATGCGGAAACATGACGAATCCCAGCGTAAGCCGCAGAATCAGACCTGCCCAATTATCATCTGTCGCAAAGAATGATTTCATACGGCACCCCCTTGTGATTAACCGACCCACTGCAGGGCCGGGATTTCTCCTGCGGCCTGCAATGAAACGATACCTCAACTCACCACAGTATAATAGTTCTAGTTAGAACCAAGTCAAGGGGCAAATTCTTGAGCCGGTTAGTGCGGAGACGTCGACGTATTCGCCTTGGCTACTTGGTGGAGGGATTGGAAGGCCGTCTGCCTTGAGACCTTCGAGATGAAACTTGATGGCCTCGCGGATGAGGGATTCAGTTTCCGCCACGGTTGCACCGGCGGTGATGCAGCCCGGCAAATCCGGAACATCAGCCGCATAGTTTGAAGGAACATTCGAGGCTTTGGCGGTCTTGCGGTGGAGCTCCGCCTGGACGCGCTCAAGGACGAAGAGTTTCAGGAGCGTCTGATACGGAACGTCCCGTTTGTTTGCCAAGGTTTTGAGTTGATCCAGCAGAGATTGCGGCAAGCGAAGTGAGATGGTCTCGGTCGACGGTTTCAGGTGGGGGAACACCATGCGCCGGCTCTTCGAGAAGTCGATGTATTCCGTTGAGTCGTGTGAATCCCAAAACGCGGCCTCCTGCTTCCCACTCTTGAACGTCTGTCTTTTTTCTTATTACCTTCCCGACTTCGTGTCCGGCGTGTCGATTTCTTCTTCACTTCTTTTCACTTTCTCCTGTCATCCCCCGCGCCGTCCGCCTTTCATTGCCCGCTCTACTTCTCGTCCCGCTTCCCGTTCTTTGATCGCCTCGCGGCGGTCGTATTGTTTCTTGCCCTTGGCGAGGGCCAGCTCGACTTTTGCCTGACCGCGCGCGCTGAAGTAGATGCGGAGCGGCACGAGGGTGAAGCCTTGCTGCTGCGTGCGGCCGATGAGCTTGTTGATCTCCTTGCGGTGCAGCAGCAGCTTGCGTGTCCGGAGCGGATCGTGGTTCATGATGTTGCCGTGGCTGTAAGGACTGATGTGGCAGTGATGCAGATAGACCTCGCCGTCATCGACAGAAGCATAGCTATCTTGCAGGTTCACGCGGCCCTCGCGCAGCGACTTGACCTCGGTGCCCCTGAGGACGATCCCAGCCTCGAGCCTTTCTTCGATGAAATAGTCATGGAAGGCTTTCCGGTTGGTGGCCACCACTTTGTGCTGTTCGTCTTTGTTTTTCATCATGGTGTCAGCGATCGGCTTTCAGCCATCAGCTACCGCACCGCGGTGAGGAGTTGATGTTCTTCGAGGCGCCTGAACCTGATTGCTGATAGCTGAAGGCTTTTTTGCTAAGATGCCAACATGCACAGGCAGGGCCCCCTCGATTCCATCGGCTCGATTCTCTCCGGCATCGCCCACCGCTTCGGTCTGGAAGCGAAAATGCTGGAATGCCGCCTGCGCCGCCAGTGGCCGGAGATTGTCGGTGCGCAGATCGCCGCGCATACCAGGCCCGATCAGATTCGCTTCAAGAAACTATACCTCTCCGTGCACAACTCCGTCTGGCTTCAGCAGCTTACGTTTCTTAAGCCTCAGTTGCTCCAGAAAGTCAATGAAGTGGCGGGCCAGCCGGTGGTGACGGAGATCGTGATGCGGATCGGGGAGTTCGTCAACGAGGTACAGGCGGGGGAACTTCCATCGGCCTCCGCTGAGTCCCATCCTCAACCGACGGCCCAGGCGATCCTGGAGGCCAAGGCGCATGCCCATGCCGTGCAGGATCCTGAGCTTCGTGCACGCCTCACCACCGTCATGGCAGCCGCGCTGGATCAGATGGCGCCTGGGCAGCGTTTGGCGAGACTCGACCCTTGAAGAGTTCGCGCGAATAGGCTGCCGTGCCGAGCGTATCCGGTCCCTTCACGAGAGGCCCGATGCGGCCTTCTTCTTCCGATCCGTCCAACCGGTAGAAACCTCTGAGCGCCTTTTCGAATCCTTCGCGAACGGCCTGGTCCTCGCCGGTCAGATACTTATGAAGAATGTCAGGTTCAGTCCAGGCGTCGTGCGTGAAGATATAGATGGTGATGCGGCCGTAGCGGCCCGCCGGATCGCCCGGTGTGGTCGGCTGAATCTTCATCGAGCCGAAGTTCTTTGTCTCCCGCCCCACCTTCCTGAACCGCTCGATCAAGGTTTCGATCTCCGTATCGCTCGTCCAGCCCGGCACATGCACGGCTACAGATGAGCCCTCTTGTGAGCCGATGCTGTAAGGGGGGATGGTCCGGTCCGGCCGGCTGAGGAACATGCCGCCCCAGATCAAAGCGAACGAACCGAACAAAACCCCCAGAGCGAGCTTCACGACCGTGTCGAGCGGAGGTTTGGGCCGACCAACTGCCGGTTGCGATGGCTGATGCAACTGGGGTTCCATGGTTCAGAGACGGGGAATCGCGGAGGATCGGCGGGCTAGTTCCCTTCGCTTTCCTCGGGCGCAGCGTCGGCACTTTCCGCCAGGCGAGCGACGGCCACCACTCGGTCACCCTCGCCTTCGAGATCGAGGAGTCTCACTCCTTGGGTGTTGCGGCCGATCTCGCGGATGTCGTCTACCTTGCAGCGGAGCACCTTGCCTTGAGCGGCCATCAGCATAATCTCGTCTCCGTCGCGCACCTGGAGGAAGCCGACTGCAAGACCGTTGCGCTCGGTAGTCTTGACGCTGATGATGCCTTTGCCGCCACGTCCCTGCACCCGATATTCGGTCACCGGCGTGCGCTTGCCGTAGCCGCCCTCGGTGACCGTCAGGATTTGGGTGGTGGAGTCCGGCGTGATGGTTTCCATGCCGATCACTTCGTTGCCCTCCTCCAGCGTGATCCCTCGGACGCCGTGCGCCGTGCGCCCGATTGGGCGGACATCGTCTTCCTTGAAGCGGATCGTGATGCCCTCTTTCGTGCCCAACAGGATTTCGCGCTGTCCGTCGGTGACCTGCACCCCGATCAACTTGTCTCCCTGATCCAACGACAACGCGATGATGCCGCCCTGACGTGGATTGCCGTAAGCCGATAGTTCCGTCTTCTTGACCACGCCTTGCTTGGTGGCCATGACGACGAACCGGTCTTCACGAAACTCTTTGACCGGCATGGTCGCCGTGACCTTCTCGTCGCTCGAGAGCGCCAGCAGATTGACGAGCGCCTTGCCTTTGGCGGCGCGGCCGGCTTCCGGAATCTCGTGGACTTTGAGCCAGTAGACCTTACCTGCGTCCGTGAAGAACAGGAGATAATCATGTGTCGAGGCCGTGAAGAGCGTTTCGACGAAGTCCTCTTCCTTGATCCCCATTCCGATCTTGCCCTTACCGCCGCGTCGCTGCGCCCGATAGAGGGATGCCGGGTTGCGCTTGATGTAACCGGCGTGCGAGATCGTGACGACGACTTCTTCCTCCGCGATGAGATCTTCAATGGACAGTTCTGCCTCTTCCTTCACAATCTGGGTGCGCCGCTCGTCTTTGTACGCATCCCTCACTTCGATCAGTTCGTCCTTGATGATGTTCCGCACCAGGGCCTCGCTCCCAAGCACGGATTTGAGGTATTCGATCTGTTTGAGCGTCTCCCGGTACTCCTCGATCAGCTTGTTGCGTTCGAGTTGCGTCAACCGCTGCAGCCGCATGTCCAGGATTGCGTTGGCCTGGATCTCACTCAGGCGGAACTGCCGCATCAGGCCGCCGCGAGCTTCATCCGGCGACTGGGAGCGGCGGATCAGCGTGATCACAGCATCGAGGTTATCCAGCGCGATCTTGAGCCCTTCGAGGATGTGCGCCCGCTCTTCAGCCTTGCGGAGTTCATAGGCCGTGCGGCGCACGACCACTTCTCGCCGGTGCTCGATAAAGGCCGACAGAATCCGCTTGAGGGGAAGCACCTCCGGACGATTGTTCACCAAGGCCAGCATGATGACGCCGAAGGTCGTCTGGAGTTGCGTATGCTTGTAGAGGTTGTTGAGCACCACCAGAGGAATCTCGCCCCGTTTCAGCTCGATCACGATCCGGACTCCCTCGCGGTCGGATTCGTCCCGAAGATCAGAAATGCCTTCCATCCGCTTGTCCGAGATCAGCTCGGCGATCTTCTCGATCAGCTTGGCCTTGTTGACCTGGTAGGGAATCTCCGTAACGATGAGCCGCTCGCGGTCGGTGCGTTCATCCGTTTCGATCGCCACTTTGGCCCGCAAGGTCAGCAGGCCGCGTCCCGTCTCGTACGCCTCCTTGATGCCGCTCGTTCCATAGATGAAGCCGGCCGTGGGAAAATCCGGTCCCGGTATTTTCTTCATGAGCTGCGCCAGGGTCACATCCTGATCCTCGATCATGAGCAGCAGCCCTTCGATGACCTCGCCGATATTGTGCGTGGGAATGTTCGTGGCGTAGCCGACTGCGATGCCACCGGCGCCGTTGATCAGGAGGTTGGGGACCTTGGCGGGCAGGACCAGCGGCTCCACTCGCGATTCGTCGTAGTTCGGGCCGAAATCCACCGTCTCCTTGTCGATGTCGGCCAGCATCTCTTCCGCCAGCTTGGTCATGCGCGCCTCGGTGTAGCGCATGGCCGCCGGCGGATCGCCGTCGACCGACCCGTAGTTCCCCTGGCCGTCCACGAGCAGATAGCGCATGTTGAAATCTTGCGCCATCCGCACCAGCGTATCGTAGATCGCCGCATCGCCGTGGGGGTGGTAGTTGCCCATGATCTCGCCGACAATCTTGGCCGACTTGCGGTAGGCCCGATTGTGGACCAGCCCCATCTCGTTCATGCCGTAGAGAATGCGGCGATGGACCGGCTTCAGGCCGTCGCGCACGTCCGGCAACGCGCGGCCCACGATCACGCTCATGGCGTAATCGAGGTAGGACGAACGCATCTCATCTTCGATGGCGATCTGGCTTAAGCGTTCATCTAACGGCATAGGTCTCCCTAGCTAGCAGCAAATAGCTGATAGCCAATAGCTCGGAACTGCCGGCTGCTCGCTATTGGCTACTCGCTAAACGTCCAGATTTCTGACTTCCAGCGCGTGCTCCTGAATGAAATTCCGCCGCGGTTCCACTTCGTCGCCCATGAGAATCGTGAAGATCTCGTCCACGCCGGTCACGTCTTCCAGTTTGACTTTCAAAAGCGTCCGTGTTTCCGGATTCATCGTCGTTTCCCAGAGCTGGTCAGGATTCATTTCACCAAGGCCTTTGTACCGCTGAATGTTCAGTCCCTGTTTGCCCAACTCCAAAATGGCGTGGACTAGCCCGGCTGTGCCGGGCTGCTGTGTTTCCGCTCCCTTCGCCTTGAGCCTGTGCGGGGCTCGTCCCAGCCCGATCGCGGACGGTGCCAGTTTCTGCAGTTCACGGAAATCCGCCGAGCCGACCAGTTCGTGGGTGACGTCCAGGCTGTGGGTCATGCCGTTTGTCTGGACGCGGCAACTCACCTTGTACGATTGATGCTCTTCGTCTTCCACGATCTCGATCGTCGTGGTGGCTTTCGGATAGACGAGGGCGAGCGTTTTCTTCGCGTTGGCGACGACCTTTTTCAGAGCGGTTTGGTTCTTGAGGAGGTCGCGGTCGAGTCCGGGCTCGTCCACGAACGCGCGCAGGATGTTGGCTTCATGCTGTTTCTTGCTGAGCCGGCCCAGGAGGTCTTCGTACGCGATGAGCTTCTTCAGGATCGGCAGGAGCCGGCGGCCCGTAACAAAGCTCTGCGCGCTTTCGACGTAGACCTCGACTTCTTCGACCGCCAGATCGGCCAGGTATTCGTTGAGCCCGCCTTCATCCTTCAAATAGCGCTCGGTCTTGCCTTTCTTCACCTTGAAGAGCGGCGGCTGCGCGATATAGACGTACCCGCGCTCAATCAGCTCGGCCATCTGCCGGAAGAAAAAGGTGAGCAGCAAGGTCCGGATATGGCTGCCGTCCACGTCGGCGTCGGTCATCAGGATGATCTTGTGGTAGCGGGCCTTGGCGATATCGAAGGCTTCCTTATCCCCCTTCTCGCTGTCCTCCCGCTTGCGCCCGATGCCCGTGCCAAGCGCCATGATCAGCGTGCGAATTTCGTCGCTCGCGAGCATCTTGTCGAAACGGGCTTTCTCGACGTTCAAAATCTTTCCCTTCAGCGGCAGGATGGCCTGGAATTTCCGGTCTCGTCCCTGTTTGGCGGAACCGCCGGCTGAATCGCCCTCCACGATGAACAGCTCGCTGAGCGCCGGATCCTTCTCGGCGCAGTCGGCCAATTTTCCTGGGAGCGAACCCCCGTCCAGCGCACTCTTGCGCCGAATGAGATCCTTCGCTTTCCGCGCGGCTTCACGCGCCCGCGCGGCATCGATGGCCTTACCGATAATCTTCCTCGCGACCGGCGGATTTTCTTCGAAGTAAGTCCCCAGCGCGTCGTTAACCGCCGCTTCGACGATGCCCTTCACTTCGCTGTTGCCCAGCTTAGCTTTGGTCTGACCCTCGAACTGCGGTTGGCGCACTTTGACACTGACGACAGCCGTCAGCCCTTCGCGCACGTCGTCGCCCGTGAGCGTTTCCGTGTCTTTCTTCAGCAGATCGTTCGCGTTGGCGTAGTTGTTGATGGTGCGGGTCAGCGCGGCTTTGAAGCCGACGAGATGGGTGCCGCCTTCCCGTGTATTGATGTTGTTGGCGAAGGAGAAGAGGTTCTCGGCGTAGCCGTCGTTGTACTGGAGGGCGACCTCCAGGATCAGGTCCGGTTTCGTGACCTCGATAAAGATGGGCTTGTGGAGCGGCGTCTTGGCTTCGTTCAGATGTTCGACGAACGAGACGATCCCGCCCTTGTAGCGGAAGACCTGTTCCTTGTCTTTGCGCTCATCCTTGAGGGTGATGGCGAGGCCCTTGTTCAGGAAGGCCAATTCGCGGAGACGCTGCGCGAGCACATCGAAGCTAAAATCGAGCGTCTCGAACACTTCGCTATCCGGTTTGAAGGTCACCTTGGTGCCGCGTCGCTTCGTCTTGCCCGTCACTTTCAGGGGCGCCGTCGGCTTGCCGCGCTCGTAGCGTTGCTCGAAGACCTGGCCGTCCTGCCAGATCTCCAGCTCGAGCCACTCGGAAAGCGCATTGACGACCGAGATGCCGACGCCGTGCAACCCGCCTGATACGGTGTAGGCGCCCTGTTCGAACTTGCCGCCGGCATGGAGCACCGTGAGCGCGACCTCCGCCGCGGACTTCTTCTGGGTCGGATGCATGCCGGTGGGAATACCGCGGCCGTTGTCCACGACCGTGACGCTGCCGTCGATATGGATGGTCGCGTCGATGGCTTCGCCGAATCCGGCCATGTGTTCGTCGACGCTGTTGTCGACGACTTCGTAGACGAGGTGGTGTAAGCCGTCCGGCCCGGTGCTGCCGATATACATCGCCGGCCGCTTGCGGACTGCGTCGAGCCCTTCGAGGACTTTGATCTGGTCTGCGCTGTAGCTGTCTGATTTCGGTTTGGTCGGGGAATCGTCGCTGGCCATCAGGCTCCTAGGATGCAGGCTCGAGGCTAGGGGCGAGAGGCAAGGGGTTGGGAGAAGTTTTCTCCTCTAGCCTCGTGCCCCTCGCCCCGTGCCTATATCTTAATCGGCATCACCACGCACTTGAACCCCGGACTCTCCGGTTCCTGGATGAGGCAGGGGCTCAACGGGTTGTCCATTTGCAGGGTGATGGTTTCGCTGTGGATCACACCGAACACGTCCAGCAGATAGCGGGCGTTAAACCCGGTGCTCAGCGGGTCGCCTTCGTACTGGGCCGACAGTTCTTCCGTCGCTTCGCCGTAATCCGGGTTGCTGGAAAAGAGCGTCATGTGCCCGGGCGCAAACGAGACCTTGACGGCGTTGGCTTTGTCGCGAGACAGCACGGAGACGCGGCGCAGCGCGCTCTCGAGCTCGGTCCGTTTGACCGTGACCTTCTTGTTGCTCTCTTTGGGAATGACCTGCTGGTAGTTGGGATAGTTGCCTTCCATGAGTCGCGAGGTCAGTAAGAGGCCGCTTTTTCGGAAGATCATCTGATTCTTCGTGAATCCGATCAGCGGTTCGCTGTCCTCTCCCTCTTCCAACAACCGGCGCATCTCCTGGGCCGCTTTTTTCGGAATGATGGCTTTGATCTCGCGCGGCGATTCCTTGCTTCCGGACTTGCCGACCTCATGTTCAGCCACCGCGAGCCGGTGGCCGTCGGTTCCGACCAAGCGGAGCAGCGTCTTCTTCTCCGTGGTCGTGAGCGTGACGAGCAGTCCGTTCAGAATGTACCGCGCGTCATTGTCGCCCGCAGCGAAGAGCGTCTTTCTGATAAGCTCCAGCAGCCCGGCGCCCGCCAGCGGCGTCAACCCTTCTCGCTCGACGGAAGGGAGGGCGGGGAAGTCCGCGCTGGGTTGGCCGACGATCTTGAACTGGCTCTTGCCGGCCTGAATCGTGGTCCAGTTGTTATCCCCCGACGTCAGCTCGACATCGCCATCGGGCAGCTCCTTGATGATCTCGTAGAGCTTTCGCGCCGAGATGGTCACGCCGCCGGCTTCCAACACTGTGGCCTTGTAGAGGCCCCGCATCCCTATCTCCAAATCGGTGGCAACGATTTCGGCCCCCTCCTTCTTCGCTTCAAGCAGAATGTTGGAGAGGATGGGCATCGTGTTGCGCTTCTCTACGACGCCCTGGACACGCTGCAGGCCCGTCAACAACTCGTCTCGACCGATACGTACTTTCATGATGTGACCTCTCCGGGAGGGTTTCTACCCCCTCATGATCTGCTCTTTCAAGCTCTCGATGGTGGCGCTCAACGTACTGTCCGTTTCGCGGGCTTTACTGATCTGCCGGCATGCATGGATGATGGTCGTGTGGTCCTTGCCCCCGAACTGTCGTCCGATTTCCGGGAAGGACGCATCCGTCAGCTCCCGGCAGAGGTACATGGCGATCTGTCGAGGATGGACCAGCGTCTTGCTCCGCCGCCGTGACTTGAGGTCGCTGATCTTCACGTGAAATCGCGCTCCAACGGCTTCTTGGATATCGTCCATGGAGATGATCTTCTTCTTGTCTCCAATAAGATCGCGTAGCACATTTTTGGCCATGTCGAGCGTGATGACCTGGCCTGTGAGCGACGAGTAGGCTCCCAAGCGGACCAAGGAACCTTCCAGCTCCCGGATATTGCTCTTCATCGTGTTGGCCAGGAAATGGATGACGTCTTCCGGCAGTTTCACCCCCTCGTCCTCGGACTTTTTCCTCAGGATGGCGATGCGTGTTTCGACGTCTGGAGGCTGAAGGTCCGCAATCAATCCCCACTCGAACCGTGACCGGAGACGCTCTTCGATGTCCGGCATGTCCTTGGGAAAGCGGTCGCTCGAGAGGACGATCTGTTTCCTGGCTTCATAAAGCGAGTTAAATGTGTGAAAGAACTCTTCCTGGGTTCGTTCCTTCCCGGCAAGGAACTGGATGTCGTCGATCATGAGCATGTCGATGTTCCGGTAACGTTTCCGGAGATCGATCATTTTGTCGTACCGGATGGAGTTGATGACCTCATTCGTGAATTGCTCCGTCGTCAAATAGGCGATTCGGAGGTCGCTCCGCTCGGCCACATGGTTGCCGATCGCATTGAGGAGGTGCGTCTTTCCCAGCCCTACTCCTCCGTAGATGAAGAGAGGGTTGTACGCCTTGGCGGGCTGCTCCGCTACTGCCATACAGGCCGCATGGGCAAACTGGTTGCCAGCACCCACGACGAAGTTCCTGAACGTGTACTTCGGGTTGAGCTGAACCCCCCGCTTCGATCGGCTCCCCGGGACCCCCCGAGAAGCAACTGATGTCGATCCCGTTGTTTCCCCAGGGCGGGCTGACCCTTTAGCCCCTCCTATAACAAATGCAATATCAGTACGGCCACCACCTCGCGCGCTCGCGACAGCTTCAGCAAGAAGCTCTCCGTAATGCTGGCTCAGCCAGTCCCCAAAGAACTTATTTGGTACCCCGACGTGCGCGGTTGTGTCGTCTATTCGCTCAAGGTGGATCGGCGTAAACCAGGTGTCAAACACCTGCTTAGGAACCTTCGCCTCGATGTAGGCCAACGTCTCCTGCCACACACTCTGAACAGTCATATGCCACTCAAGTAACGGTATTCACAATGTTATTCACACCTGTGGATAAGCCAATTAAGCCCGCCAGGACGAGATATTCTGTTTCCTTAACATCTTTTTCTTTGATTTGAGGAAGAGGAGATATGCCCTTGATACCTGTTAATTTCAGAACAACGGGTTTCGATTGGGCCTCTACCCTTCACAAAGACTCCCACCATCTCACCGAAATCCCCCCAACAACTTCAGACACTTCCACACAGGGATAAGGACCAACTTTCTCTTTCTCACCAACACCTTAACTCATAATACACAAATTCACAGAGCTTACTCCTACATCTTCTCCTCCTGAATGTTCCTCCTATCCCGGTAAAAGCTCGGAGTAAGAGAAAAACATTGGAACCTTCAAAGAACAACCACGCGGTCCACCTCGAAGAGAAGTTTGACTACTTCCTCATACGTGAGAAGCGGAACTGTCGTAGTCACTCCATACTTCAACACATCGTCGCGCACAGCAAATGTCTGCACGTTTGGGAGGTAGTGAGAAGTAACCCCCTCTTCAAGAAGAAGCAGAGACAAATCCTGATATTTCCCATGCTCTCGAAAGTCAGGAAGAATACCCTCTTCAAGCTCTTCAAGCGGCCTACGTGCCATATAAAGAACTGTTGCCATTGAAGGTGACGGCGGCACGAACGTTCAGTTTCTAGAATGCAAGTACGGAGTCGGACTCTGCAAGAAGTCGTTGCAGCGCAGGAGCCGACACTGAGGCAACAGAGAACTCCTCGTCGAGCAGAGACGGTACCGAGACTGTTACAGGAACAAAAAAACGAATTCCACTTTGCTTAAGGGAGGGCAGATATTTTTCCAAAATCTCCCCGTCTATGACAACGTCGTCGATATTTCCGCTCAGTAGCAGTGGTGCTCCATCGAGCAAGACGACCGATACGGTATGGTCGCCCGCGCTCAAGCCGAGAGCGATCCGGAGTGCCTCAACCGGTCTATGTGTAACTCGAGGGTCCTGCCGGATGAGAACAGTTATTGACTTCGACATCAAAGACCATGCGGGAACGGAGCACGCACTTAATTAAACGCCAAAAAGCGATCACACCCACTGATCATATTGGAAAGCACAACGAGACCACAGAGAGACACGCGGGGATCAAACCCATTCGTCGAAACACCATGCTGCTGACACCCATAAGCACAAACAAACATCTTCACGCCGTCCTCAGGGAGCTTTAAAAAACGAGGATCATGAACGTTCGCAACACCTTCGTCGATTAAGTAAAGATACACATCATAACCGCCACAAATCGCCTCTGTACAGAGGGCTGACACTGTATTCGCGCTCGGGTGCGATGGTGGTGTGGATAACAACAGGCCAAGCTTCTTCTTTTCCATGGAAATCCACAAGGGTGCAGCGGTAAAGATAACTTGAGAATCAACGACTTAAGGAGCATTTATACAATTGGAGAGTAAGGAGTTCAGCGGGGAAAGTCAACTAGAAAAAAAGGCCTCCGGGTGCCGGCGCCGGAGACGTTCAAGAAGGACTGGCCCTGCCTGTGATGCGGAGACCTCTTCCTGGCTTTTTGCAAACATATCGCGGAGGATCACGACTCCTCGGGCCACTTCATCGTCCCCCACAATGACACTATAGACACAGCCAAGCCGGTCGGCCTGGCGGAGGTGAGCTTTGAGTGAAGTAGCACGGAAGTCAGTGTATGCAAGAATCCCGCGGCAGCGGAGCGCATCGAGCAATGAGAGGCCAACAGCAGTTCCCTGGTCCCCAAACGCAGCCACATAGACTTTTTCGGTCGCAGAAGCGACGACTTCGTCAGGCAGCATGAGCGAGACTCGTTCGAGACCGACCGCAAAGCCGACACCCGGAACCTTGGGCCCTCCCAATGCCTCAACAAGGCCATCATACCGCCCCCCGGCACCGACCGCGTTCTGAGCGCCGAGGTGCGTAGAGGTTACCTCGAACGTCGTCAGGCAGTAGTAGTCCAGACCGCGCACGAGGCGGGAATTGAGCTGATACGGGATGCCAAGGGACGTCAAGCCACCGAGCACGCGATCGAAGTGTTCGCTTGCCGATGGGGACAAGTGATCCGAAAGACGGGGCGCGCCTTCCGTGGCCGATCGACAGTCAGGCACCTTGCAGTCGAGGGCGCGCAGGGGGTTCCCGTCCATCCGTCGTCGGCAGTTCCCGCAGAGCCGGCTCTCGTGCTGGCGGAGAAAGTCCAAGAGGAGGCTCTTATAGACAGGCCGATCCCCGGTGAATCCCAGACTGTTGATCTCCAGGGTAAGCGCGGGGAGCCGCAGGTCGGACAGAAACCGCCACAAGAGCGCGATGACTTCGACATCCGCACGAGGATCCGTAATCCCAAAAGACTCCACACCGAACTGATGGAATTGGCGAAGGCGCCCCGCTTGCGGCCGTTCATGCCGGAACATCGGACCGAAATAATAAAATTTCTGCGCCACAGGCTGAGCCGCGCGATTATGTTCAATGAACGCACGGACCACGCCGGCCGTTCCCTCAGGCCTGAGCGTCAGCGACGTCCCGTCACGGTCCTGGAAGGTGTACATTTCCTTCTCGACGATATCGGTGGTCGCGCCGATACTCCTCGCGAACAGTTCCGTCACCTCAAAGACGGGAATGCGAATCTCGTCGAAGCCATAGCGTACCGCCCACCGGCGCGCCGTCTCTTCGATCACACGCCATCGGGGAGTTTCCTCCGGCAGAATGTCTTTGACCCCTTTGATTCCTTTGATCACGGCCGTTCCTTGAGAACGGATTGCCAACAGCCTCTTGCCTATTGCCTGCGCGCGTCGCGCACTATATCGGTGGGGTTGCGATCAAGTCAACGCGCAGGGGGAGCGTCAAGCGTCAGTGATCAACCGTCAGTCGCAGAAAGAGGATGATCGCGGAATCAGCTCCGCCGGCTGTTGTCGAATGACGTTTGACGCCTTCTTGCACGGGCATGCAGGTGGCGGTATAGTGCGGCGCATCCCGAGAGTGCGTAAGTCGTCAATGGTCAAGCGTCATTCGTGAGAAGATGCGGATCGGTCTCCGTCCGAGTCACGGTTGACGGATGACGAGTGACGTGCGGAGAGACGGGAGGTGGGTCCCTTGCCGGGAAGGGAAGGAGGCATCCGTGCCGCAAGATAGGCCGGGCCGCCGTGTCATCGCCGTGGCGCCGATGCCGCCGGAGAAGTCGGCTTACGCACTCGCGCGCTACAGCCGATCGCCGGACTCGATCGAAGATAGTATCCGCTGGGTCCATAGCCACTCCTCCGAAAAATTCTGGGAGCAGTTCTACTTTGACTATGGACATGGCTCCATCGCCGATCTCGGACATGTGATCATCTGCTTCGAACGCATTTCGGAACTGGCCGCCATCCGGTTGGAGGACGAGCCGCTCTGGGACGGCCAGGCCAAGTCGAGCCGGTATCAGAACTTCGCCTCCAGTAGCTGGTTTGTGCCGGAGTCGATCCGGGGGACGGAAACGGAAGGGACGTATCAAGGAATTCTCCGGAGCCTCTCAACGGTGTACCACGCACTCCATGAGCCATTGACCTCATATCTCTCCGAGCGCGAGCCGCGTCCCGACAACATGCCCCAAGCGGCGTATGACCGGACCATCGCCGCCCGTGCCTTCGACGTCACCCGCTATCTTTTGCCGCTGGCCGCCTGCACCAACGTCGGGCAGGTCGTCAGCATCCGCACGCTCGAAAAACAGATCACGCGGCTGCTCTCATCACAATTGCCGGAGTTGCGGGCGATCGGAGAGGAGCTGAAAGAAGCCTGTCAGCGCGCTCCGATGAATCTCTGGGGAGAACTGTCGGGCCAGTCGGCCGGTCTCGGCGAGCCGCTCGCGCCCACCCTGGCTCGTCATGCGAAACCCAGTGGATATCAGGCAGAGGTCTACACCGACCTGTCCCGGCATGCGAAGGAAGTGTTCAAGGGAACCGGCTTGGACCAGCCACATTCCTGGGGCGCGGGTGAGACGGTCGATCTCATCGAATCGCATCACCCCATGGACGAAGTGGTCGCGACGCTGCTCTATCGGGTCGCCCAGGCGCCCTATCGGGCGATCCTGGCCGTCGTTCGCGACTGGAGTGAGAAACAGAAGCAGGACGCCATCGAAATCGCGCTCCGGAAGCGCGGCCGGCATGATGACCTGATCAAGGAGTTTCGCAGCGGCTACGCGATGGTATTCGACGTGCTGATGGACATCGGCGGCTGGCGCGACATGCACCGCCACCGCCGTTGCCAGCAGGTTCAGCAGAATTTTACGACCGTCCACGGCTTCGACGTGCCCCCGGCGCTGGCGGGGGCCGGGGTAGAGCGCGACTATCGGGAGGCGATGGAGCTGGTGAAGGCTGACATTGAACGCCTGCGCACCGGCCATCAAGAAGCCGCGCTGTACGCCATTCCCTTCGGCTTCAAGGTTCGCTGCCTCTTCAAAATGGACTACGCCGAAGCCGAGTACATCGCTCGTCTGCGCACAGGTGTGAAGGGGCACTGGTCTTACAGGACCGTCGCCTGGCTCATGAAACAGAAGCTCGCCGAACGGTATCCCTTCCTGGGAGATCAGATTCGCGCTACGCCGCCGGATGTCGAAGATACCCTGACCAGATAACGACGCAGTCCGTCACACGACGTCCCTGATACATCATCATGCACGACCATCAGCAACAGAGCGAAATGGCCATCCTGGCCGGAGACTGGGAGGTCTTGGATCGAGAGGCGACCGCCTGGATTCAGGCGTTGGCGCAACGGGGTACGAAAGACCCGTGCCCACAATTCGCCATCAACATCGTCTTCCTAATCAAAGGCCGGTTCGCGGAGGCTTGGAAGATCCATGCCCAGTCGCTCCAGGAGGCCGAAGACATCGCGCGGGTCAGAAAGTGGATCGAGGCGCTGCAAGCCCGCTATCCGGACAGGGCGAATGCGCATCTCGTGATGGGGATGCTGCTCGCGCAAGTAGGCCAGTCTGAACAATCGGTGACGTCCTACAAAGAAGCCGCCCGACTTGATCCGGAGTCGGCCTACCCGCACTATTTTCTCGCACAGATTCATGAGCGGGCGGATCGTCTCGAAATGGCGATCAAGGAATACCGTGAAGCGGTGCGGCTCGACCCGGCCTATGTGCCGGCGCACACCAACCTGGGGGTCGCCTATCAAGAGCAAGGCCGCCTGGAAATGGCAATCCCGCAATACCGTGAGGTGATCAAGCTCAGTCCGAACGATTCCGTGGCGCACGCGAATCTGGCCTGCGCGCTCGCGGAGCAAGGGAAGATGGAGCCGGCGGTGCAGGAATACAAAGAAGCGCTGCGCCTCAATCCGAAAGATGCCGAAGTTCATTTCGCGCTTGCGAGTTTGTATGAAACCCGCGGCCGCATGGATCTAGCGCAGAAAGAGTATCGCGAGGCGCTGGCAGCCAACCCGGATTTCGGGCCTGCGCATACAGCCATCGGCTGGTTAGCGCTCAGCAAGAATCAGCTCCAGGATGCGCTGGAGTCATTCAGCCGCGCCCTCAAGCACAGCCCGGAGGACGCGCGCGCCTACCACGGCATGGCGGAATACTATGCGCTGTGCGGCAAACGCGAAAGCGCGATGGAGAACTACACGAAGGCACTCAAGTACTACAAAGACCCCGAGAAGAAAAACGCCATCATGAACCAGCTCTTCCAGGAAGGACAGGTGGGGGACTGAGGGCCCATGGCCTGCTCGTTCCTCGCTCGCTGAGCGCGCACACAGAGGAAGGCGTTATCCCGTCGCCAAGAGCAATTTGAATGGAATCGGTACCTTTACGAAGAGGCTGCTCAAAATTACCTTCCAGCAAGGCCGCAGGGAGCGGGGCGAGTGAGGCGTAGCCTAGCGCTACGCCGCAGCGAGAGACGCGACCGAGAACGCCGCTGGAGGCAATTTTCAGCAGCCTCTACAGCTCGCGGATCGCGCCTTGGAGGATGGTAATCTGGGTGACGGGGTCGCCGGCGCTTTTCAGTTCAACCCTGATCTGATCTTTGAGGTAGGACGAATACCCGATCTTGTCGATCAGAAAGTCCAGGAACCGTTCAGCCGGGAGCAAACTCTGGTTCTTTAATTCCTCGACGGCTTCGTCGCTCACCGGCACGTAGGTGCTCCCGATGTGGAACACGACGTTGTAGTACCGGCCCCGTCCGATCCGCTCGAACCGCAACCCCTTCACGTTTCTCTCCCAAGGCCCGAAAAGAGGCTCCATTTTAGACAAACAGGTGTGAGAACACAAGGCCGTCTTAGTTGGTTTACGGGGCCATTGCGAATCCGGATTCCGGTCGCTTACCATGAGGACCCGTCAGGGGTTCCGGATTGTGAAGGAGACGCCACCAACGAGAGGACGGTCGCATGACCTTTGAAGAAGCGCTCGCCAAATATTTCCCCGGCGCGATGACGGACGTGGAGTTCGTCACCGGGACCTACAATGTCCTTCGCCCCTGTGGGTTTCACGCGGTCAACTCGTTTGCCGGCGTCGGACTCTGCCGAGATGAACTGACCCGGCCGTTGGCCGACCGGATTCGGGAAACCTGGGGGGAAACCTTCAACATCGCCAGCCTGGCGGGCATGCTGTTCCTGGGCAAAGCGGGGTTCCGTGCCTCTCTTCACCATGCGCCGGACGACAAGCAGGGGACCCGGCATGTGTATTTCGCCCTACCCCACATCGGGTTGAATTCAGGAAACGAGATTGGATTCTGCTATCGTCCTGGCCAGAAAGAGATCTCAAAAGCTTGCGGCGCCTTGGTGGCATTTCGTGAAGAACTGGAAAGCGGTTCGCTGCGAGTGGACCTCGACCCCGAGGACGTGGAATTCAGTCTCCTCAAGCAACGCCTCATCCGCAAGCTCCATTATGGCAAGGTGCCCGGACTCGTGACCCTGACCAAGCTCGCGTACGAGATGATTACCGAAGACCTGGAGCGCCTGATCGACCTCACCGTGGACAGGGGCGCCAGCCATCACGCGATCGTGACGGGCATCCAAATCCACGGGCCTCATCAACGTATGTACGTATGGCCGGGCAAGATGTACGCGGTTGTGGATGGCAAACGAAGGGAGCTTTCTCCAGCGCAGTGATTCATGACGGTTCGTAACAAAATTGCGGAGAAGCCAGGCGAGAGGGCATGGTCGGTGACAGGACCCGCATTATCAAAGCGGTTCACAGCAACGCATAATGAGGAGCCAATGGCCACGAACGACAAGCAAGTCATCTTCTCCCTCGTCAACGTCGGCAAAGTGTATC
>JBBIQV010000011.1:0-74623 GCA_037442105.1 Nitrospiraceae bacterium | reverse complement strand
ATGACTGTCTGGTCGCGGTGATGGGCGAACGGGCCGAGGCGCGACGCGAGAAGCGCACCGGCGAGGATGCGCTCCTGCCGGCCTCTCGCCCCGTGCCTCGGGCGTCGGCCGCCCTGGTGACACGGCATACGCTGGCTGAGGCGAAGTTGAAGACCGGCGTCCGGTTGCTGCTGGCCGAGGACAACGTCATCAACCAGAAGGTGGCGGTCCGCATGCTGGAGAAGCTGGGGTATCGCGTCGATGTGGTCGCCAACGGCGTGGAGGCGGTCGAAGCCACCGCTCGGGTGGCGTATGCGGCGGTGTTGATGGACTGCCAGATGCCGGAGATGGACGGATTTGCCGCCACGCGACGGATTCGCGAACGCGAGTCCGCCGCAGGCAAGAGGCAAGGGGCAAGAGGCGATAGGCCGGAGTTGTCTTCTCCCACCCATAGCCCCTTGCCCATCGCCCATCGCCATATTCCGATTATCGCCATGACCGCCAACGCGATGAAGGGGGATCGCGAACGGTGTTTGGAAGCCGGGATGGACGAATACATCTCGAAGCCGGTCAAGTCGCAGGACCTGGCCGCTGTGCTGGCGCGTTGGCTTCGGAAAGGCGAGGGAGCCAGTACCAACCCGGCGGCGACCCCTCCAGCCGCCGACCGTGCGTAACCTGCCTTATTGGACGTAAGCCAACTCCTGCAGCGGTCCCCGACATTGCCCGCACCGGTGGCGCTGTGGCTGGATCGATCGCCGGTGTCGCTGGTAGATGCGGCCACATTGTCGGCACCGCCATGCGTATCGCGAGAGGGCTTGCACTTCTTTCCTCAGCGAGTGATAGATCGTCACTCCGACCAAACCCGATCGGTTCATCTCGGTCATCTTGCGCAAGAAGTCCAACCCGTGATCCGGGCGTCGCTTCAGCAGGTCGAACTGCCACTGGTGAATCATCTCGTGCGCGATGGTGCTCACGACCTCCTGCTCGGCATATGAGGTTCGAACTGAGAGCGATTGCAACAGAGGCAGCGAGAGCCGGATTGCTCGTCGCTCCGATCGCGCATCTGTCCCATGCTCGGTCCTGGCACGGGGCCCGACGCGACTCACGAACATCCCGGACGAGGCCGTCAGCCGCCGGCTCCAGACGATTTGAATGGGCGGGAGCCTGCCGTCGAAGAAACGGGCGTTGAGATCGAGCCAGATCGACTGGAGCCGGTCGGTGGAGAGCGGCGGCGAATCTCGGTGCGGCATGAGCCTCGGCTACCGGTCCAACTCTTCAAGCACTGCCGCGGCTAGCAGCGGCACCATGATCTCGTGGTGGCCGGTAAGGGAGTAACCTTTGCCGCCTTTTTGCGTCGGGCGTCGCACCACATTCGTTAACGGACGGTAGTGGGAGAGGAAGTCCATATTCACGGTCGTGATGTTCGTGAGGTCATGACCGAGGTTCCGGCCGAGTGAGACGGTTTTCAGGAACACCTCGGGCAGGATCACCGCTGAGCCAAGGTTGAGATAGACACCCCCATCCATATTTGCCACGACCGCGGCGAGCCGGCGGAAATCGAGCATGGAGCCGGCGCCGATCGCCGCTCCGTCGGCAGAGGGGTGCATATGGATGATGTCGGTTCCGATCGCGACATGGACCGTCACCGGGATACCGAGGCGGGCCCCGGTGGCGAGGATGCTTGTGTCGCGGTAACGAAACTGGCCTTGGTAGCGATTAATGTAGTGCCCGATCGCTTCGCCGGCTCCTTGCCCGTCTTTCCACCCTCGGATGATCGCGTCGTTCAGCATGCGCCCGGTTTCTTCCGCCATCCCGAACCGGCCGGAGTCGATTTCGGCGTCCACTTCTTCCGACGTGTGCCCCATCAACGCAAGCTCGAAGTCGTGGATGATCACCGCGCCGTTCATGGCGACAGCGGTGATGACGCCGCGTTCCATCAGATCCACGATGATCGGATTCAGGCCGACCTTGACGACGTGCGCCCCCATGCCGACGATGACCGGCCGGCCGCGCCGGTGCGCCTGCGCAATGGCATGCGCCACTTCGCGCAAGGTCTTCACGGCGAGAATGTCGGGGAGCGAGCGAAGGAATTGCTTCAAGCTGCCGCCGGACTTCCAGGTCTGCGCGAAGTTCGTGAGGCGGACCTTGCTATGGCGTTTCTTGAGCGGATAGGTTTTGAGCTCCGACACGTCGATCGGAGGAGTCGGAGAACGGGGATGGACGGGCGCGCGCGCCTGGTCAAGTCGTTTGCGCAAAGAGCTGCTCATCGATGAGTTCGCACAACACGTGACCGAGGGTGATGTGGCTTTCCTGGATGCGGGCCGTCACTGTCGAAGGCACGATGAACGCATGGTCCACCAGGCCGGCGAGTTTGCCGCCGGTGCCGCCGGTCCAGGCAATCGTGGTGAGCCCGGCCTCGCGCGCGGCCTGCACGGCCTTCAGCACGTTCGGGGAGTTGCCGCTCGTGCTGATGGCGACGGCGATGTCGCCTTTTTGGCCGTGCGCACGGATTTGGCGGGCGAAAACCTCATCATATGCGTAGTCGTTTGCGATGCAGGTGACGGCCGCCATGTCGGTGCCCAGCGCGAGAGCGGGCAGCGGTGCGCGATTGCGCTGATACCGCCCGACGAATTCCGCTGCGATGTGGGACGCGTCGGTGGCACTACCGCCGTTGCCGAACAGCAACACTTTGTGCCCCTCGCGAAAGGCTCGCTCGATCATCTGCGCCATGCCCACGATCTTGTCGGCGTGCGATTGCGCGAACCGGCGCTGTACGTCGGCACTGTCCTCGAACGCTTTGGTAGCTCGGTCTTTCACGAGCGGCGATTGTAGGAGAGCCTCAGGGTTCTGTCAAACGCCGAAACGCGTCAATCGTCGACCGTCGTTTGTCCGGAACGGAGACCGTCGGCTCTCGTCGCCGCGCCTTTCCCCTCCTCACGAATGACGAACGATTCATCCTCCGTTGATCGGGTCCAAGGGGGATGTTATAGTCCGCGCCCATGCCGCAAGACCGCCCAGTGAAAGCTCTGTTGGTAGCGTTGACGGACGATGCACCGGCGGCGGTCTATGTGGTCAATCGCCTTACGCCCGATCTCCTGTGCTTTTTCGTCCCGGAGAGCGGGAAGGTGCTGGTGGAAAGCGCGGTCCAGCCTCAGATCCACCGGATGCCCCGGCGCTGGGATTGGGTGGTCACGCCCGATGCCGCGAGCATCGTCGCCTGCCATCAAGCCCTTTCCCGCACGCTCCGCGATTTGTTGAAGACCTGGGAGGTGCAAGCCGGCGAGCTGGTCGTCGATCTCACAGGGGCGACACCGGCGATGGCGGCCGCGCTGGCGGCGGCCAGCCTGCCGTGGACATCGCGGATCCTCGCCATTGTCGGGGCGAGCAACACGACGGCGACGAGCGGCGAGACGGTGGTGATCGATGGACGGGAGTGTGTCTGGCTTCAGGGCAATCCGTGGGATGAAGCTGCGACCGTGGCGCGCCACGAAGCGTGCGAGTTATTCAACCAAGGGAGCTTCAGCGCCGCCGCGTCGGCCTTTCGCGATCTCGAAGCGCGCGTGAGCGGAGGACAGAAACCGCTCTATCGCGCGGTCGCCGACCTGGCAGAGGGGTATCGGTTGTGGGAGCGCTTCCAGTACCGGCCGGCGTGGGACAAACTGAAGACTTCGCTCAAGGCGCTGGAGATGGCGTCGCTCTGGGGCGGGCCGCCGGGTTTGAAGGCGCTGGTTCCTCTGATCAGGGCGAACGCGGCTTTCCTGGAGAAGATCGTGCTCGATCCTGCTGAAGTGAAGGAGGCGGTTGCATTGGACCTCCTTGCCCATGCCGAACGCCGCGCGAGCGTGGACCATGATCCCGAAGCCGCGATGCAGGCGCTGGTGCGGGCCCTCGAAGCCTTTGCGCAGCAGCAGCTCTTCAAGCAGTACAAGATCAAGACGTGGGACGTGCAGCCGGAGCAGTTGCCGCAGGCGTTGCGCGAGACATGCCGGACTTGCTACCTCGACGATGTGGACGGGAAGTTCAAGCTGCCGCTGCCGAGTCAGTTCCGCGCGTTGGCCGGTCTCGGCGATCAGATGGGGCAGGGATTTCTTGCCCAATGGCCGAAGATGAAGCCGTTGCTCGATGCCGCCAGTCATGGGGTGCTGGGCCACGGCTTCGAGCCGGTCAAAACCGAGCGGGTACAGCAACTGTGTGAGGTCGTCGTGAAGTTGACAGGCGTCAACGAGACCTCGCTGCCGAAGTTTCCGACGCTGAATCTTTAACGAGCTAATAGCGAATAGCTGGCGGAGAGCAGCCAAATAAAAGCATGACGGACGGGGGTGGAGAATACGATCATCTGGTCGGTGTTCAGTTGACCGTTGAAGGGCTCAAGGCCGGTAGCTGTTCGCTATGTGCTGCCGGCTGTTAGCCATCAGCTGCATTCATGGACATCCGCATTTATTACGAAGATACCGACTGTGGCGGCGTGGTGTATTATGCGAACTACCTGAAGTACTTCGAGCGCGCCCGGACGGAGTATTTGGAACAACGTGGGGTCTCAGTGGCCGGACTCATCGAGGAAGGCACACAATTTCTGGTCGTGCATGCCGAGGCGGACTATCGCTCCCCCGCCCGCTATGGTGAGGTCCTCGCGATTGAAACGAGGCTCGCTGAGATCGGGCGCACGTCGTTCACCTTCGCTCATGTTATCCGTGAACGCACGAGCGGGCGGATCGTCGTGGAAGGCTCGGCGAAGCTGGTGACAGTCAATCTTGACGGGAAGGTCAAACGCTTGGAGTCCCGTCTTCTCAAGGCACTTCAGGGCCCGTCACCGAGAGCATCCTGATGGAGAAACTGGGAACCTGGCTTGCGATCGCGGCGGTGGCGGTGGGTTTTGTGGTTCTCGCGTGGCTGCTCTTTGCGGAGGGGCCGGCGGATAAGAAAAACAAGAAACCGTGAGAGGTTCAAATTACGGATGCGCCGATCGCCAGTTGTGGCCGACGCCGAGATCAACCTTCAGCGGCACCGATAGTCCGAGTTTCGTCCCCGTTGCCTCCATCTCGGACTTCACGAGCTGCTTTGCTTTCTCCAAATCCTTGTCGGGTACCTCGAAGATCAACTCATCGTGCACTTGGAGAATCATCTTCGTACTCGGTATTTCCTCCTGCAATCGCTTGTTCACGGCGATCATCGCGACTTTGATGACATCGGCCGCCGAGCCTTGAATCGGGCTGTTCACCGCCATCCGCTCACCGAAGCCGCGCTGGGTCGGATCGGAACTCTGTAGTTCAGGGATGGGACGTCGGCGTCCCAGAATGGTGGTGGTATAGCCCTTCTGTTTCCCCTCGGCGATGTTCCGGTCCATGAGCGCCCGCACCGCCGCAAATCGTTCAAAGAAGGTATCAATGTACTTCTTCGCTTCTGCCTGCGACACGCCGATGTTCTGCGAGAGTCCGAACGGGCTGATCCCGTAGACAATCCCGAACACCACCGTCTTCGCCGCGCGCCGCATCTCTTTGGTGATCTGTTCCGGTAGAAGCTTGAAAATCTCTACCGCCGTGGCCGTGTGGATGTCCTCTCCCCGTTCAAACACCTTGAGCAGCTTCTCATCTTGTGAGAGATGCGCCAGAATGCGCGGCTCGATCTGGCTGTAGTCCGCGCAGAGCAACGTGTGGCCTTTGGGGGCGATGAAGGCTTCCCTGATCCGCAACCCGTACTCGCCTTTCACCGGGATGTTCTGCAGATTGGGCTCAGTGGAGGAAAGCCGGCCTGTCGCAGCGACCGTCTGATTCAGTGACGTGTGCAGCCGGCCCGTATCCGGATTGACGAGTTCGGGCAGCGCATCCACATACGTCGACTTGAGCTTGCTGAGGCTTCGGTAGTTCAGAATCTGGGCCGGTAGATCGTGCTGCGCGGCCAACTGCGTGAGCGTTTCTTCGTCGGTGGAGTAACCCGTCTTGGTTTTTCGGATCGGTTTCAACCCCAGTTTGTCGAACAAGACGGTGGCCAGTTGTTTGGGCGAGTTGATGTTGAACTCGCCGCCCGCCAGCCCGGCGATGGTCTCCATCATCCGGTCTAATTCGCGCTCCAGCTCCTTGCTGAGCGACCGGAGCGCCTCCACGTCGAGGAGAAATCCGTTCCGTTCGATCTCCGCCAGCACCGGCACGAGCGGCATCTCCACGTCCTTGAAGAGGCGAAGACTGCCTTGCTCGGTGAGCCGCTCTTCCAGCACAGGAACCAGTTTAGCCGTCGTCGCCGCCGCTTCTCCGGCATGCTGAACGATACTCTCATCCACATCGAACAGCGTGGCCGCAACCTTCGTCATGGTACTCGGCTTCGCCGCCCCAAGCTGAGCCCCTAACACTTCCAGCGCCACGGCTTCGAGCGTGTGGGCACGGCGATTAGGATTCAGCAGGTAGTCGGCAATCATCGTATCGAAGCAGGGACCGCGCAATTGGATGTCATGACGAGCCAAGGCCAGGAGGACCGGTTTCAGATCATGGACCGCCTTCCTTTTCCCGGCATCACCGAGCAGATCCTTGATCGGCTGCGGCCAGGTTGGGCCATCGCCCTGGACGAAGACGGTTCGTCCGCTCGGAGTCCCAATGGCCAGCCCCTGCGCCTCGGTGCGCACGCTGACATCGCCGGCCAGCACGGCATATAGGCCGACGGCTCCGGTCTCCGGCAACTCCTGCACGAAGTGCTTGGCCGCCGTTGCATCCTGGATGGTCGCCACCTCCGTCTCCGCGGACTGGGCTGGCGACGCCGATTGAAACTGTTTCACCAGCGAGGTGAATTCCAGCTCGCGCAGCAGCGCCACCAGGCTGTCGATGTGCGGTTGCTTGACCTGGTATTGTTCGGGATGAAACTCAACCGGACAGTCCACCTGAATCGTTGCGAGCCGCCGGCTGAGACGCGCGTTCTCCGCCTGCTCCATCAGCATGGTCTTGATTTTGGCCGGCGTGACTTCTTCTACTCGCCGCAGGAGCTCATCGATCGTGACGAACTGGCTGATCAGCTTGATAGCGGTTTTCTCTCCGATCCCTTTCACGCCGGGGATGTTATCGGTGGCATCCCCCATCAAGCCCATCACCTCGACGACACGCGCCGGTTCCACCCCGAACCGTTCGCGGCACTCGGCCTCACCGAACCACTTGTCCTTGACCGGATCGTAAATGCGGACCATCGGCGTAAGGAGCTGAAACATGTCCTTGTCGCCGGTCACAATGACCACTTCGTAGCCGGCCTGTTCGGCTTGGCGCGCTAATGTGCCGATCAGATCGTCGGCTTCATAGCCGAATTGCCGGACGGCGGGGATGCCGAAGGCTTCGACCACTCGATGGATGTAGGGAATCTGTCCGCTCATCCCCTCCGGCATCGGGGGGCGCTGCGCCTTGTAGGCTTTGTACTCTTCGTGGCGCTGAGTGGGACCCTTTTCATCGAACGCCACGGCCAGGCAACCGGGACGATGCTCGCGCAGGATCTTCATGAGCATCGTGGTGAACCCATAGACCGCGTTGGTCGGCAGGCCCTTCGAGTTGGAGAGCGGTGGCAGGGCGAAGAAGGCCCGATAAATGTAGGCGCTGCCGTCGATGAGATAGAGAGTGGGCATCAGCAGGTCAAAAGAGTCAGAAGGCGAAAGGTAAAGGTAATATTACGTGCCGGCAACGGTCAACGGCGGCTTGCCGAACCTGCCGCGCATGGAGTTGATGGCGTGTAACACGGCTGGTTGGCCGACCAGCTTGGCTTCCAATCGCCGTTTGCCCGGGAAATCGAGCATCGAAATCCCGATGATCATCGTGAGGATCCCTTGCCCCGGAAGAAACAGCATCGCAAAGCCCGCCAGCACAAACACCACGCCGACGGCGTTTTTGACGATGTGCCCGATGAAACGGAGCACCGGATGATGATCCCGCATCCAGGCTCGAGGTACGCGGACATCGAAATAGTCCGCCGGGAGCCGGACCAGGATGAAGGGGATCGCAACGAGGGTGCCGACAAAGCCGACCAGTGAAGCCACCGTCAGCTTGACCAGCACATCCGGGGGAACAATCTCGATCGCCTTCGACAGGAGTGCGTCCATGCGGGCGAATCCTAGCACGTGCTCGCTGCGACGGAAAGGGCCGTGGTCGTGGTGAGACGGTTTACGTTGGTGAGGGAGGGGGCTATAATGCCTACTCACGCTGAGGGCCGATCGGACACCATCGGGTTCCTCGGCGACGGAAGTTGATATGATCGTCCGTTTTCAGAACAACGGAGCTTACAGCCGCATACAGTTTCACCACGGTCTCCTTCACGCGACTCTCGCTGGGATTTTCCTTCTGGCCGGCACCTCCCTCGCCGTGGCCGCCGACCCAGCCACCGGACCCAGCCAAGAACTGGAAGTGGAAATCACCAAGAAGGGGTTGGGCAAAGAAGTGACGATCCGGCAGGGTCAGAAAGAATGGTTCATGATGGTGGAGGTGACGCCGGAGAACACCGTCGTCGTTCGGCAAGAGAAGAACCGTGAGACCTATGTCGTCGACGAAAGCGAAACCCACGATCGCGCCATGAGTCCCAGTGAGGTGGACGCCGTGATTACCGACTATGTGAACAGCGTCAAAGCTCAGGTGCGGAAGAAGTAGAGGCTGTTGCCGTGCATGCCAAACCCAAGTTCGTGATCTTCGCGCACAATGCCACCTATGACAAATTGCACCAGGTGGCCACCCTCGGCCTCACCGCCGCCGCAATGGGAAAAGACGTGATCGTCGTGTTGCTCTTCTGGACGATCAAGAAGCTGGCAGAGGGGCGGATCGATGCCATGGACTTTCCGCCCGAGTATGCCGAGTCTGCTCCACAAGTCGCCCAACTCCTCAAAGAGAAGAAAGTCCCGCGGATTTCAGGAATGTTTCAGGAGGCTCGGCTGGTCGGACGTTTTCGCCTGATCGCCTGCAGCGCAGGGCTGGAATATATGGGCGTCGAGGCGGACGCGGTGGCGAAGAACGTGGATGAGGTGCTGGGCCTGCCTGCCATTATTTCTCTCACGGCCGGGGCGGAAACGACGCTGTTCATTTGAACAGGCGGGGGGCAATGGGCGAAGGGCTACGGGGCGGAACCGGCTCCTTCCTCCTTTTCTTGTTCTTGCCTATAGCCTACCTTGATCTCGTCACGCCCACCCGATCGCAGTACTTGGCAAGGTTGCACCGGCTGCAGAAGGGGGACACCGGTCGGCAGAGGTGTTGCCCGAACGGCACCAGCAGGTCGTTATAGGTGATCCAATATCGGGTGGGCAGTTTGCTGCGCAGGGCTTGCTCGGTTTCCTCCGGCGTCTTCGTCTTGACGTATCCCCAGCGGTTGCTGATGCGGTGGACGTGAATGTCCACGCAGATGCCGGGCTTCTGGTAGCCCACTGTCACGACAAGATTAGCCGTCTTCCGCCCGACCCCAGGCAAGGCGAGCAGGTCCTCGATCAAATGCGGCACGCGCCCACCGTACTCCTCCAATAGCCGGCGACAAATCTCATGAATCCGCACCGCCTTAGTGCGGTAGAAGCCGACGGGATAGATCGCCCGTTCGATTTGCCGAACAGGAATCTTGAGCATGGAGGCCGGATCGGTTGCCAGCGCAAAGAGGCGTCGGCTGGCTTCATCAGTGGTTTGATCTTTGGTGCGCAGGCTCAAGAGACAGGAGATGAGAATCCGAAATGGATCGCCCCCCGATTCTTTCGCCACGAGGCCGACGGCAGGTTCCTGCCACTGCTGCACCTCCCGTTTCAGAACACGGATAGCGGCGTGGATATCCCTGTCGCGCATTCGAGTGAGAGCCGAAGACCGGTTGAGGAAAACAGACCGGAGAGGAGTCGACCAATCGGAGGCAGTGAAGCGCGCGGGACCCCTAATCCATTCGGCGCTTGGAGAGCCACTTCTGACGACGCCGCTGGGCTTCCCGCTGCTTGGCTTTCTTTCTCACGCTGGGCTTTTCGTAATATCGGCGCCGCTTTAACTCGCGAAACAGCCCCTCGCCAGCCAATTTCTTTTTGGCAACCTTGAGAGCCTTATCAACGTTGTTATTGAAAACTCGAATTTCCATCGCGCTATCGTAGCCGTCCTTCTTGCCTGAGATTTTGAGAGTGATAGCGGTCACCCTGCCGCCTCACGGGAGGTCGAAGTTTAACACAGGCCATATCGTTCCACAAGGCTCTGTTTGATCCTTGTCAACCCAATTTAGAAATGTCCGGTTTTATGGTAAACCCGCTGGCGCCACGGATGATCCCCCATCGGCTTGACTAGGCGCGGGGAGGTCGCGACCTTCGAGTCGCAGCGAAAGGCCCCTGTTGTCTTGAAGCACAGGATGCGGTCCAGCTCCCGGCCCGCCCGGCCTCGACCGAGGCGGATAGGCGGCCTGGGCCGGTGGCACCGCACAGCGCCGGTTGTCGCGCGGCAGAGAGCCATCCAGAACCCAATTTGCCGCCTTGAAGGTCGCAATCCCCACCAGCGTAGCTCCTTAATCAGCCGATCCTGAAAGGTGTGAAAGAGCCGTTCGACTCGGCTCTTGGCCTGCGGCGAGTGGGCCTGGATCAGCTCTACCCCCAGCCTGCCCAAACTGACTCTGGGGTGTCCGGCCTGCCGACTGTTCGGCCACCGTCGGCTCGGCCGGCGACTGGTGGGATGTATGCTTGTCCGCGCAGACGGCCACGTGGGGGCACTGACTCAACATTTGCGGGAATGGGATCTTTGCCAGAGAAGGTAGAATGGAATTCCGCTGAGAACCGTCGCTATGCCAAAGAGAGACTCGATCGGCCGTTGGACAACACTGTAGGCCACAATGCCTGTGGCGCCGACGATGAGCAGGGCAGGGAGCACCGGATAGAGCGGCACTCGATAGGGCCGCACGAGGTCAGGCTGTTGTTGCCGCAAAAGAAAGATGGTACTCACGGTCAACGCCACAAATGCGGCAAGGACCAATCCGCTATAGACGATCAGTTGTTCGAACGTTCCGGTCAGGATGAGGACGGACGCCCAGACGCTTTGGAGCAGGATCGCACGGATCGGTGCGCCGGAGCTCGGATGGAGTTGGGCCAACCAGGGCGCAATGATTCCGTCCCGGGCCATGGCCCAATAGACCCGTGGGCCTGCCCAGATCATGGCGCTGACGGCGCCGGCGATCGAGAGGCAGAGGAGTGCCGCGACCATGCGGGCACTCGCCGGTCCCCACAGGGCGGCCGCGGCTTTCTCCGCCACCGGGAGCACGGGGGGGTGGGCCAGGGTCGCGACCGGGAGTGCGTAGAAGTAGACCAGATTCAGCAGCAGGTAAATCACGGCCACGAACGATGTGCCGCCGATCATGATCTTCGGCAGGGTCCGCTGTGGGTTGGCGATTTCTCCAGCGATGTACCCGACCACGTTCCAGCCGAGATAGCTATACATCACGAATATCAATGCGACAGACAACGCACCGAGGTTCGGCTTTGTGTCCGGTACTCGCTCGCTGAGATGTGTCCACTGGCCTGTCCCTATTGTGAGTCCGCCCAGGATCAACCCGGTGATCGCCAGGATCTTCGTCGTGGTCAGGAGCCGTTGTAACCACCCGCCGGTGGCGATCCCGGCTGCGTGGACGGCAGAGAGGCTCCAAACCAACCCGAGCGCCAGGGCTTTGGCGACCGGCTCATTTTCTTCCCCGATGGGCATGACGCGAAGCGCATAGGATGCAAAACTGACGGCCGACGCTGCGACTGCAGCGCCGAAGCCGATCGTGAAGGAGGTCCATCCGCTCAGGAATGCCACGAACGGCCCGTAGGCTTCCCGGAGGTAGATGTAATCACCGCCGGCCTGTGGAAGGGCCGAGCCCAGTTCGGCATAGGCCATTGCACCGGCGAGCGCGAGCAGGCCTCCGACCGCCCACAAGATCAAGATGGTGAGGGGCTCGCCGAGGTCCCTGGCTATGAAGCCGGTCGTGGTAAAGATGCCGCCGCCGATGATGTTGCTCACCAGCACACAGGCTGCGGTGAACCAGCCGATCTGTCGGGACGGCGCTGGATGACTCACGAGGCCTCCCGGTTAAGCACCAGGAAGTGTGGCTGAAGCAAAGGGGAACGACGAGCCGTCATAAATAATCCGGGTTCAAATTACAAGCGGTCAGGAAAGTCGGAGATGATGCCGTCGACATCGAGCGCGCGCATCTTCTGAATATCGCGAGGATCATTGACGGTGTAGACGAACACGCGCAGTCCGGCCCGGCGGGAAGCTTGGACCAGTGCTTGCGTCACCCTCGTGAAAGGAACTCCTATGTGCGAAGCCTTGGCCATGACTGCTTGGGAGAGCGGATCCCTCGCGTACTTATCGAACAGAACCAGTGTAGAGACCGAAGGGTCCGAGTTCCGGATCGAGAGCAGCTCCTCGGCGAGGAATGAAGCGATGATGACCGGGCCGGGAAATTCCGCGCTGTGGAGCATGGCTTGCACGTTCTCGGCGACGCCGGCCGCCTTGATCTCCAGCAGCAGGCCGACGCGGCCGCGGGTGGCGTCAAGTAATTCCACGAGCGTGGGAATGTGTTGGCCATTGCCTGCGTCGAGTTGCTGGAGTTTGGCCAATGCCATCTCGGCGACAACTCCCCTGCCATTGGTGGTCCGGTCGACGCGCTCATCGTGGATGATGACCAGGTGCCCGTCACGAGTGCTCCGAAGGTCTACTTCGACGAGGTCCACTCCGAGGGAAATTGCCTGCTCGACGGAGGCCAGTGTATTCTCCGGCGCATGACCGGCGGCGCCACGGTGACCGATGCGAAGCATCGCGGAATCCTCCTTGTGCGCATGCTGGATCAGGGGCTTTCTTTTATCCCTCCACTTCCCTACCATATTGAACGATGGCCGGGAAGAAACTCAAAGAGCCGAGAGCGTCCGGAAGTGTCCGGCGTCGGCGGAAACCGGCCGGCGCCGCGGTCGGCCTCGCCGCGACGGAGTTGCAAGCTGCCGCGCCCCCGGCTGACGTCGCCGAACTGCATCGGGCGATCGATCAGGATGGCGGCAAAGTGCTTGCGGTCTATCGCGAGCCCTACGGTGGACGTTGGCTGGTGATGGCTGCCTTGCCGATCGAATTGGTGGAGCCCACGCCCTATCAGCGGAATCTCTCCGAGACCCACGTCCGTAAGTTGGAAGCTGTGATCGGGAAGATCGGCCGCTTCCTTGATCCGGTCATTGCCGTGCATATGCCGAAGGTAGATCATGCCGCGAAGTACTGGACGCCGAACGGGCATCACCGATTGTCGGCGATGCGGATGCTGGGGGCCAAGAGCATCGTGGCGATCGTGGTGCCGGAAGCGGCGGCAGCCTATCAAATTCTCGCGCTGAATACCGAGAAAGCGCACAACCTCAGGGAGAAGGCGCTGGAAGTCATCCGCATGTACAAAGAACTGACCCGTCTCGATGAGGTGACCGAGGAGACCTATGCCCTGGAGTTCGAAGAACCGGCGTTCATTACGCTCGGCCTCTGCTATGAGGAACGCCCTCGGTTCAGCGGGGGCGCCTATCATCCGGTACTAAAACGGGTGGACGAGTTTTTGAAGAAGCCGCTGCGCTCGGCGATCGAAGTGCGGCACGCGCGGGCACGAACCGTCCTGACGCTCGATGACGAGATCGTCAAGCAAGTGGAGGCGTTGAAGGTCAGGGGGTTGACGAGTCCGTACCTCAAGGCTTTTGTCGTGGCGCGCGTGAATCCCATTCGCTTTCGGCCCAAAGATGCACCGCCCCTTTCCTTCGACGAGGCCCTCGACCGGATGGCGGCAGCAGCGGCCAAGTTCAACCCCGACAAGATCAAAATGGACGACTTGGCGAAAACCGGTGGAACCCCGGACGAAACCGAATAGTCGCCCCCTCCCTTGCCTTGTTTCTCCGCGCATCGCCCCTTAGAATATTTGTCGGTCATGATATGAAGGAGAAGAACGATGAGTCTCGCCGATAACAAATGTATTCCCTGTCGCGGAGGAGTCCCACCTCTTCCTGCAGAACGGGCGCAGGGCTTATTGCAAGAACTTGGTCACGGTTGGTTCTTGAATGGAGCCGGGCATCTGGAGCGACTCTATACGTTTAAAAACTTTGCCCAGGCTCTCGCGTATGTGAACAAGGTCGGCGCGATTGCTGAGGCCGAAGGCCACCATCCGGACCTCTATCTGGCCTGGGGCAAATGCAAGGTCGAAATCTGGACCCATAAGATCAACGGTCTGACAGAAAGCGACTTCTATCTGGCCGCCAAGGCCGATCGGGAATTCGAACCGTTCAGGGCCGCCGCCGGCTAGCCGTCGGTCAGAACGCTTTTCTATGAACCCACGAGGCAGCAGATGAGCGAGAAGGCCCAGGTGGCGCTCGTCAATATGCCGTTCAGCTTTTCGAAGTACCCGTCCATTCAATTGGGGACGCTTTCCGCCCTCCTGAAGTCTCGAGGCATAGCGGTCGATTGCCACCACCTCAACGTGCGGTTCGCCTACAAGATCGGCGTGCCGCTGTATGAGCTGATTTGCGAGAAGCGGGCGCTGTTCGGCGAATGGCTCTTTTCGTATCTGCTGTTTCGCGACAACCCGAAGCGGGGCGAATATCCGCGCGTCTTCAAGCCGGTGTTCGAGCAACTGGCTGAGGAGAGCGGGCGCCCCGTGTCGCATTTTGAAGACCTGGCCGGTCGCCTTGCCCCGCAATTCCTCACCTGGGCGCTGACAGCAATGGATTGGGAGCGGTACAAGATCGTCGGGTTCACCTCGACGTTCGATCAGAATGTGGCCAGTCTCACGATGGCCAAATTGATCAAGGATCTTTATCCGGACGTGAAGGTCGTCTTCGGCGGCGCGAACTACGACGGCGAGATGGGATGGGAGTACTTCCGGGCGTTTCCCTGGATCGACTATGTGGTAGTCGGTGAGGGCGAGGAGGTCTTCCCCGCTCTGGTCGAGCACGTGCTCGCAGGCAAGCAAGACGGCTATCCCAAGGGGGTGATCTTTCGAAAAGGCGGCCGCATCGGCTATGAACCCAATACGGCGTTGTTTTCCGATTTTGCCCGGACCGGTCCGCCGGACTATGATGACTACTATCATCTGCTCGCCGAACTGGGCACAGATGCGGCTCATGGATTAAACCGCATCCTGCTCTACGAAGGCTCGCGCGGTTGTTGGTGGGGTGAGAAGCACCATTGCACGTTTTGCGGCTTGAATGCGCAGAGCATGAAATTTCGTGCGAAGTCCTCCGAGCAGGTGGCGCGGGAGATGGCCTATCTGTCGAGCCGGTACGACACGGCGCGCTTCCGGCTGGTGGATAACATTATCGACATGAAGTACATCGAGCACCTCTTCGGTAAGTTCGCCGCCGACCACTGCGATCTCGACGTCTTCATCGAGACCAAGAGCAACCTGCACAAGGAGCAGATTCGCACGCTGGCGGCCGGTGGTGTGAAGTGCATGCAGCCGGGACTGGAAAGCCTGAGTCACGCGCAGCTCCATGCGATGGACAAGGGAGTCAGCCCGTTGCAGAACATCCAATGTTTGAAGTGGAGTTACTACTATCGCATCGGCGTTTCATGGAACATCCTGCTCGGGTTCCCAGGCGAGACCAATGAGGACTATCGCCGGCAGCTCGCGCTCCTACCCTCGTTGTTCCATCTCCAGCCGCCGGAAGGGGCCGGCAAGTTCTGGCTGGAGCGATTCAGTCCTTACTTCAGACGGCCGCAGGAGTATGGAATCAGAATTACGGGACCGGGGGCGGCGTACGAATATGTGTATGATGCGAGGCAGGTGGATTTGATGAAGATCGCCTACGATTTCGAGTACGAGATGGACGACTGGAAAGTCGATCCCCGCGTCTATCAGGAGTTGGTCGATCTGGTATGCGAATGGCGGCGCCGGCATGCTTCGGCCGACAAACCCTTCCTCTATTACTCGAAAGCGATGACCTATGTCACGGTGTACGATGGGCGGAACCCCGGCGCCCCGACGCGGGAACGATTCGACTGGCCGGCATCCTTCGTCATTGAGTGTTGCAACGAGGCGCCGAAATCGGCTGAGCAGATCCGCAGCGCGGCGATGGCGCAGCCGGCGCAAGGAATGCTCTCCCACGACAGGCTTGCTACGACGCTGGCCGAGTTGACCACAAAGCGCATATTATACGAAGAGCGAGGGAAGTACTTCACTCTGGCGATTCCTGAGTATCCGTACCTGTAGTCCGACGTATCTGCTGAACCGCGCATTTTCGGTTCCCTCTGCTCCTCGCTCGGGAGAGACCAACATGAAAGTTCTGGTACTCGGCGGGACCGGACACCTCGGCGCGAACCTCGTCCGCGCGCTGCTGGACAGAGGGGAGCACGTGCGCGTGTTGTTTCACACGGTTCAGTCCAGCGCGCAGGCCCGTCGCCATCTCTCTCTGAAAGGGTTGGACATTGAGCGCGTCGACGGTGACTTGAACGATGCCGACTCCCTCATCCGTGCATGCGAGGGAGTCCGCGCTGTGTACCAGTGTGCGAGCTACTACCCGCCCTATACGATTCCCGTTGAGGTCGCTACCAAGCAGGCGCTGGCCGAAACAGACAACTTGCTGCAGGCCGTCGCTCGTGCCTCGGTCGAGCGAATGGTCTTCACCAGCACGCTCACGACGATCGGGTTTCCTCCTCGGAGGGGCCGACTCGCCGACGAAAACTGCCCATTCACTACGACCTATACGGAGAATCCGTACCTCATGTCGAAGATCGCGATGGAGCGCGAGGTGCTGGACGCGGCGCGCCGGGGTGTGCCGGCCATCGTGGTCAATCCCACGGCATTCTACGGCCCTTACGATAGTCGGCCGACCAGCGGGACGCAGATCCTGATGATCGCCAAGCGGCAGATGCCGGCCTATGTCGATGGGCCGGTGAACGTGATCGACGTGCGGGATGTGGCGGAGGGCATGATTCGCGCGGCGGAACGAGGACGCGTGGGCGAGCGCTACATTTTGGGCAATTGGAACACGACACAGAAAGCCCTGAACCAACTCATCGCCAGCGTGGCCGGCGTCCGGCCACCGCTTTTCCCCGCGCCCTTCGAAGTAGCTCGACTCGGATCGAAATTCGGCGACTGGGTGTTCCGAACCGTATTACGCAAGCCCGCTCCCATCCCCGGCTTTTTCATGGAGGTGCTCCGGCACATGCAGCACTACGATTGCTCCAAAGGGATACGGGAGCTGGACTATCCGCGTCGTCCGGTGGAAACCGCGCTCTCGGACGCACTGGCGTGGTTTCGCGAGAATGGGTACTTGCGCGCGTAGCGCGCAGGCAATCGGCAATAGGCTATGGACGATAGACTGGAAGCTTGTCTGGAAAGAGGCAAGAGAGATCTTCGGACCTATAGCCTGTGGAGAAGCTACATGGAAAGTTTCTCCACAATGTTCCGCATCTGTACACCGTGGACCAGTGAGGCGCCTCCGCGGATTGCGCAGGCCACGTGGATAGCCTCGGTCATCTCTTCCACGTTCGAGCCTTTCTCTAAGCAGGCCTGCGTGTAGGCATCGATGCAGTAGGGACACTGAACTGCGTGAGCCACGCCGAGCGCGATGAGAGCTTTCTCACGTTCGCTCAGCGTCCCTTCCGCAAAGACGGCGCTGTAATAGCTCATAAACTTCTCCCACAACTCCTTGTTGCCCTTGCCCATGTCGCCGAACTTGTCCAAATCTTTGGGATGGTAATAGGTCTCCATGCATCAACTCCCGGTGATGGGTGATGGACGACGAGCATGGGGTGGCGGACAACTCTGTCACTCGTCACTCGTCGCTCATCACTGGTTTTCAGGCGTGGCCCGGCGGATCCGGCTCCGCTTCCACAAGGATCTGCGAGAAACGGTTGCCGACGATGTTGGTGACTTTTGCCATGAGGTCGGTAAGCTCTTTCCACTCGGCGGGCAGGAGATCATGCTTGATCTGAGGGTGGATAGCCCACTCCGCATTCACTTGTTTGCCTTTGCGGCTCACGAGGACGCGGAGGAGTTCGACATCCCAGACTTCCGGCTGCGGTGGTGCTCCAAGTCCTGGTTTTGACGGCGGTGTCTGACTAGCCATGTGTGTGGCGCCTCCTTGCTTGTTCCATGCCGATCATAGCGCACCGGCAAGTGTCCTGTATACCGATGTCAGGGGAGAGAAAAGCGTCCGTCGCAGCCAGGCTTCACGCGGGACCTGTGAACCGCAAGGAAAACTCAAGCGAGTTCGAACAGATGAGAGAAAAATCAGGCGGGGTTTTGGTTCAACATGGAGATCATGGCCTGGTGGATCAAACCATTGCTGGCGACAAGCTGCTGTCCGAAGATTGAAAACGCTGCTCCTGAGAAATCGGTCACGGTGCCTCCGGCCTCACGGAGGATGACCACACCGGCAGCCATGTCCCAGGGATTCAGCTTCAGCTCCCAAAATCCGTCGAAGCGTCCTGCAGCGACGTAGCAGAGGTCCAGTGCCGCAGTGCCGGTTCGACGCAAGCCTTGCACTCGCAGCGCAAATCGCGCGAAGTGATCGAGGTTGTTGTTGGACGTCTCCCGAATGTCGTATGCGAAGCCCGTTACGAGAAGCGCCTGATCGAGCGCCGGCGTTTTCGACACCTGAATTTTTGCGTCATTGAGGAAGGCGCCACCGCCCACCTCTGCCGTGAAAAGTTCCTGCCTGGTCGGGTCGAACACCACACCGAGCATGCCGTGTCCTTCGTATTCCACCCCGATCGAGACGCAGTAAGCCGGAAAGCCGTGCGCGAAATTGGTGGTGCCGTCGAGCGGATCGATCACCCAGTGATAGGGCGAGGTCGTGGGCTCGTTGGCCCCTCGTTCCTCGGCTAGGATACGATGGTCTGGAAACGATGTCCTGATCAGGTCCACGATACATTGTTCCGCTGCGTGGTCCGCATCAGTGACGAGGTTTACGATGTTCTTGTGCGCGATACGGAATCCTTTGCGGGCATGTTCTTGCAACACAGCTCCGGCTTTCGTCGCGGCGTCAATGGCTGTGCGCAGCACTCGGCTTCGAACCGACTGCGGTGGAAGAGAGAGGCGTACCACGCCGGCATGATAACATGCTCTTAGCCTTTGTCTACGAGGTGGCCTCAACTCGTCGAGGTGCGGGATGGACTCCCGTTGACTTGGACTACCTTCCCGCAGTATGTAGTTACACAACATCACTTACCTGCCTGCCGGATGAAACACCCTCTTCCGTCGTGCCTCTCATTCTCAACGGAACAAGTTCTCTCAGAAGGAGGTGATCTCTTTACCCTGCGCTGCCGTCACGCCGCAGTGTCAAGGTATGCCCCATGGGTTCGAGCGCGGCGACGGGGATTCCGGCAGAACGGTGGGTTTACTGGGTTGGGTGAAGGTGGAAGGGATCAGGTCTGATCGTGGAATAATCATCAACGTCTCGAAGGAGTGACGATGGAAGATTTGGTTATTGAAGAAGAAGGGGCCTCATCCGCTCTCAAAATTACGCTCGGCGATTTTCTCGTCTTCATAAATTGGATGAACCAAACGGAGAAGGCGCTGGATTGCGGCGAGTCCTTGCCGGCGATGCCCGAGCTCGATTCAGGAAAGATTCGCGGGTGGATCCAGCTCGTACAGCGACTCGAAGAACGCTTCCGTCGCAGCGAAGAGAAGAAGGTGGCGCTGGAGGCCAACGTCATCGCCCAAGAAGCGCAGTTGGGGCAACTCCTCACGCATTTGCATGCCAACATCGCCTCGCTGTATGAGAATCTCGGGCAGTCGAAAAAAGCCCAGGAAGTCCGCCGGCGGGCCGAGGCACTTCATTGCGGCTAGCTCGTGCACGAATCTGGGCTCTCGACGGAGTCGTTCCCCACCTGGATGGTCGGTGATCTTCTCAGGGGCGGGAGAATTCTGACGCCTGAGAATCGCTAATTCCCTTGTTGGCGAGCGGGCTTCCGCTATAATTGTGTATTCAAAGGGGGGAGACTCACCACTAAGCCTCTGGTGGCATAGGTATGACGTGGGAAGGTATCCGTACGCCTTCCAGCGTGGGTGCACATGATCAAGGTTCTCCTCGTCGAAGACAACCCCGTCGATGCCCAACTGACCCAGGATATTCTCACTGAGTGGCACGCCGATCAGTTTGACGTCATTCTAGTCACCACGCTGGCGGACGGATTGGCTCGACTTAGCCGTGAATGTTTCGACGCCGTGTTGCTCGACCTTTCTCTCCCTGATGCCCAGGGTCTTGGCACGGTGACTCAAGTCAAGGCCATGAGTCCGGGCGTTCCCATCGTGGTGCTGAGCGGGCATGACGACCAGACCTTGGCGCTTCAGGCAGTCCAGCAGGGGGCACAAGACTATCTTGTCAAAGGACAGGGGCACAGCGAGCTGTTGGCTCGGTCTCTTCGGTATGCCATCGAACGCAAACGCGCTGAAGAGCGGCTGACCTACCTGGCGCAATACGATCAGTTGACCGGATTGGTGAACCGCACCCTCTTCCGCGATCGGCTCACTCAGGCCATGGCGCGTAGCAAGCGTACAGAACAGCCCCTCGGTCTGATGTTGCTAGACCTTGATCGGTTCAAAGCCGTGAACGACACCCACGGACATGACGTTGGAGACCAGTTGCTCAAGGCAGTGGTTGAGCGGCTCCATCGGTGTGTGCGGGAAGTGGACACCATCGCTAGGATGGGGGGAGACGAGTTTACGATCATCTTGGAGGGTCTCTCAGGGAATCAAGATCTGGCTATTATCGGCAGCCGGATCGTTCATGCCATGACGGAACCGTTCCTGCTCGGCGAATGCCGCATTTCCATTGGCGTGAGCATCGGCATTACCAGTTATCCGGCCGATGACGAGAACATCGATATCCTGCTCAAGCACGCCGACGCCGCGATGTACCGCGCCAAGCAGCAAGGTGGGAACTGCTTCCAGTTTCATCCCTCCGCAGACAACAAATCCCTCGCCTCCGCTGATACGCTGAATCCCCAGCGACGTACTTGATCGTTCCACGCGGTTGGACACCCGTACTCCTCTCCAAACTGACACAGGCCAGAGTGGTTCGAGGACACCGGGTGATCCTGGGCAGGAGTGAGATGACCGTCAGCTCTCCGGACCTCTATGCGTACAATTCTGTCATGCCGTAATAATTCTGCATTCGCGAGCCGTCGTTGGGCTTTCGGCTTCAGTCGGCCAAAGGCCTCTATTTCTCGCTGCTTTTTCAGGATGCCGCCAGTTGAGAAAGATGCTGTCTCTGGCATAGCGCTTGCGTTTCTGAATCATCCGAAAGCGAAGGAGCCCCGGCAATGCTGAACGCAATCATGAGGTCAAAGCACACTCAGGCTGCCATTCTCCTTGTATCGCTGATGCTTGGGTCGGTCGATGCTGTGAGCGCCGCGCCCCAGAAGGCGCAGGATGCATCACGCCGTCTCTATGATCGTGTGATGGAAGAATTTCGCGGGAGAGATTATGAAGCCGCGCTTGCAGGATTCCGGTTCTTCCTGGAACTGCATGGCTCGTCTTCTCTGGCATCGAATGCTCAGTATTGGATTGGAGAATGCCAATACCGCACAGGACGATACAAGGATGCGCTCATGTCTTTCTACAACGTCGTGTCGTACTATCCACTCAGTCAAAAGTTGCCTGGGTCCACCCTCAAGATCGGACAAACGTACACAAGACTCGGGGACCATGAGAAAGCCCGCCTGATGTATGAGCGAGTCATCGAACAATACCCCAACAGTCCCGAAGCAGAACTCGCCCGCAAAGCCATTGATGCGATCGCGGCCAAAGACAGTCCAGCCCCTCAGCGGTGATCACGATTGGAGGCTTTGGACCAGCCTCGGGGAACCGACTCCTGGGTCATGGCTCCCAACTTCATTCCGTCGTCTCTATCCCCAACGCCTTGCTCAAATCAGAAACGGTGTAGGTCTTTCGGACCTCAAGCTTAACCAATTTGAGTCCCGCCATCTGGAGCACCGTGTCAAGCAGCCGATCCCGCTGCTGCCTCAACGCGTCTGTTGAGGGTTGTTCCAACTGCACGACGGCCTCCACTTCTTTTGTCCCCGGATGAACCAGCGCAAAATCCACCCGTTTCAAGGCAATCTGACCAAGCACTCGTTTTCGCTCCTTTGGCTCCGGCGCTCGGACATCGACAAGGCACCACAGCGGCACTTGCGCCAGGAGCAAATACCGGTCCTGTACCGCCAAAGACAGCAGGTTGAAAAAATACACGTCCATGTCGTTCAGGGGTGGTTGGGCCACGATGGTGACGGTGGGAGAAATAAAGGGACCGGACTTGCGACCCGGCGTGGAGGATGGCGCCGTGCGGTTCCACCACCATCCCACGATCAACAACAGCGCAGCGGTCACTCCGATGATCACGCCATCCATAGCGAGCACCTCACGCTCTCATTTGGGGAGCCGATGCAGTCGAGACAACCACGTGGAATCTCCAGGAACAATGGTTCCGAGGAGCACCGACCTTGTTGCCCCGGTAACCGACGGAATGTTTGTACAGCAGCCTGTAATGGTCTGATACGCCAGCACTGCGAAGGCAATCGCTTCGAACGCCTTGCTCTGCCAACCTACGTCATCAAACGTCTGCACTCCGGCGGGAGCAAACACTTCCCCCAGATTGGCCATGACCGTCCGGTTATAGATACCTCCGCCACCGACGAGCACATCGTCGATCGGCCCGTTCAACCACCGCCGCGCCGTCCCAACGGCTTCCGCAGTCCATCTGGCGCAGGTCGCCAGAAGGTCATGCGGAGAGAGTCTGCGTCGGCGCCCTTGCTCGATCAGTGTTTGGAGAAAGGCCTCCCCGAATTCTTCTCGGCCTGTGGATTTGGGAGGGTGCCGCTTCAGAAATGGATGGGTGAGCAACCCGGCAAGAAGGTCGGCATCGACCAGTCCACGTGCTGCCAACTTTCCCCCACGATCCATGGCGATACGGCCATGGGTTATGCGAGAGGCGACAGCGTCGAGTACCATGTTCCCCGGCCCCGTATCGAACGCGCGTAGCGAGTCGAGCGCGCCCCCTTTGGGAAGGTAGGTCACATTGCTGATGCCTCCGAGGTTCACGATCAAGCGTGAGCGGCGAGGATGTCGAAACAGCAGGTGATGGACATAAGGCGTCAGCGGTGCTCCCTCACCACCGGCCGCGATATCGCGCGGGCGGAAGTTCGCCACGGTTGTAATGCCGGTACGTTCCGCTATTATCGCTGGTTCGGCAATCTGCAACGTCGAGCGTATCAGCCCAACTCCTGGCTCACGGCGGCCCTTGGGAAGATGGTGCACGGTTTGTCCATGTGAACCAATCAGGCGGACGTCCGCCGGGCGAAGACCGGCACGTTCGATCACTCCCAGTGCCGCCTTTGCGAATAGCTCGCCCAATGTTGCGTTCAGGTGACAAATGTCGGCGACGTGTCCCTCCATCGAAGCTGCGAGAATCCGTGTTCGCAGCGAACGGGAATAGGGGAGCGAATAAAAGGCCAGACTCCGGACCGAGAGCTTCTGCCCGCGGCCATGAATTTCCACCAGCGCCGCGTCGACTCCGTCACTGGAGGTGCCGGACATAAGGCCGATGACTTTCATGTGTATACCTCGGCGTCGATCATCATTGGTCATTCGTCATTCGTGAATACGACACGGGACATGCGATCTTCCGGGAGTGTTGCTCGGTTGACGACCGACGATGCGCGGTTCATCCAACACCGGGCGCTACGCTAATCGAAGTCCCCCATCGGGTCAAGCGGACAATGGAGGGAGCGAAGCAGCGCGCGTTGACATTGTCCAGGACGAGTGCTACGGTCCCGCCATGTTTTCGAGGGCCTACGTCGCCGTTTCGAGTGCCTTGACGGCGCTCCTTTTCCAGGTTTCTCCTCCCTTCGCGCTCGCAGCCGAGGCGATCAATGTCGTGGTCACCATGCCGGTCCTGAAAGACTTTGCGGAGCAAGTCGGTGGTTCCCACGTGCGTGTCACATCGCTCATGACGGGATATGAAAACGAGCATACCTACTCGCCGAAACCCAGCGATCTGATCGCGGTGCGGAAAGCGCAGGTGTTCATCGAGATCGGGGTGGGGCTCGAGGTCTGGGTCGGCTCGCTGGTGCGTAACGCCGGCAACCCCAAGCTCTTGGTGGTAACCACCTCGAAAGGGATCGGGTTGGTTCGAGACCATCCTGGCCACGAGGAATCGGTGACACCGGCGCGCGAAGACGTGCAGGGTGGCAACCCCCATGTATGGCTCGATCCGGAAAGCGCGGCGACCATGCTGCGCCACATCACCGAGGCATTTATCAAAGTCGATCCGGCCCACGCCGGGGAGTACCGGAATAACCAGGCTGTGTACCTGCGGCAGCTCGACCGGGCGCGGGCGGATCTTACCGAGCGGCTTAGCACCGTGCGGGACCGCCGTGTTATCGTGCATCATCCAGCATGGCCGTACTTCGCCCGGCGGTTCGGTCTTCACATCGCCGGCACGATCCAGACGCAGCCGGGCGCTGAGCCTTCGGCCCATCACCTGCAAGCCCTCATCACGAAGATCCGCAAAGATCGCATCCGTGTCATTGTTTCCGAACCCCAACTGAACCAAAAGATTCCCGAACTCCTCGCCAACGAAACCGGCGCACGGGTGGTCAAGCTGACGACCCTGCCCGGCGCCCTGCCCGGCACCGAGACCTACCTCGACATGCTCCGCTATAATGTGCTCCAATTAGCCCAAGCGTTGGAAACGTCATAGCGCATCGTTTCGAAAGGTCGTAAGGTCATCAAGTTCAAGGGTCCGAAGACTTTACCCGCATTATTCATGACGGTTCGTCGCGAAAACGCGCAGACGCGTTGTGAGACGGGCAAGCGCAGCCACGAAGGAGGGAGGCATACTTGAAACAGTATGGTGACCGACTGAGTGGCGAGCACGCCCGTCGCAACAGCGTATCCGCCTGCCTGTGCGGACACGCAGACAGGCGTTTGTAGCAGAAGCGTTCATGAATAATGCGGGTTAAGACTTTCCACATTCTGACTCGTACGAATTTATGGCAAAGCCCATCATTCGGTTTGATCACGCCACGTTCGGCTTTCCTGGCGTCATCGCCCTTCAGGATATCTGCCTCGATATCAAGGAGGGCGAGTTCGTGGGTGTCATCGGCCCCAACGGATCGGGGAAGACGACGCTTTGCCGGGCTGTGTTGGGACTGATGGCGCCACGCGAGGGAAACCTCCGCATTTTTGACTGTTCGTGCGAGGAGCTGCGCTGCCATCATCGCGCCAAGATCGGCTACTTACCTCAGAAGGGCATGATCGATCGGAATTTCCCGGTCACCGTCCTCGAAGCGGTGATGATGGGCCGGTACGGCGCACTCGGCCTGTTCAGGCGGCCGGGACGGCGTGATCGCGAACTCGCGCTCGAAGCGTTGGCTCATGTGGGAATGGAGGCGCACCGTGACACGGCGCTCGGGCACCTCTCGGGCGGCCAGCAGCAGCGCGTCTTGATCGCCCGCGCCCTGGCCCAACAACCGCAAGTCCTCCTGCTGGATGAACCCACTACCGGGTTGGACATCACCACGCAACACAGTGTCGTCGAACTTGTGCAACACCTGCACCGCGAACTTGGGCTCACCGTGCTGCTCATCACCCATGACATCAACATGATTCGCTTCCGAGTGGATCGTCTGGTGCTGCTCAAGACCCGCCTGTTTGCAGCCGGTCCGCCGAACCAAGTTCTCAAGCCGGATATCCTTCACGAGGTCTACGGCAAGGATCTCGTGATCACAGAGAAAGATATGGTCATCGTCGAAGATTATCACCACCACTAACGCTTCACCTGAGTCTGGTATGCTCGAAATGCTCTCGTACGATTTTATGCAACGGTCGCTGCTGGCGGCGGGGCTTGTGGGGGCGCTCTGTTCGGTGATCGGCGTATTCGTTGTCCTGCGCGGGCTGGCGTTCGTCGGGGCTGGAACGGCCCACGCTGCTTTTGCCGGAGTGACGCTGGCCTACCTTATCGGGTTGCCGCCGCTGGCGCTGGCGATTGTCTTCGGGCTCATCACGGTTTGGATCACCGGCATGATGGAAGAACGAGGCCGGATGAAACTCGATGTCTCGATCGGTATTCTCTACACCACGACTATGGCGCTGGCCATTCTGTTCATCGGCCTGATGAAAACCTACAACGCGGAAGTATATGGTTATCTGTTTGGCAGCGTGTTGTCGGTCACACGCGAGGAGATGGGCACGATCCTGTCGCTTAGCCTGCTGGTGTTCGGCGTGATTGCATTGTTCTCGAAAGAACTCTACTTCATTGCCTTCGACCAGGAAATGGCGGAGGCGTCAGGTGTGCCGGCGCGGAGGATATTTTTTCTCCTGCTCAGCCTCGTGGCGCTGACAGTCGTCGTGTCGCTCAAGACGGTCGGCGCGATATTGGTCTTTGCGATGATACTCATTCCCGCCTCCACGGCTTATCAGCTTACTCATAGCCTGTTCCGCATGACGGTTTATTCCACTATCATTGGGGTCGGATGTGCGGTCGGTGGTGTGTTGCTCTCCTATGCATGGGATTTTCCCTCCGGTCCGGCGATTGTGCTCCTCGCCACGACGTGCTTCTTTCTGTCCGTGCTCTTCTCACCTAAACGCCTTAGGCACGCTCATGCACACTGATCTTCTCCGTTGGACTTCTCGGTCCCGTGTCAGAAAAATGTAGATATGGCGAATCACAGAGGGAGCGGATGACCAAGCCTGTAGGCAATCACCTGCATGCTGGCTCACATTACAAACACATCGATGCGGAATCACCGGAACAGCAAGTGCTGGTCCTTGGTGTAGAGAAACCCCTCTTCGTGTAAGATTGCTCGGTTTCGGCTTTTGTATTAAACCCATTAAGGACGAGTCACACCGGCACGAGACTTGCCGTCAAGACCGTGATTTCTCGACTTAATTGTTTCGAACAGGGAGGCGTAGTATGTGGGCAGTTCGTGTTCGTCGAGTGATGATCGCGTTGATGGTGTGCAGTGTTGCTGGAATCTTCAGCGTCCTGGGCTCGGCACATGGTGAGGAAGCATGGCAGTGGACATCAGGTGGGACCAGATCGGGGAAGTGGGTGATGGGCGTTCGTGCGGGATTCTCGCCCCTGACTCAGTCCCTGCGGACGAACTTTGGAACGGACATCGGCTCGCTGGTCAACCTGCAGGGGCTGTATAGCGTGAACGACTGGTTGTCTTTGGGCTTGACGCTCGATTGGGAGCGGCGGGCGGTGGATCAGGAACGACCGACCGTGGACCTCGGCCATCAAGACACCGTATCGGTACTGCCGACGATCGAGCTTCGTCCTGCGCGGTTCGGCCCGATTACTCCCTATGTGTCCATGGGCTTCGGCGTGAGCGTGAACAGTTTTAGCGAGAACACGAACAGCCGGATATCTCCCAGCAACAATTTCGCGTGGCGGCTCGCCTGGGGCGGAGACTACTTCTTGACCTCCAAGCTCGCACTCAACACCGAGATGGCCTACAAGCGCAATGATGGACACGTGACCGTCAACGGCGCGCGTTCCGACGATTGGAACGCTTCCTCCTTCGGCTTCCTCTTTGGTGTCAGGATGTTTTTCTGACCGAAGCGGGACGGCCGACGTGTATGCTTATTCGAGACGCGCATGCTTGGACCGTGCCCACACCATCCCGGTCTGATCTTTGGAACTGAAGCCGAGTTTTTCATAGAAGCCGGGCATGCGGGTGCATAGCCAGAAGAGTTCGACCTTCTTGAGGCTGGGGTGGTGGAGAATCCGCTGGACGAGTTCGGTGCCGATCTTCTGCCCCTGGTAGGACTTGTCTACGATCACGTCCCAAATCGACGCTCGGTAGGTGTAATCCGTCAGGACACGCCCGAATCCCACCAGTTTGTCGCCATCCCAAGCCGAGATCACAACATCAGTGTGGCTCAGCATGGCGCGCGCATCCTCCAGCGTGCGCCCTTGGGCCCAGGGCGCCTGCCGGTATAACCGCACAAGCTGTGCAGGATCGATGTCCTTCCGCTCGGAGAATGTGACCATGGTCTTGAGGGTGGAGGGCCTCATATATTACATTACGTCTCGTTTCGCAATGATCGTCGAGCAAGATCTCTTGTGGGTGAGGATTGTCGTATGGCAACACAAGTGCGTAGCTGTCCGAAGTGCTTCAAGCTGATGTGGCTCAAGGAAGAGCAATGGGAACCGGTTGATGAGAACACCGTCCGAACAACTTGTCCTCATTGTCAGCAAACCATCCGGCTCAAGCTCGTCACACAGGGTAACACGGCAGCCGGCCCCAAGATGGGCCACTAAAAACTGAAAGTTGCTCATTGAGAATCGGCGTACCTACATGCCGCGCCCGGCTCCTTCCAGCTCCGGCTTGTTTCCTGGCAGAATCTTCTGCAGCGCCGTCCGATACTCGGCCATCCGTTTCTCATCTGCCGGACTCACTTTGATTTCTTTGTCGCGCCGCATTCGATCCAGATGATCGAGCACGGCCAGTAAGGGTTGCACAGAAGCCAACAGCTTGCCCGCTTCGAATGCTTCCAGCGATTCAATGAACGGTTCATTCAGCCCCTTATACACGGTGCCGCCGCACTGATTGCGAAAGCGTGAAACCGCCGCTTCGTAGGCATCGATCGCTTCCGGTTTCGGTTTCATGCCGGACGGCACGGCGCTGAGGTGGACCACGGCCGGGAGCTTAGCCGCATAGCTCTTGAGCTGAGAGGTCAGCCCGCCAAACATATCCAGCACCTCGCTTGTGTCCACGGCGAACCTCCAACATTGCAGGAGTCTGATACGCTCACGTGCCGACTCTGTCAAGACTCTGCCGCTACCTTCAGCGGTCTCCTACTGACGGCGAGAAGCTGGAGGGCCTGACGAACCGATTCCATATCGGGTGGGAGGGGCACGGTGTATTCCTGATGGGCGCCGGTGGTGGGATGCGTGAAGCCCAACGTGCGCGCATGCAACATCACGCGCGGGATCTTGAGGTCTTCAATCAGGCTAACCTTGCGGCCTCCATAAGCCGGATCGCCAAGAATCGGATGGCCGAGACAGGTGAGATGTACGCGAAGTTGATGCGTCCGTCCTGTTCGTGGCAACAGCATCACCTGTGCAGCGAGCTTTCCGAAGCGATGCTCGACTTGGTATTCGGTCGCCGATTCCTTCGGCCGCGCGGTGCGTGTCGAAAACTTCTTCCGCTCTTTCTTATCTCGCCCAATTGCCAGCTCGATCAAGCCATGTCCTTTCTTCGGCACGCCCCACACCAGCGCCTCATAGGCCCGCGTGATCGTGTGGTGCTTGAATTGGGCGGCAAGACTTCGATGGGCCTGATCGGTCTTGGCGATCACCATCACGCCCGACGTTTCTTTATCCAGGCGATGGACGAGACCCGGCCGCTCTTTCCCGCCGATCGTTGACAGGGTTCCGCCGGAAGTCTGAAAGTAGTGGAGCAGCGCATTGACCAGTGTGCCGGACCAATGGCCAGGCGCGGGGTGCACGACAAGTCCCGCCGGTTTGTTGAGGACAAGCAGCGCGTCGTCCTCAAACAAAATGTCGAGGGTGATCGCCTCGCCCTTGAGCTCCAGTGGTTCCGCTTTAGGGACGTCAAACGTGATCAGGTCACCGGGTCTGATCTTCTGGCTGGGCTTGACGATTTGGCCGTTGATCCTGACACGACCTTCTTCGATCAACCGCTGCAAGGCCGATCGCGACAACTTCGGCTCACGGTTGACCAGAAAGACATCCAACCGCTTCGGCACCTCCCCGGCCGTGACAATCAGCTCTGTTTGCATATTCGGAGTGCACTCTCTCGCATAACCAATCAACGCTACTTCAGCACCCTGATGAATTGCAATCCGGAAGAAGACTCATCAGCCACCAACGGGAATCGCCCGTTTGCCTCTTCCCTCGAATCGGACTATTGTGGAACCAGCGGGGCTGGTCCAAACCAACAGGAGGAGGCACAGCCATGAGAGCGACAGTCGCCACGTTAAGCACGTTGCTGGCCATCTTTTCCGGACTCTTGGGGGAGACACAGGCGGCGGACCTGCCGGGCATTCCACCGGAAACGGTGGCGGACTATATCCACGCTGTCATTGAAGCCGATCGTACGTTTTACACGATCCACGTCGTCGAACGGATGCAGAAACAGGGTGGGCCCTCCGCATCGGAGACCTGGCGAACCGACAAAAAGTCGTTGCCGTTACCGGCGCAGTTCCTCGCGGAAGCCAGCGACTTGGCGGCAATGACCGGCACGAGCGTGCGGTACCGCCTCATCAGTCTCTGGCCGATCAATCCGCATAATGGCCCGTCGAGCGAGTTCGAGAAGAAAGGCCTCGAAGAGGTCGGTGAACATCCCGAGCGGTCTTCCACAGGCACCATCACGATCGGGGAAGAGCGGTACTTTCAAGCTATCTACGCCGATCGTGCCGTCACGCAAGCCTGCATCGGCTGTCACAATGCTCACCCGCGTAGTACGAAAAGAGATTTCAAGTTGCACGACGTCATGGGCGGGCTTGTGATCGAGATTCCGCTGGGACGGTAGGAGCCGACTTTCGCTGTGACTGCAAGACTGTAGCCAGCCGGGGTCAGGTGGTTCGCCGTAAAACCAAAAAGAGATACCGGTAGTGTGCGGCGAAAACGGTCGGCTCGAAACGCCAAGATAGTTGCGGCAACACTTTCTTTTCGATCCATCTGATCATCCACGAAGAGCAGAATCTGAAGAGGGTCGGTCGCTTCTGGGCAAACTTGGCAAGCACAAACCCGACCAGCGGCAAATAGAGGTCGCAGAGGACATTGTGTGCTAGCCTGACCGTTGGCAGAATGTTCGCGGTCACGTCACGCTCAGACACAATGGTCCATCCGTTACCCTGTGCGAGTCTCCGGAAGACTGCTTCGTTATGATCATGGCCGCGTCCAGCCCTCGCCGTATTCTGTGCGAACCAGTCCCCGATCAGGACAGAGCCGTTCCGGGTGAGGAGACGATCAAGGAGGGGAAACACTTGCGTGAGCGGCATATACCGGAAGCTCTCCGAGAACAGGATGACGTCAAAACTGGCGGGAAGCAGAGTCTGTCCGACTGTCTGGAACAGTCCGTGCTGCACGCTGACACGTGGGTAGTTGGCGGCAATCCGTTCTGCTTGGTACGAGCAGGGTGTCACAGCAGTTACAGAATGTCCGCGGCAAGCCATTTCTCCTGACAGCCGACCCAATCCGGCACCGACATCCAGCACGCGCTGGGAACCTGCGGGGAGACAGGCCAGCAGTTCATCGGCGAAACGCTCTTGCGCCAAGCGAAAATCGCTGAGCAGGTCCGTCTCCTTCGCGTCTTCCGGAGGCCAGTAGCCGAAATGGAGATACTCCGATCGGAACACGTTATCGTACATCACGAGCTGGGGATCGAAGGACCCTTTCTGGTTCTCCAGGACGCGAAGCAACCGGGGGAACTCGTCTGGTTGCATGATGATCGATCCTCCTTAGTGTGGTGCATCGAAGGTCGAACGAACGGCCGATCGCACGGCTCTTCCTCGCATGCTCCAATGACTCTTGCCCTGGTCATCCGGAAGGGGAGCTGCCGAATGATCATTCTGTCGGGAAGGCCAAGTAGCCTGTTGGTGCTTGCTTCGTGAGATAAGACTTGTCAGGGAAAGGAGCCGGTCGTGCCGAGCACTATCTCCCCACGATGGACTAGATGTGGGTCGTGCGTCGCGCACGTTCGGCGATCTTCTTCCGGAGACGGGCTTTTTCGAGGCTAATCTGCGCATCTTTGAGTTCGGATGGGAGGCCGCCCATTTGGAGGCGCTGCTCGGCCTTCTCCACCGCTGCATGGGCGCGCTCGACATCGATGTCCTCGGCCTTCTCGGCGATCTCTGCCATGATGGTGACCTTCGCCGGTGTCACTTCGACATAACCCCAGAGGACAGACATATAGCTCGTCTGATCGCCGACGCGGTAGCGGAGTTCGCCGATCCGCAGCGTCGAAAGCAAGTGGCAGTGGCCGGGCAGCACCCCGAACTCTCCCTCCGAGCCAGGAGCGATGACTTCGTCTACCTCTTTACTTAGGAGGAGCTTCTCCGGCGTCACCACTTCTAACAGTAACTTTCCCGCCATGTTCTCCCTTTTCTCTCAAGTCTGAGAGGCGGCTGGGCCGATCTCTTCTGCGCGCATCGACCGAGCGCTTCCTGAAACGCGGGGCCTGCGAGCACGAGATCGACTCAGCCGTCTCGTGCTTATCGCTTCACACCCAGTTTCTCCGCTTTCGCTACAACTTCCTCGATCGTCCCCACCATGTAGAACGCCTGCTCCGGGAGATCGTCGTACTTACCGTCGAGGATCTCCTTGAAGCTCCTGACCGTATCCTTCAGTTTCACATATTTGCCGGGCGTGCCGGTAAAGGCCTCGGCCACATGGAACGGCTGCGAGAGGAAGCGTTGAATCTTGCGCGCTCGTGCCACTGTCAGTTTGTCGTCTTCCGACAACTCGTCCATGCCGAGAATCGCAATGATGTCTTGCAAGTCTTTGTATCGCTGCAACACGGACTGCACGCCGCGCGCCACCTTGTAGTGTTCCTCGCCGATGACCTGTGGGTCCAGAATTCGAGAGGTGGAGTCCAACGGGTCCACCGCCGGGTAGATGCCCAGTTCCGCAAGGGAGCGGGACAACACGGTGGTCGCATCCAGGTGGGCGAAGGCCGTCGCCGGCGCCGGGTCGGTCAAGTCGTCGGCCGGCACATAGATCGCCTGTACTGATGTAATCGATCCTTTCTTGGTCGAGGTGATTCTCTCTTGCAGTGCGCCCATCTCGGTGCCGAGGGTCGGCTGATAGCCGACGGCTGACGGCATGCGGCCGAGCAGCGCGGACACTTCCGACCCCGCCTGCGTGAACCGGAAGATGTTGTCCACGAACAGTAATACGTCCTGATGCTCCTCGTCGCGGAAGTATTCCGCAATGGTGAGGCCTGTCAACCCGATGCGGAGCCGCGCGCCCGGCGGCTCGTTCATCTGGCCGTAGACCAGCGCCGCTTTGGATTTCGTGTAGTCCTCAGGATCGATGACCTTGGATTCCTGCATCTCATGCCAGAGGTCGTTTCCTTCGCGGGTCCGCTCGCCGACGCCCGCAAACACCGAGAATCCTCCGTGGTGGAGCGCAATGTTGTTGATCAGTTCCATGATGATGACGGTCTTGCCGACGCCGGCGCCGCCGAACAGGCCGACCTTGCCACCTTTGCTATAGGGCTCAAGCAGATCCACGACCTTGATGCCGGTTTCGAGGACTTCAGTCTTGGTTTCTTGCTCGTCCAGCGGCGGAGCGGGACGGTGGATGGGGTAGGTTTTCTTGGCCTTGATCGGGCCTTTCTCGTCAACCGGCTCGCCAAGCACGTTAATCAGGCGACCCAGCGTCTCGCGACCGACCGGCACCGAAATCGCCGCGCCCGTATCCTTGGCGTCCATGCCCCTGGTCAAACCATCGGTTGAGGACATGGCCACGCCACGAACCCGGTTCTCGCCAAGGTGCTGCGCCACTTCGAGCGTCAGTTTGATCTCCGGCGTGCCGGCTTTCTTATCCTCGGCCTGCTCGATGCGGAGCGCATTATAGATGTTTGGAAGACGGCCGGGCGGGAATTCCACGTCCACCACCGGGCCGATGACTTGGATGACTTTGCCAGTATTCACGACTTGCTCCTTTCAATCCGTCAATCGTCAACGGTCAATCGTCAATCGTATGATGGGAGCAGCTCGATTGACCGATGACGTTTGACGAATGACCGCGTTCTTACTTCAACGCTTCCGCACCGCCGACGATGTCCATCAGTTCCTTGGTGATGGCGGCCTGCCGAGTCTTGTTGTAATACAGCGTCACTTTCTTGATCAGCTCGCCGGCATTCCTCGTCGCGCCGTCCATGGCTGCCATCCGTGCGCCGTGCTCGGCGGCGGAGGACTCCAGTAGGATGCGGAACGCCTGCGTCTGAAAATGTTTGGGCAGGAGGGCGGCGAGCAACTCGTCCTCTTCCGGTTCGTAGAGGTAGCTTCCCCCAGAGGCCTCAGTTCTTTCCGCGTCCTGCGCTCCGGCCCCGAACTCGACCGAGGCGTCGACCGGGAATAGCTTCTCGACAATGACTCGCTGCTGAATCGCCGACTTGAATTCGTTGTAGATCACGTAGAGCTCGTCGAATGCGCCCTTCGTGAAGTTGTCGATCAGATCCTGCCCCATATCGATGGCGTGCTCGTAGCTCAGGCGATCGAAGATACCCATCCATTCCTGGCGAATCGGCCAGGGCCGCCGGCGGAAATAGTCGCGACCTTTGCGCCCAACGATGCTGAGGTTGACCCGGCTGCCCCGCGCTTCGCTTTGGCGCAAGAACTCGACGGCTTTGCGGACGATGTTCGCGTTGAAGCCGCCGCACAGTCCGCGATCGCTTGTGACCACCAGCACTTCCACCCGTTTGCCTTCGCGTTTCTGGAGAAGGGGATGGGACGACCGGTTCACACGCCGGCTCAGGTTGCTGATGACGCCGCGCATTTTGTGACCGTAGGGCCGCGCCGCGAGAATCCGATCCTGCGCGCGCTTGAGCTTCGCCGCGGCCACCATCTTCATGGCCTTGGTGATCTTCTGGGTGTTCTTGACCGCCGCAATCTTGCGGCGGAGTGATTGCAAGCTAGGCATCTCTTACAGAAAGTACGATAAGTCGCCAGGTCACACAATCAACAAATCTTACTTTCCTCCGTACCCCATCTTCTGTTTGAAGGTCGTGATGATCTGTTTCAATTGCCCTCCGAATGCGTCATCGATTTTCCCCTTGGCGGCGACTTCCTTTTTTACCTCGGGGTGGTGCTGGGCGATGTAATGGAGCAGATCTTCTTCGAACTGGCGGACCTTATCCACTGGAACATCGTCGAGAAACCCGTTCACCCCGGAAAAAATCGAGAGCACTTGATCCGCCACCGGCATCGGCCTGTATTGGCCTTGCTTCAAGAGCTCGACCATGCGGACGCCTCGGGCAAGTTGGGCCTGCGTCGCTTTGTCCAACTCGCTGCCGAACTGGGCGAACGCAGCCATCTCGCGGTATTGGGCGAGATCGAGTCGCAGGGTTCCGGCAACCTGCTTCATGGTCTTGATCTGGGCCGAGCCGCCGACGCGCGACACCGAAAGGCCGACGTTGATCGCCGGCCTGATGCCCGAATAGAACAGATCGCTTGCCAAATAGATTTGCCCATCGGTGATCGAGATCACGTTCGTGGGTATGTAGGCCGACACGTCGCCCGCCTGGGTTTCAATGATCGGCAATGCGGTCAGGCTGCCCCCACCCAGCTTGTCGCTGAGCTTGGCCGCCCGCTCCAGCAGACGGGAGTGGAGATAAAACACATCGCCCGGATAGGCCTCGCGGCCAGGTGGCCGACGGAGCAGGAGCGACAACTGGCGGTAAGCGGTCGCGTGTTTCGAGAGGTCGTCATAGATAATGAGGGCATGTTTGCCATTATCCCGGAAGTATTCGCCGATGGCCACGCCGGCGTATGGCGCGAGGAACTGCATGGAGGCGGCGTCGCTTGCAGTGGCGGATACGACAATGCTGTATGCCATCGCATGGTGTTCCTCAAGCGTCTTGACGACGCGGGCGACCGTGGAGCGCTTCTGGCCGATCGCAACATAGATGCAGAAGACACCCAGTCCCTTCTGATTGATGATGGTGTCCACCGCAATAGCCGTCTTACCGGTCTGCCGGTCACCGATGATCAGCTCGCGCTGGCCGCGGCCGATCGGGATCATCGCATCGATCGCCTTGATGCCGGTCTGTAGCGGCTCGCGTACGGACTGCCGGTCCACCACGCCCGGCGCCCGGATTTCGATCCGGCGGGACTCGGTCGCTTTGATCGGCCCTTTGCCGTCGATGGGTTGTCCGATGGCGTTGACCACACGGCCGATGAGCGCGTCCCCGGCCGGAATTTCCGCAATGCGGCCCGTGCGCTTGACCGGATCGCCTTCTTTGATGCCCATGTCGTCGCCCATCAACACGGCGCCGACGTTGTCTTCCTCAAGATTCAGCGCGATACCATAGAGCCCGCCGGGGAATTCCAACATCTCGCCGGCCATGGCGCCATCCAAGCCGTAAATCTTTGCAATGCCGTCACCGACCTGAATCACGGAGCCGGTCTCATTGACATCGACCTGCTTATCGAAGCCTTTGATCTTTTCTTTGATGATCGCGCTGATCTCTTCCGCCTTGATCTGCATAACTACTCCTTCGTCAATAGGCCCTGCATAGCGGTCAGCCGTCCACGAATCGTGCTGTCGACGACGGTGCTGCCGATTCGAATATGCAAGCCGGCGAGGTGCCGGGGGTTGGTCTCGAAAACCACGTCGACTTCGCGTTTCAGGAGATCGCGCAGCCGGGTCCGGATTCGCTTCTGCTCTGCCTCGTCGAGCGTCATGGAGGAGGACACGGTAACTTGCTGCGTGCCTTTCGCCTCGTCCACTAACTTGGCGAAGGCATCCGCGATCTCCGGGAGGAACCCGACGCGGTTTTTCTTCACGAGCTGCGCGAGAAAATTGTTTCCGGCAGGCGGGCACGTGAGGCGGGCTGCCAACTCCGTCAGCACAGCGAGCTTTTCCTCGGGGCCAAATGCCGGCGAGGCCAGGACGTGGCGCAGCGCCGAGGATTCTGCCACAGCGCGACCCAGTCCGTTGAGCGCGGCACGAGCCGGCTCGATGCTGGGCTGATCCAGAAGATCAAACAGAGCTTTAGCGTAGCGCCGTGCGACTGCTGTCTTAATCACAGAACGATTCCGATGAAACCTCTCGCTGTGAGCAGGCGAGAAGCTTTCGTGCGGGTAGGCACGACAAAAAGCGCGCCAACCTAGCATTCGTGAGCAGGATGTGTCAAGAAGCGAGGGAAACAGAAGTAGGGAGACCCGGACAGACTCCAGATGGCTTTTGTGCTCGCGTAGTGCGTGTGCAGATAAAACCATCTGGAGCATGTCCGGCTGAGAAGGGCAAAAAAAAGAGGAGGGAAATAGCTACCGCTGAATGATGCCGCCGCCGAGAACCAGGTCGCCGCGATAGAAGACGGCCGACTGGCCTGGGCTGAGCGTACGTTGCGGAGCGTGGAACAAGACGCGAATTGTCCCATCACCGCCCGGGTGGAGGGTTGCCGGCGAGGCAGGCGTTGCATAGCGAACTTTCACTTCTGCTTCCATTGGGGCCGTCAGCATCAGCCGGTCGAATACATTCAGGTCACTCACGCGGCACTCGGACCACAACAGACTGTCTTCTTGCCCTAGAATAACGGTGCGGGTCTCGGGAACCACTTTCTGCACATAGAGTCGCTGTCCGGCGGCAATTCCCAACCCACGACGCTGGCCTGGCGTGTAGAAGGCGATGCCTTCATGCTCTCCCAATGGTCGTCCCTGCATATCAACGAAGGTTCCTGGGCGCTTTGCTTGAGGCGCTTCCTGTTCGATAAAGGTTCGATAGTCGCCCTGGCTGACGAAGCAGATTTCCTGACTTTCTTTCAGCTCTTCGGTTGGCAATCCTAATGCCTCAGCTTCCGCCCAGACTTCTGTCTTCTGCATGCCACCCACAGGATAGAGCAATCGCGGCAGCCATACTGGGTCGATCCGATAGAGGAAGTAGCTTTGATCTTTTCGCGGATCGTGCGCCTTGCGCAGGCTGATGGTTCCTTGCTCTTTCACTATGCGGGCGTAGTGTCCTGTAGCAACATAGTCGATGCCGCGTTCTTGCGCGATCTGCACCAGCGAGCGGAGCTTGACGCGTTCGTTGCACCTGATGCAGGGATTCGGAGTCGTCCCGGATAGGTAGCCCGCCAGAAAATCGTCGATCACCCCTGAACGGAAGCTTTGGCGTGTGTCAACGACCTCATGCTGGATACCCAGCTTTTCCGCGACGTACCGGGCAATCCCCACTTTGCAGCAGCCACGTTCCTGCCATCGCTTGGAGGTCGCAACGGTTTCATCCTCCTGCTCCCATACTTGGAGCGTGATGCCGGAGACGTCGTACCCCTCTCGCACGAGCAGCGCGGCGGCGACGGAGCTATCTACTCCGCCGCTCATCCCGAGTAGAACGGCTGGACGCTTCATGGTCCCTGTTCACTCATCGTTGATGTTGGGGATAGAGGGCTGGAATCACAAGTCTTGGGCGCGTACCTTGGTCCGGTAGGTTGCGAGGTCGTGAACGGTTTTACTGGGCGACGCATGCTCATCTACCCACTTGTGGGCACCCATATCACACACGCCGTGGAAATGCGAGCCCTCTTCGATGGAGATGGAGGGAGTGCGGATATCGCCGATCACGATACCCGGTTTGAGGATCTGAATTTTCTCGGTAGCGGTGACCGTGCCATTGATTTTCCCGCTGGTGACCACCGTGCCTGCCGAAATAATTCCCATGATGACGGCATATTCGCCGACAATGAGGGTTCCTGTGGTATGAATTTCTCCTTCGAGCCGTCCATCAATGCGGACGGTCCCATCGAAGTTGACAATGCCTTTGAAGTCGACACCCTTCCCCAGAAAGGTAAAGTTGTCTTCTTCCGTTTCGGTCTTCGTCTTCTTATCCCCAAGTGCCCACATGCGCTCTTCCTCGGTTTCGATCGATAGACCGCTGCATAATTCCACTGCCGAGCGACCTATGATTCTCAGCCGAGCTCTTTCCTCAGTCTATTCGATGTTGCGTTGGAGCTGGGATCACCCCGCAACCCGTTTCAAGGAAGGCCCTGCCGGCATTCCGACTGTGTGCAGCCCAGTCTCTCGCGGTACCTCGCGCACCGGTGCTTGGGCCATTTCAAGAGTGCCGTTGAAAAACACTCCCTCTTCAATCGAGAGCATGGGTGTCTTGACCCCTCCGTTAATCACGGCCGGAGCTCGGAGCTTGACCTTCTCTTTTGCCACGATGTCGCCGGTAATCTTCCCCTTACACACAATCGTCCCTGCACTGACTTTCGCGGTAATCACCGCCTCTTCGCCAACGAGCAATACACCTTCCGTGTGGATTTCACCGTCGAGGTATCCATCGATACGCACAGTACCGTTGTAGGTGATGGTCCCTTTGAATTCGACTCCCTTACCTACGAAGGCGCTGACATCCTCCGTGGCTTCAGCCCTTGCGACCGGTGGAGCTTGGACACTTTCTTCTACTTCCTCCTCATTGGCTGCGTTCCCGCGCTTCGTCTCAGGCTTGTCTTGCTTCCACATGATGAGCAACCCTCCCGATTAGAACTATGAGTGGTGAGCCCTGTTGACCGCTGGTTCTGTATCGGTTGATCATGGGAAGAGTTGAATAATTTCTTTAGGGGAACGCAAAAAATGTGCCTTTTTTGGAGGCTAACGGGAAAGTAGGATAGAGACGAGCGATCAGAAAGCTAACCTAAGAGCCTCTCAATCAGACCATCGAGCTCTTCGGATGAGAAATACTGGATGATAATTTTTCCTCCCCGTCGGCCTCGAACAAGGCGTACCTTGGTCCCGAGGTGTTTTTGGAGACGTTCCTCTATTCCAGTTAGAGAACTGCGACGGTGTAAGAGCCGTCCTTTTCGCCGTCTTGTAGATTCTGAAGAGAGAATTTGTTCGGCTTCACGGACAGATAGGTGCGCGTCAACAATTTGACGGGCTAGTTTGATTTGCATGTCTGGCGCGAGTAATCCCAGTATAACTTTTGCGTGGCCGGTGGAAAGTTTTCCTGATTCAACGAGCTGCTGGACTTCCTCCGGAAGGTTGATCAAGCGGACAAAATTTGCAATTGACGACCGCTCCCGCCCGACTTTCTGCGCAATTATGTCCTGTGTAAGGCCAAATTCGTTCATCATGCGGTGGTAGGCTCGTGCTGTTTCCATGGGATTGAGGTCGTTGCGCTGGATATTCTCGACGAGGGCCAGCATCATCGATTCTTCGTCGTTACAATTTCGGATCAATCCAGGGATCTTGGTCAGACCGGCAAGCTTGGCTGCTCTCAACCGTCGCTCTCCAGCAATCAACTCAAATATTCCATCTCCTTTCCGCCTTACAAGAACTGGCTGTAGAAGACCATTCTGTTTTAGCGACTCCGCGAGTTCGACCAGTTCCATCTCAGGAAAACTTTGCCTCGGCTGGAATCGATTCGGCACGATCGAATCGATCGACAGCTCTTGAACATCGGCATGCTCAGAGGCAGTACCAACCCGTGCTAGTGGCAACAGCGCGTCGAGCCCTCTACCAAGTGCTTTTTTCTCCATGACCTAAGAACTCCTTAGCGAGTGACAGGTACGCCTGCGCACCTGTTGATGCAGCGTTATATAGCATGGCTGGCCGCCCGTAGCTTGGTGCCTCCGCCAGTGTCACATTACGAGGGATCACGGTTCGATATACTTTCTCTTTGAAGTACCCCCGGATTTCTTCGGCCACTTGGCGTGCAAGGGTGTTTCTCGAGTCGTACATTGTGAGGAGGATGCCTTGCATTTCCAGCCCGGGGTTCCATGATTGCCGGATCCTCTCAATGTTGGTCACAAGCCGACCAAGACCTTCCATTGCGTAGTACTCACATTGAACGGGAATGAGGACTGCAGACGCCGCCACCAATGCATTGATCGTTAGGAGGCCTAGAGCTGGCGGACAGTCGATAAACACAAACGCATAGTGGTCACTAATTTGACTAAGGACCGACTTGAGGATAGATTCACGATCTTCGACATGAACGAGTTCTACTTCAGCCCCGGCCAAGTCCGCACTCGCTGGCAAAATGTCCAATCCATTCACCCCAGTATGACACAAGACATTTCCAATATTATCTTGTTTTATCAAGCAATTATATATTGATACCGGTGATGTTCTCGGGTCAATTCCGAGGCCGCTTGTGGCATTTGCCTGAGGGTCCATATCCACCAACAATACCGAGTGTCCTTGTAGGGAGACTGCCGCAGCCAAGTTCACAGAAGTCGTGGTTTTCCCAACACCACCTTTTTGATTGGCGACACAAACGATTCGCTGCACGAAGAATCTCTCACTCAGGCGCAAAAGGTAGTTGGATGGTTAGTTTGGTTTACGATGGTTAGGATTCTGTTCCACGTGGAACAAAAAGCTGCCTTTTATTCATGAGTTGCCATGAGCGTGAGGGGATTGACTGTCTGATAAACAGCATCGGGTACTTTCAGTATAGTCAAAACTCTTTCTCCAAAGCCGTGTGGAAGTTGGTAGTGAATCTCACGATCAATTTGAAGGCTCACGTTGCTGTTTTCTGTATAAGGCATGGTTCGATACAACATGATTCTGCCATTGATCCCTAGCGCCGAATGGAATTGTGTCAAGATCCTTTCCACATTGAGCGCACGGCTTACGATCCAGCCAATAGTATTCGACCGAGTTCTTTCATTGAGAAAATCGTCAAAGGTTCCTTGGAACGCTGTGACTCCTGAGAGATGAAGGCATCCAAGAATGTGTCTGAGGAACGCCACCTTCTTTTTGTTTGGTTCAATGAGCAACAGATTCAGACTTCCTCGAAAAATTCGAAGTGGAATTCCGGGAAATCCCGCGCCACTCCCAACATCAAGAATCAAAGAATTCATTTCTTGATCGATTGCTTTGCCACCCATTAAGGAGTCAAGAAAGTGCTTTACAAGGATTTCTTTCTTATCCGTAACTGCCGTGAGATTGATTTTCTTATTCCAAGAAATTAGCTCATTCAAATAGATAGAGAACTTTTCGATTGCCTCCGCTGAAAGCTCAATGTCCAAGCCCGCCGCGGAGTGAACAAAATACTCCCTGAGTGATCTGCCAAGTTCCACGTGGAACATTTACGTGAAAGTGGTCAAACAGGTCAAGCTATTTTCTTGTCCTCATTGGTGAGAAAGCCATGGCCCAACCGACCGTGTGACAATCCAAGGTCGAGTCAGACCTTCCCTAACTCGGAGCAACATAAAACTCCTTCCCATTTCTCTTCTGACGTTCTAACTCAACAAGCAAGAGAGAGATTGCAGCAGGTGTGACACCGGAAATACGCGAGGCCTGTCCTATCGATGCTGGCCTCACACGTCTTAGTTTTTCTCGGACTTCACGGGAAAACCCTACGACCGCGTCATAATCGAAGTTTGTTGGAATCCCTCGCTTTTCTAATCTCTTGAATCGATCAATTTGTTGCAATTGTCTCTTTATATAGCCTTCATACTTAATCTCGATCTCAACTGCTTCAGATAGCTCAGTTTCCTTGATTCCTTCGTGGTTCAATAGAGAGGTGAGCCTTGAATAGGTCCACTCCTTCCGCTTGAGCAGTTGACCCAAAGTATGTGTTGGAGAAATCTCGCTCAAACCGGCAGCGGCGATTTTCTTTCTGGCTTCGGACGACAAGAGAGGACGAACCTTTCTCAGGTGGCTGATCTCCTTGGCTACTATCTCTTTCTTACATTCCAATTTCGCAAACGCATCTCTGGAGACCAATCCTAAATTATGCCCGATTTCCATTAACCGAAAGTCAGCATTGTCATGGCGCAATAAAAGCCTATGTTCGGCCCGAGAGGTGAACATGCGGTACGGCTCACGGGCATCCTTGGTGATCAGGTCATCAATGAGGACCCCAATATATGCTTGCGACCGATCAAGCACGAGCGGAGGCTCGTTGCGTCCTCGGAGAACAGCATTGATCCCCGCAATAATCCCCTGCGCTGCTGCTTCTTCATAACCCGAGGTACCGTTAATTTGACCAGCGTGAAACAGCCCGGCGACTAACTTGGTTTCGAGAGTTGGATGTAGCTGCCTTGGAGGAAAATAGTCGTACTCTACGGCATAGCCAGGTTTGAGCATACGAACATGTTCTAAGCCGGGAATAGTTTTCAAGATAGCTGTCTGGACATCAACGGGCAAGCTCGTTGAGATCCCATTCGGGTAAAATTCCCGCGTCTCCAGGCCTTCAGGTTCGATGAATACTTGGTGCCGCTCTTTATCGGCAAACCGCACGACCTTGTCTTCAATCGAAGGACAATAGCGAGGGCCAATCGATTCGATTACGCCGCTGTACAGGGGTGATCGATCGAGGTTGTCACGAATGATTCGGTGCGTTTCCTCGTTGGTATAAGTCAGATAACACGGAACCTGTGGCGTCGTTATCATTTCTGTGCGGTGAGAGAACGGCGGCGGCGGATCATCGCCGGGCTGTGGGATCATCACTGAAAAGTTAATCGTGTCCCGATCAAGTCGCGGTGGCGTCCCTGTCTTCAGCCGTCCTACGTCGAATCCTAAATCACGCATACAGTCTGACAAATGCTCTGCAGAGGCCTCACCCGCGCGTCCGGCCGGGAAACGATTCATTCCGATATGAATAAGTCCATTAAGAAATGTGCCTGAAGTTACAATCGTGGCCTTTGCCCGTATCTGTTCTCCTGAGCTTGTCATGACACCTGCCACACTGTCCCCCTCGGTTAGGAGCCGATCAACCGTTCCCTGCGCGAGGTCTAGTCCATCCTGAGCCCTGAGGATCTCTTGCATGGTACGCCGGTAGAGCGCCTTATCACATTGCGCTCTCAGTGCGCGGACGGCAGGTCCCTTGCTTGTATTGATCATGCGAAATTGGATCCCGGCTCGATCCGCATTACGGCCCATCTCGCCCCCAAGCGCATCGATCTCCTTCACAAGGTGGCCCTTTGCAATGCCACCGATCGCCGGATTGCAGGACATCTGTGCGATCCGTTCCAGATCCATGGTGAGCAGTAACGTGCGCGCTCCCATTCTGGCCGCAGCGAGGGCCGCCTCACAGCCTGCATGACCACCCCCGACGACAAGCACGTCATAATGCCGAGCCACAAGACCTCCTGGCTATTTTCCGATACAGAACTCTGAAAAAATTCGATCAAGCACCTCGTCGGTGCTGATCTCGCCGCTGATCTCCCCCAAGGCCTCGGTCGCAATTCGCAAGTCGGTCGCGATCACCTCGCCAGGAAGTCCCTCAACTATCGAGACTCCTGCATGCTCCAGCCCTTCGTTAGCGCGCTGCAATGCGGACAGATGCCGCACGTGCGTTATGACCACTCCCTCGCTGGCCTCAGGATGATTTGAAATCAGAAGCGATCGCATCAAGTCCTTGAGTTCTTCGATGCCCGATCCAGTCTTGGCAGACACTTGCCTAACGACTGCATTCAATTCTTGCGGCAAGATCTTCGACAGTTCTGCGCTCGTCCATTGGCACGGCAAATCCGCCTTATTCGCCACGATCACGCACTTGGTTTCCCCGAGCCCCCGGAGGATCTCTGCGTCCTCCACGGTTAGTGGTTCCGCTCCATCAAGAACGACCAGAATCAGATCGGCTTCCCTTCGTGCCTCATGGCTCCGACGGATGCCTTCCAATTCGACGGGATCACTGGTCACTCGAATCCCGGCTGTATCGCGCAAACGAACCGGCACACCGCGCACATTGATGAAATCTTCCAGGACATCGCGCGTCGTGCCGGGAATCGGCGTGACGATCGCGCGATCCATGCGTAGCAGCGCGTTCATCACACTCGATTTCCCCACGTTCGGTTTCCCTAAGATCGTAACTGTCGCGCCCTCGCGTAGGATTCGCCCCTCCTGCGACGTCTTGATCATCTGGGTTATCCGCTCCTTCGCCCACTGAATCAACGCGCGCAGTTCCTCGTGCCCGACAAAGGTGATATCCTCTTCGGCAAAATCGATGGCGGCTTCGACATGAGCCAGCATACTGACCAGTGCGTCCCGAACACGGCCAACTTCTGATGACAACCCACCTCTCAGTTGCTGTTGAGCGAGTTTCAAGCTTATAGTCGTTTTCGCACGGATCGTATCGAGCACCGCTTCTGCTTGGGTCAAATCGAGTCGTCCGTTCAAGAACGCTCTCTTGGTAAATTCGCCCGGCTCGGCCAAGCGCGCGCCGTGCGCCAGACACGCCTCACAGACTGTCTGCAAGACAAGGGCCCCCCCGTGGCAATGAATCTCGACCACGTTTTCGCCAGTAAAGGATCGTGGGCTTCTCATCACCACGACCAAGGCTTCTTCGATAACCCGTCCGCGGTGATCTCGACCAGTGGATTGGGTAAGGCCGGCACCAGCACAGCGTTCGCCCGAAGGCCAGAGGATATCGGCAAGATAGAGGTGGTGGCTCCGAACCTGGGAGAGCGGCTTGCCTGATCGGAGCTGCACGAGAGGAGAAACCGCTTCAATCGCCCGGTTCCCGCTGACGCGGAGAATACCGATACCGCCTTCACCGAGAGGAGTGGCGATGGCACAGATGGTATCTTCCAGCCCTCCGCGCATTGGCTGACTCTGTGAAGTTAGCTTTGCTCTCCGCCTTCGGTGGAACCAGCCGACACCTTCCGCCGCTTTCCCGACGAGCCTCCTTCGGCAAGGGTTACCTCGCCGGTATCAGACCCTGAAGAGGTCGCTAGCATGGGACGATTTCCGAGGATGTAGCGATCCGTGATGATCTGTTGCCCAATCGTCAACACGTTATTCGTGAGCCAGTACAGCACCAGGCCAGCAGGAAAGGTGATGAAGAGGAAAGTCATGAACACGGGGAGGATCAACATGATTTTCGCTTGGGTGGGATCCATCGTGGTGGGCGTGATTTTCTGTTGAATCACCATGGTGGCTCCCATCACGAGGGGAAGCACATAGTACGGGTCCTGAACGGAGAGATCTTTGATCCATAGGGTAAATGGAGCCTGCCGCAAGTCGATCGTCATATACAAGATATTAAAGAGGGCGACGAACACCGGCATCTGGAGCACCATGGGCAAGCAGCCTCCCACCGGATTCACCCGGTGATCGCGGTAGAGCTTGATGAGCTCCTTGTTCAGCCGATCGCGGTCATCCTTATACTTGGTCTGCAGCGCAAGCACTTTGGGCTGGATCACCTGCATCTGCTTCATCGACTTGTAACTCTTATACTGCAACGGGACGAACAGCAGTTTGATCCCCACCGTCAACAGGATGATGGTGAGCCCGTAGTTGTGGGTGTAGTCATGAAGGAACCGAAGCACATAAAAAATCGGTTTCGCCACGGCCTTGACGAAACTCCAGCTTCCAAAGATGAACCATCCAAAGTCGATCGTATCTTCCAAGCCCACATTAAGGGCCCTCAGCGTGTCATACTCCTTGGGACCTGCGAACAACTTCAGAGTCAATGCCGGGCCAACGCCTGGGGACGCCATTCGTACACCGGCTGAGACCAACTTATCCCCCTCTTTCTTGGCCAACGCGGACGATGCGCGACTGGGCATCAGGACGCTCAGGAAGTATTTGTCCTGAAGTGCTACCCATCGCACAGCCCCTTTTCGTTCAGACTCCGTGTCCGGTGTTTCTTTTTCAACCTTTCCATCAACCAGCGAGGCGGAACCGATCAGGCCGATAAACCCTTCACCCCATTCCACAATGCCGAAATTGGTCCCCAGGCCGATATCGAAAGGCCCCGTCAGGCCTTCGGTCTTGAGAGCAATATCTACCACATAGCTATCGTGGTGAAAGGTAAGCTGCTTCTCAATCAACAGCTTCCGGTCGGGATCAGCGAACCGAAATGTCACATGTCCGCTTGGATGCATGGAGTCCAACGATTCAAAATCCCGCTCAACTTGGTACAAGGCCTCACCAAGCAATTTCGTCAGCGCTTGATCCTCTACGGTCAATGCCAGCGGTCGGCGAAACTTCGTCTCCGGGTTGATCAGTTGAACAAGTTTTTGCCCATCAGAAGCGCTGGCGTAGTATCGTTTCAACTCCCAGCTCTTCACCACCGCGCCGCGATTGGTAAAACTGGCCCGGAAGAGAGTCGTATCGACCTGCACCGTCTGTTCGTCCAATGCAGTTCCACCCGCCTGGTTCCTGTGACTCTGTTCAGTAGTGGCTTCTCGATTCAGCGAGGTGCCGGGTTGGCCAGCAATGCCCACCGAAGTAGGGGGTTGTCCGGAATCCGAACGAACAGGAGTTGAGGGTTCGGAGCTTCCCAACTCCTGGGTCTTGGAAGGTTGTGGCAAGAGCCCGAGTTCCTTGAGGACATAGTCGTACCCAATAATGATGGTCAACGAGATGATGAGGAAGATGACGACGCGCTTTTCCATGCGGTGTGCGACCTTAGACCGTCCGATTGCAGGACTTATTTCACTGGATCGACCCCGCCGGGATGAAAGGGGTGACACTTGAGGAGGCGGAGGCAGGTCAACCCTATACCTCCCAGGAGGCCATACTGGCTAATGGCATCACTCGCATACTGAGAGCACGTGGGTTCAAAGCGGCATGCAGGACCGAGAGCCGGTGATATCCATTGCCGATACAGGGCAAGGACCCAAAGACAGAGCCGTCGCATGGTTATGCCATTTCAGAGCTCAAAAGCCCTTGTCGTCGCAAGGTTAACACCCAGGCATCTTGGAGGACTGCAAAAGACTGGCTCAAGACCTCACGCTTGGGAAACACGAGGCAATCCAACCCCGGCAGTAACGCGGGACGGACTCTACAGCCAAGCTCCCGAAACACACGTTTTGCCCTGTTGCGACGGACAGCCGTACCGAACCGCTTGCCGACGATGATGGCCAATCGACTGTCGGGCCTGTCCGAACGGCACACGAGAAGATTAAAAAACGCCGTCGAAACCCGGCGACCGGTTCGCTTCACTCGTTCGATGTCGCGGCTGCTCCGCAGAAAGAAGTCCACATGCCTATGCGCCACAGCCATGCGTTAGAAATCAGTACATTGGCAACGCTGGAGTGTTCGCTCCACACGTCAGCCGGTGCGGTGAATGCTCGCCCTGCAGATGGCGCCAGAGTCAGCCCCTTCCCGCGAGCAGGCAGTCACTGCGCGCTTGTCCCACGGTATACACCACCCGCCGAAAAGCGTTCATTAATCTGTGACTGGAATTGATCGATCTGAATTGAGAAATCCGCTGCGGCTTGGGCACGACTCACACGGTCAACCGAGCACGCCCCTTAGCACGTCGGCGAGCAAGAACTTTTCGTCCGTTCTTCGTGCTCATCCGTTTACGGAACCCATGTTCGCGCTTCCGCTTGAGATTCGACGGTTGCTTATACGTAAAGGACATTGAAACTTTCCTCCTGGAATTGCACAATCATTCAACCGGGCATTATAGATATGGCAAGCCGGGGTGTCAACGCGAAGGCAGATCGACCACTCACATTGAGTGACTACCCGACCCTCTCTGACACTGGAAATGCTTTCTGCTCCGGGTGAAGTACAGCTTGAGCTTGATATCATGGAATTTTTGTTCCGTTGAACCGAGGCATTTCGTGAGGCAGTTTTGTTGAATGCTAAGCAAAGGTGCCACAGATTCTTGTATTTTCCTGACCACCGATCCTTTTTCACGCCCAATACATCCTAAGCATAAACAGCCTCTTAGAGATCTGCGACACGGTGGCACCAACATTGCGGTTGCATCAGCTTTCTTTTTCATTGGTGGCGTAGGAACCAGCTTAAGGAGTCAAGATGACTCATATAATCCATTTTGCAGAAAGGAGGTGACACGATGATGGCGAAATCAATTTTAAACGTGATGGCGCTTACAATGGCTATGGTTTTTGGCGTTGCATCCCTGAGCCAGGCTGAGGAGAAGGCGGCTGCTCCGGCCCCTGCCCCGGCTGAACCGGCTGCCGTGGCTCCAGCTCCTGCTGCTCCGGCTGAAGGAGCAAAGAAAGCCGAAGGGGAAAAAGGCGAAAAGAAGGACAAGAAGGGAAAGAAGCACGGCAAGAAGAAGGGAAAGGAAAAGAAGGCGGGATAAACGTCGTTCCAGTCCCTCACAGCCTACTGGCCCCCTTCATGCCGGTGTAGGGCTTCTGAAGGGGCGCCGGTTTTTCCCATTCCGACTCGGTAGATAAGCAAGCTTACGGCTGTAACCCAAAAAAACGAACGGCGGGGAGGAGGCGGGGAGGAATAGCTGAACGGAGCACTCTTCCCTCTTCGTCAGGAGGACAGGTCATGAAATCTACAATCCATGTGAGGGGGATCGCCGCGGTCATGCTGCTCTTACTGGCCGCCTGTGCCAAGCCCCCGACAGAACAGATCGATACAGCAGAGAAAGCAGTCAAAGACGCCCAGCAAAGCGGCGCCACCGCCTACACACCTCAGGACTATGCGAAACTGGAGGGGATGTTGGCGAACGCCAAGAAAGAAGTGGCTGACCAAGACGCAAAGTTTACTCTCCTGCGCGACTATGGAAAAGCTGAGCAGTTGGCAGCCAGCACGAAGGCCGAGGCCGAGCGCGTGAAGGCTGAGGCGGAGAAGAAAAAAGAAGAAGCCAAGACGGCGGCTCTTCAAACCCTGCAGGTTGCTCAAGAAGCGGTGAAGGCCACCCAAGAGCTCGTCGCAAAAGCTCCTGTCGGCAAGGATCGCGCCGCCCTAGAAGCCATCAAAGCCGACGCAGAGGGGCTCACCAAGTCGCTCGGCGAAGTCCAAGCCGCGATCGATGGAGGTGATTACCTGGCGGCACAGGCCAAAGCCAAGGCTATTCACGAGAAGAGCCAGGCGGTTTCAACCGAGATCCAGAATGCGCTCGCAAAGATCAGTGCGGCGAAAGGCAAACATTCTCAGCCGAAAAAGGGGAAGTAGGATACAATAATTATCATGGGCCTGGCCCTTCCGATATCCCGTCTTCTGACGCTCATCACTGTCCTCACTCTCACGAGCTTGTCGGGCTGCGTTCAGACGATTCCAGAAGATCTCGTCGAGGCACTAGAAAGCCTAGACCGCGACCTCGTCGCCGAGCGGGCCGCTGAATTCGCCCCCGATGAATACACGCGGTTCGCCCGGCAGTGGGTAGCGCTGAAGGCCAGGGTTCAGGCGGACGAGGATCTGATTCGATGGCCGTGGGAACCGAATCGGCTGGAAACCGATCTACGCCACTTGCACGAGGAAGGGACGCGAACGGCCCTCGAGGTGGCGCACCGTAAAGACAGCCAGCGGCTGACGGCAGAGGAACGGTTAAACCGTGTCGAGCAGCGCTTGCAGGCGATGAACACGAAGATCGTCGAGATCGACGGGCGCCTGGTGTTAGGCCACAAACCCGTCGAGACCGAATTGCTGGTCAAGCAAGCGCGATCCTTCTTTGACCAGGGGCAATTCGCGCGAGCACTCAACTCCGCAGACCATGCCGCCCAACTGTTAGGGGCCCAACGGGCCACACTGAACAGTGAATTGGGACGGTACGCGGACCAAGATCGGATTAACGCCTGGCGTGCTATGGCCCGTCGAACGATCCAGTGGTCGCGCGCACACCACGCTTCGGCAATCATTGTGAGCAAGGCGGACCGCATTCTGACCCTCTACAAAAACGGGCGGAAAGTGCTATCATACCCCGTTCGTTTAGGGTACAACGGCATCCGCGAAAAGCGATACCAAGGGGACGGCGCCACACCTGAAGGGCAATATCACATTACGCACAAGCGAGGTGAGGGGCACACTCAGTTCTATCGTGCCTTGGTGCTGGATTATCCCAATGCCAACGACCGGCGCCGCTTCAAGCTCGCGCGAAAGGCCGGCCGTATCCCGTTGGAGCGCAACATCGGCGGGCAGATCGAGATTCATGGAGTCGAGAACGAGTTGATGGGCCAGACTCTGGGCTGCATTATGTTGGACAACCCGGAGATGGAGAAACTATTCGCGTTGGTGGAGATGGGAACTCCTATCACGATTGTGGGGGCCCTCCATTCGCAAAATGCCGTTGCGCTCGCGCTGGCCGATATAGGGGATCAAGAAGAAGAAACCTGACGTCGCAATGACACGCACTTCGGCTCTCCTGCTGATATCCACAGCATTCCTGTTGCTGACGCTGTCGCAAAGCAGCGGGCTGCAGGACTCTGATGCTTCTTTCATCACCTCGGAGCCGATCGATGCCTCAACCCTCCAAAGCCTGCGTGCGCGAAATCTGGCGCTACAACGCCAGTTGGCGCAGCTCAGCCCCCCGGGCCCGTACATCGTCGTTGACACTGCGCGGAATCATCTCTACGTGAAGCGCCATGGACAGGTGGTGCTTGATGCCATTGCTTCAACCGGGAGCGGCACACTTCTCGATAAACCCGGTGAAGCGAGTGGCCAGTGGATCTTCGACACGCCCCGGGGCGAGTTTACCGTTCAATCCAAACTCACCAACCCGGTCTGGGTGAAGCCGGACTGGGCCTTCATCGAAGAAGGAGAGGAAGTCCCCCGCAGCCTAGCCCAGCGCGTGGAACCTGGCGTGCTCGGGGAATACGCCCTCGGCTTCGGCAAGGGGTACTTCATCCATGGCACCCTCTACACCCGTCTCTTAGGGAAAAATGTGACCCACGGGTGCATTCGCCTGAACGACCAGGACCTCAAGGCCGTTTACCAAGTCGCAAAGATCGGCACGCCGATCATGATCTATTGACACCCGCCTCGTCAGCGCAGACTTCATGACATTTCTCTGCGCGATATTCCTCCTGTTCCTTGTTCACCCGTCCGTTATTCTCTCATCCGAACCGCCAGCCAGGAACGGCCTCGACTCGGACAGCCCTGCCACGCTGCGAGAGGCCAACCGCGTCCTCGAAGAGGAGCTGAAACTGGCCGGCCGGCCACAACCCTACTTGATTTTGGACCTGCCGACTCAGGCCATTCTCATCAAAGGGCGGGGCCTCGATCTCCACCGGTTGCCGGTCCTCGACTGCCGGACAACGGATGAGCGCCGGATGAAAGGGGTGTTTCGTCTTGTGGCTCGCCCTCCTATCGTCCGACGCAAGGCCGTCCCAACTGAAAACCAAGAGCAAGAGCCTATTTCTCTCAAAGACATGCCCGTGGCGTTCGACCTCCAGTTCCAGCCGCCCTTGGTCATCCGCGTTCTCCCCATCGCCCGCGAGAATCCCTGGCAATGGCTCCTCACGATGGCGTTGAACTATTGGACATCGTTCCGAAACGGGATCACCGCACTTCTCTCAGGAAATAGCGCGACCGCTCCGCCAGCCATTCGACTCACCCTCAGAGCAGAGGAGGCGCAGTCGCTGGCCTGGTCTGTCACCGAGGGTATGCCTTTACTCATCCGCCGAACAACCGATAAAGAATAGGGGGCAGGGCGATCCTGTCGCGTTTGCGTTTTCAGCGGGTCGGACCTAAGATACGACAGCGTTGCTGGCTCTCTCATATCCACCCTACAGTCTGATGGAGGAATGCTATGGTGGCTTCACGGAGCCGGTCGAACAGCAATGCCTATGATTCCACAATAACTGCCGCGCTCGGCGAGTTGGCTCAAGCCGGCCTGGTCGACCGGGTTTGGGCAAAAGACCATAGGCTGTGGAAACCGGAACCGACGGAGATTGAGAACCGGCTTGGCTGGCTCACGGTGGCGGACCAGATGCGACAAAACGTCGCCGAGCTCCGCACGTTCGCCCAATCCGTCTGTCGGCAAGGCGTAAAAGACGTCGTGCTGCTGGGCATGGGCGGAAGCAGTCTGGGTCCCGAAGTCCTCCGCTGCACCTTTGGTTCTGCTCGCGGATTTCCCCACCTGTGGGTGCTCGATTCGACGGTCCCCGGCTTCGTGCGTCAGGTAACGGACACCATCAATCCAGCGCGGACCCTCTTTATCGTCGCCAGCAAGTCCGGCGGTACCATCGAAGTCATGTCGCTCTTCGCGCACTTCTGGGAACTGGTCAATAAAACCAGCGGTGCGGGGGGCGGGATGCAATTTATCGCGATCACAGACCCTGGAACCGGGCTCGAACGAATGGCGCGCGACTATCGCTTTTGGCAGACCTTCACTAATCCGCCCGACATCGGGGGGCGCTACTCCGTCCTGTCGTATTTCGGATTGGTTCCGGCCGCCTTGATCGGGATGGACGTCGCTGCTCTGCTCGACCGCGCCTGCACCATGGCAGCCGCCTGCCGCCACCGTGCTCCGCTACGCGACAACCCCGGAGTCTCCTTGGGGGCGATGATGGGAGCACTATGGCGAACCGGTCGTGATAAGGTCACGATTGTCGCTTCACCAAAGATCAGCTCCTTCGGTCTCTGGGCGGAGCAACTCATTGCGGAGAGCACCGGCAAGGAAGGTAAAGGCCTCGTGCCGATCGCGGAAGAGCCGTTGGCCAAGCCGTCTGCCTACGGCGATGATCGACTCTTCGTCTATCTGAGATTAGCCGGCGATGCCAATGCTACGACCGATCGGCAGGTGCGCGCAATCGAGCAAGCCGGGCAGCCGGTCTTGCGGCTTGCCTTAAAGGATCGGTACGATCTCGGTGCCGAGTTTTTCCGGTGGGAATTCGCCACCGCGGTCGCAGGCCATTTTCTCGGCATTCACCCTTTCGATCAACCGAACGTCCAGGAGAGTAAAGACAACACCCAGCGTGTCCTGCAGCAAGTCGAAGCAAGCGGGAAACTGCCGATGATGCCGAGCGCGACTCCGGCCCAAGCGGCTAAACAGATAGCGAGCAACATCCAGCCGGGCCGGTATCTCGCGATCCTAGCCTATGCGACGCCCTCGCCTCGCATGGACGCGGCGCTGCAGTCGTTGCGAAAGATCGTGTTGACCTCCACCAAGCTGGCGACCACCAGCGGTTATGGCCCACGGTACCTTCATTCGACCGGCCAGTTGCACAAGGGTGGATCGAACGCCGGCCGGTTCCTGGAACTGGTCGAAGAGATGGTATCCGACCTGCCAATCCCCGGCAAACCCTATTCCTTCGGTACCTTGGCACAAGCACAAGCAGTCGGCGATCTCCAATCGCTTCGTACCCACAGTCGGCAGGCAATACGCGTGAAGCTCGGCACCCGGCCTCTTGACACCATCCATGCGTTGATTGACGGCTTGCGGCCCCGGGCCAAGCCCAGCCGGCCAGCCCGCACCAAGCGAACGAAACGGCCCCGCCGACCGGCGAGACGATGACATGACCCACGCGCGCGAAATTCGTATCATGCGAGACGCGAACGAGTTGGCGCGCGAAGCGGCGGAACTCTTTCTCTGGCTTGGCGAGCAGGCGATCGCCGCAACCGAGCGGTTCCGCGTCGCGCTTGCCGGAGGAACGACTCCGGCGACACTCCACGCGACCCTGGCCAGCTCCGAATATGCCCACCGCCTGGACTGGAAGAAAGTGCGCTTCTTTTTCGGCGACGAGCGCTGCGTGCCGCCCTCTCACCCCGAGAGCAATTTTAGAATGGCAGATGTCACGCTCTTCCAGCCGCTCAAGATTGCGTCCGATCACATCTGTCGCATGAAAGGTGAGGAGCAGCCCGAAACAGCGGCTCGGCAATACGAACAAACGTTGCGTCAAGAATGGCCGGGTTCCGACTCCTCCCTCCCGCGATTCGATCTCATTCTGCTCGGCCTCGGCGAAGATGGGCACACGGCCTCCCTGTTCCCTGGAACAAGCGCGCTCGATGAGCAAACCAGGCTGGTGGTGCCGAGTACGTCGCCGAAAGGGATTCAGGCCAGGATCACGCTCACGTTGCCGGTTCTGAATCGCGCCGGTGCGGTACTCTTTCTCGTAACCGGTCAGAAAAAATCAGGCATCACGCGGAAGGTGCTTGAGAATTCAGCGGCTGGTGGGCCATCATGGCCGGCATCGCTCGTCCGTCCTATCTCGGGACGATTGATCTGGTTCCTTGATCAGGCGGCAGCGATGGACCTGACGGTGAGTCGACAAGGCATGAACTCTCGAGAGGAATAAATGATTCTCGCTGGAGACATTGGGGGTACGAAAACGAACCTCGCTCTGTTCGACTGGACGAGCGTGAGGGTAGACCCGGCGCGGGCGCAGAGTTTTCACAGTGCGGACTACAAATCACTGGAGGAGATCGTCGAGGAATTTCTGACTCCGCCCGCTTCACCGCAACCCATCGAGGAAGAGGAGAGTGTAGAGGAATCACCTCCCTCGGAAAGGGAGCGGCCGAAGGCTGCCGCTCTGACGGAGCCGATTAAGATCGATGCCGCCTGCTTCGGTGTGGCCGGCCCAGTCATCGACAACCGTTGCCACACCACCAACCTTCCCTGGGTGGTCGATGGCCTGGCAATTGCCAAACAGTTCTCTATCCCCAAGGTCCAATTGCTCAACGATCTCGAGGCCACCGCCTATGGCATCCTGCTTCTTAGGCCGGAAGAAGTGGAAGTGCTGAACGCCGGAACCCCTCCCAAAAAAAAACAAGCGCTGGCCCTCATCGCAGCCGGCACCGGCCTGGGCGAGTCCATTCTCTTCTGGGATGGGGAACGGTACAAACCGATGCCCTCGGAAGGTGGCCATGCGGACTTCGCCCCCAACAGCGATAGCGAGATCGAGCTCTTGCGCCATTTGCGAAGCAGCTATCTGCACGTCAGTTATGAACGAGTGCTCTCGGGGCCCGGCCTTCACGCCATCTACGACTATCTGCGCGATACCAAGAAAAACGAGCCGACATGGCTGGCTGAGAAAATCAAGATCGAAGATCCCGCGGCGACCATCTCGGAGGCGGGCTTGAAGGGCCAAGCGGAGATCGCCAAACAAGCGCTGGAACTCTTTTCCTCAATTTATGGAGCGGAGGCTGGCAACCTGGCGCTCAAAGCCATGGCGCTGGACGGTGTCTTTATCGGCGGCGGCATCGCGCCGAAATTGCTCGCCAAGCTGAAGGACGGGACGTTCATGAAGGCCTTCACCAATAAAGGCCGATACAAACGCATGATGAGCACGATCCCGGTCAAGGTGGTGATGAACGACAAGACCGCCCTGCTCGGAGCGGCATCGGTCGCTGCGCAGCTAGCTCATGCGGTGTCATCATGACGGTGACTCAAGACCTTGACAGTCTCAAGCGATCCGCAGCTCTGAAAGCAGCGGAATACGTCCGTGACGGGATGGTCGTGGGGCTTGGTACCGGTTCGACTGCCAAACATATGGTCATTGCCCTTGGGGAAAAAGTCCGGGCCGGCATGAGGATTCGCGGCATCTCGACTTCCCACGAGACCGCCAAGCTCGCTCAGATGCACGGCATCCCGCTGATTGAAACGGATGACGCCTGGGTTATCGATGTCGCCATCGACGGCGCGGATCAAGTTGACCCTCAATTCAATTTGATTAAAGGCGGGGGGGGAGCACTCCTCAAAGAAAAAATCGTGGCCGCGTCGGCAAAGCAATTCATCGTTGTCGTGGACCACACCAAACTCGTGCCGGCCCTGGGAAATTCCTTTCCTCTGCCCATTGAAGTTATCCCGTTCGGTTGGGGCAGCACAGCGCGCCAGATCGAGGAAGTGGCCGGCGGGAAGGCCGCGCTGCGGGAGCGCAACGGCCAGACGTTCAGAACCGAAGCGGGGCACTTCATTCTGGACCTGCACATCGCGCGGATCGACAACCCGGCCCGGCTGGAAACTCAGCTCAATCAAGTTCCCGGCATCGTCGAGACCGGCCTGTTTGTGGGGCGTGCCCATCTCTTGATTGTGGGAACTCCGACCGGCGTCGAGACCAGGCCTGCCGCGAGGGTATGAGTGAGCGGGACGAATGTGAGGATGGGCGCCTGGTTAACCGGCGACAGACGCTTTGGTCGATCCTTCAAAGCGCGAAGGGATTTCTTGCCGTTCCTCTCTTGAGTCTGCTCGATCCTGTACTGATCCCTGGCCTCAAACCGCTCCTGATTGGTCGACCGAAAGGCGATGACATGGACCAGACTCCTTCTCTACGGGCGCTCAGTCCCTATCGGTTGCCGCGGCACGTCGTGCCGGTTCGGTACGAGCTACGGCTTGCACCGGACCTGACTGCCGCGACCTTCGCCGGACAGGAAACGATCACCGTCACAGTTCATCAGCCCACCTCCGAGATCGTCCTCAACGCTGTCGAGCTGGAGGTGACCTCCGCCCGCATCGAAGGAGGATCGGACGCCAGCCAGCAAGCGTGGGTCGAGTTGGAGGAATCGGTCGAACGCTGTCACCTCCGCTTCCCTACGTCCATCACACCAGGATCATGGCGGGTCAACCTCACGTTCCGAGGCAAGCTCAACGACAAGCTCCGTGGATTCTACCGAAGCACCTACAAAGATGAACGCGGCACGACCCACACGATGGCAGCCACGCAGTTCGAAGCAACCGATGCGCGACGGGCTTTTCCCTGTTGGGACGAGCCGGACTTCAAGGCTATCTTCGCGACGACGTTGGTCATTGATCCCGCACTCACGGCCGTGTCCAACACCAAGATCGCATCCGAATCGTTCGACGGCGGAAAGAAAATCCTGCAGTTCGCGGATACGATCCACATGTCCACGTACCTCGTCGCCTTCATCGTGGGACAGCTCGAAGCCACGGAACCGGTGATGGCCGGCCGGACGTCGCTTCGCCTCTGGGCGGTTCCCGGCAAACGCCATCTCGCAAGATTCGGACAAGAGATCGCCTCGGCCTCGCTCAAGTTCTTCGAGGATTACTATGGGATTCCTTATCCTGGCGACAAGCTGGACCTGATCGCTATCCCGGACTTTGCTTCAGGCGCGATGGAGAACCTTGGCGCCATCACGTTCCGCGAGACCGCGTTGCTGGTGGATCAGCTTACCGCTACCCATGCCGAGTTGGAGCGCGTGGCGGACGTGGTTGCTCATGAGAACGCGCACATGTGGTTCGGCGACTTGGTGACGATGTCCTGGTGGAACGGTCTGTGGCTGAATGAAGCCTTCGCCACGTTCATGGAGATGCTGGCCGTGGACGCCTGGAAACCGGAATGGCAACGGTGGACGAGCTTCGGCGTCTCCCGCGCTGCAGCCTTCTCGGTAGATGGGCTGCAGAGCACGAGGCCGATCGAGTACCCCGTGCGCGCCCCCAAGGATGCTGACGCCATGTTCGATGTGCTGACGTATGAGAAAGGCGCCTCGGTGCTCCGGATGCTGGAGCAGCACATTGGGCCGACGGTGTTCCGCGAAGGGGTGCGCGACTATCTCCATGCTCATGCATACGGCAACGCCGATACGAAGGACCTCTGGGTCTCACTCGGGAAAGTCGCCAAGCAGCCGATCCCCGAACTGATGGATAGTTGGATCTTTCAGCCTGGCTACCCACTGATCACCGCCGAGCTCAAGGGCGATTCCGAACTGGCGCTGACTCAACAACGATTCACATACATCGCCTCACCCCTTACCCCCCGCCCCTCACCGACCACTTGGCACGTGCCGATTCAGTTGAGGACCACGATCGGCGGTAAGGCTGAAACCAAAAAGGTACTCCTCACGGAAGCTGAAATGAGGTTTGCCGTTCCGAAAGATTGCGAGTCGGTCTTCCTCAACGACGGCGGGCATGGTTTCTACCGGGTGCGCTATGCGCCGGAACTCCTTGACCGGCTCTTGAGCGCAGGGCTTGATCGGCTCGCGGCAATCGAGCGGTTCAACCTTGTCAGCGACGCCTGGGCGACGACGATCGCCGGCCTCGTGCCGCTTGCGGACTATCTCGACCTCACCACGCGTTTCAAGCAGGAGCGCGACAAGAACGTCTGGGCCGTCCTGCTGGATTCGTTCTCTCTGCTGAATCGCATCATCACCCCAGCCGACCGGCCTGCATTGGAAGCCTTCGTTCGCGATCGCATCGGTCCGACTGTAGCTGAGTTGGGTTGGACACCGCGCAACGGCGAGAGTGAACTGACCAAGCAACTGCGTGGGGAGATGATCAGTGCGTTTGGGAAGCTGGGCAATGACCAAGCGACCCAGAGGAAGGCGGCCGAGCTGTACCGGGCTTATCGGAAAGACGCCGCCGCGGTGGACCCCAATGTTTTGCCGGCACTCGTAGCCATCCTTGCACATACCGGTGATGCCGCCCGGTACGATGAATTCTCCGAACGCTTCCGCACTGCCGCGACGCCTCAAGAAGAGCGCCGGTATCTGTTCTCGCTCGCCGCGTTCCAACCGAGGGCGTTGCTCGAACACACGCTGGCCCGTACCCTCAACGGCGAAGTTCGCGCACAGGACGCGCCGTTTCTCGTCAGTGTCATCATGGGCAGCGTGTACGGCAGAGAGTTGGCTTGGAACTTCGTGAAAGCCAACTGGGACACCATGGACCGGCTCTTCCCCAAGCAAGGGCTTCGCCGCATGTGCGGGGGGATTGTCGGCCTGGCCACGCCTGAACTCGAACGCGACGTCCGCGACTTTTTCATCACCCGCAAGATCGATCTTGGCGGAAAAACGTTGGAGCAGTATTTGGAGCAACTGCGGGTCGCAGTGAGCTTCCGTGAGCGGGACGGGAAGGTGCTAAGCGGGTTTCTGGCACGATATACACCAAGCTAGTTGCTCAGGTCGCTGCAAGACCTTGGCCTCCAAACATGACGGTTGTCCATGGTTCGGGCTCGGCAAATTGCAATCCTGGGCTTGCTTCTCTCTGGGCCGGCGTTCCTCACCGGCTGTCCCGGAGACGATGCTCCCCAGGAATCGCTACAACCTCTTCCCCCATCCATTAGCCTCACGCTCCAACAGATCACGATGAGCCTCTCTTCCCCCGTGTTCTTGACCGCCGCCCCCGGCGACACCGCGCGACTCTTCATCGTCGAACAAGGAGGGCGAGTCAGGATTTTCGATGTGCCTGGCGGAACACAACGAGCCACTTCATTCCTCGATCTCAGCGGACTTGTCTTGTCAGGTGGTGAACGCGGCCTTCTCGGCATGGCCTTTGACCCCGACTACGCCACGAACCGGCGGTTCTATGTTTATTACACAGACGCCAACGGTGATCTCGTCATCGCTCGGTATCTGAGAGACGCAGCGAATCCGGACCTCGCTGATCCCTCTTCCGCAACAGTGCTGCTTAAAATCTCGCACCCGAACTTCTCGAACCATAACGGCGGCATGCTCGCCTTCGGTCCCGACAACTGTTTGTATGCTGGGCCCGGCGACGGAGGGAGTGGTGGTGACCCGAATAACAACGCGCAGAATCTCAACCAGCGGCTCGGCAAGATCTTGCGTCTCGACCCAACCACCGGCGGACCCTGTGCCAATGTGATCGCGAACCCGTTTGCCGGAGGCGGAGGGGACTTACTCGTCTGGAGCCTGGGGCTTCGCAATCCTTGGCGATTTTCGTTCGATCGGCAGACCGGCGATCTCTATATTGCTGATGTCGGCCAAAATGCGCGAGAAGAGGTCAACGTGTCGCCGGCGCCCAATGCGGGACGGGGGCTCAACTACGGCTGGCGACTGACGGAAGGGTTCGCCTGTTTCAATCCCTCCAGTAATTGCGACCCCGGAGGGCTCACTCCACCGATCCTCGACTATCCCCACGCAAGCGGAGCCTGTTCGGTCACGGGAGGCTATGTGTACAGAGGGGCCGCAATTCCCTCCCTGCGGGGGACTTACTTTTACGCCGATTTCTGTGCAGGATTCGTCAGGAGCTTCCGGTTCCAGAATGGGCAAGCGACTGAGCAAACCGAGTGGCCGCTCCTCAACCCGCCGGGGAAATTCATCACCAGCTTCGGGGAAGACGCCCAAGGTGAGCTGTATATCATGACCTCCGGCGGAGGTCTCTGGCGCATTGTGCAGAACTGAACCTCAAACTCTGTCCTCCGTTCGATCCAGCCAGTCTTTGCCCCACCTATTTGGGGGTATTGCCTTTTGATCCTCCATTCTATTACCCTTACCCACATTGCTTATGCATAGCAAGGCGTCTCCGATGCAGGTCATGAACTGTCCGAAGTGCGGCACCGTAAAAACCCGCCTGGTTCCACGCAAAACCGTTTCTGATCATCTGTTGAGCGTGCTTACCATCTACCCTTGGCGATGTCAGCTTTGCGCCACGCGCTTTCGGACATTCTCTGGTCGGCCAACCTCCAACCAACGCCGCAGCTTTGAGCGGGTTCTGGTGGAGTTTCCGGTGTGGTTCAAGCCGACGGTCTCCGCCACGCAAGAGCTCGGGCAGCAAGGAGTCATCGAGAATCTTTCGATTCGCGGCTGCCGTATCCGCAGCGAGGCTCCGGCCCCGACCGGTGCCCGCCTCAAATTGGAATTCCAACCATCCAGCTTCACGTTCCCCATCACCATAGACGGCGCGGTCGTGCGCTCCTCATCGAAGGATGCCATCGGAGTCCGCTTCGTGCGGTTACTACGAGAAGATGAACTGCGGATCCGGCAGATTATCGACCTGTGGCTTCCGGAGAACTCCCGCCTGTAGTTTTCGACCGGGGCTCGTTTTCCTCTCGCGACCCAGCCTATTCGTGACGAAGCACCGCCAACGGCCGTTGGCCGAGGATGCGGAAGGTGCTGAGGAAGCCGACGATAAGCGTGAGGATGATGGTGAGGGCAAGGCCGGTCGCCAAAACTTTTGGTTGCAAGCTCCAGGGCAGGTCGAAGATATAGTGCAGTACAGCCCAGGAGAGCGTGCTGGCCAACACGATTCCGATCAGGCCCGCCACCGCCCCCATTAATGCAAACTCGGCCGCAAAGGATCGCGCAATAAGCCCGCGCGTGGCGCCGAGCGCTTTGAGGATGACGGATTCATAGAGTCGCCGGTAGCGCGTGGCGGCCAGTGCCGCCGCCATCACGAGTCCGCCGGCCAGCACACAGAAGAGGGCCACGGCGCGGATTGCGAGCGAGAGCCGGTCGAGAATACGGGCAAAGCTATCCAGCACGTCGCCGATGTTGATCGCCGTGACGTTGGGAAACATGGCCACCACAACTTGCTGAAGCGGGACTTCTTGTTCGGGTGCCACCCGCACCGTCGCCACGTAAGTAAACGGCGCGCCATCGAGCGACCCAGGCGACAGAATCATGTAGAAGTTCGTCGAGAAGTTTCCCCAGTCCACCTTGCGAATGCTGCTCACCTCTGCGGTTACCGTGGCACCCTGTATCTCGAGTTCGACCGTTGAGCCAATGTCCAATCCCAGATTCTTCGCCGCTTCTTCTTCGACCGACACCAAGGGCTTGCTGAACGTCTGCCCAGGCTTCCACCACGCCCCTTTGGTGACGATGTTGTTCTGGGGTAATTGCTTCCCGAACGTCAGCACATATTCCCGCGTGAAGTACCATGTCTTGCGCTTTTCGTCCTTCTTCTCGTGGTCCTTGTCGCTGTCTTCTTCAACCTTCACCGGTTGCCCGTTGATGGCGTGCAGCCGTGACCGCACGAGCGGCGTGAGCTCTGGGCTGAGGTCGCCGGTCTGTTGATGGATCAACCGGGAAAAGCCGCTCGCCTGATCCGGCTGGATGTCGATGAAGAAAAAGGTCGGCGCATCGGTGGGCCGGTTCTCACCGATCTGGCGGATCAAGGATCGTTCCAGCACTCCCACAGCTACGATCACCATCACCCCGATCCCGATGGCCACGATCACGCCGGTGGTCTGGCTGCCTGGCCGTTGTAGGTTGCTGATGGCATGTCGCACACTCACGGCTCGCGGCAACGATACCAGTCGGATCACCTTGATGAGGGCATGCGCCACGATCAACAACAGCAGCACGGCCACAGCGAGCGCTCCCAGGAACAGCAAGCCGATTCGCCAGGACCCGGCCTGCCAAATGGAAAGGCTCACGAGCCCCGTTGCGATCACGGTCGCGGTCATCAGTCTCGTTCGATCCTCCAACGAGCGCCATCGCCTCAGCGTCCCCCACCGGCCTCGCAGCGGCCCGACGGTATCCTCGCCGCCCGTCGCAATGTCTCGCCGAAAGATCTGCGCCGGTCGCACATGGCGGATGCTCAAAAGCGGCCAGAGAGTGAAGAGCAGCGTGGTGAACAGTCCCACACCAATTCCTTTCAGGATCGGCAGCACGGAGGCACGCGATAGGGAGCTGGAGAATTCGACTTGTTCCAACAGATTGCTATCCAACAGCCCGGCGAGCGCCGTGGGCAACACCCATTGCAGTCCCACTCCGACTGCCACGCCGGCGAGACTGCCGATAAGTCCGAGTCCTATGCCCTGTCCGAGATAGGTGAAGACAATCGTATGCGATTCCGCCCCGAACGTCTTGAGGATGGCAATACTTGACAGCTTCTCGCGGAGGAACGCCTGAACCGACATCGAGACGCCGATCCCGCCGACGAATAGCGCCGTGAGCCCGATCAGGCCCAAGTAGCGAGCAAGCTGGTCGAGAAACTGTTTGAGCTGCGGCTGGGCCTCGCGGTAAGACGACACGCGCGCCGATTCTGCTGCCAGCCGTCCGCGCACCTCATAGAGCAGCGGTTGCAACTCGACCGAGGATGGCACTTTCAACAAATGCCGCTCGCGGACGCGACTCTCTGGTTTGATCAAGCCGGTGGCAGTCAATCCTTGTTGAGAGATCAACACCCGTGGACCGAGGCTGAACATGTTGGCCATCCGATCCGGCTCTTTGCGGATGATCCCCGTGATGAGGAAGGTGGCCTGTCCGATTTTCAGTCGATTCCCCACCGACAGGCCCATCCGAATCAGCAGCGACTTCTGTACCACCGCGCCATAGCAAGGCGCGTGAAGAGTGATGGGTGAAGGGTGAAGTGCGTGGGAATTAGAGGGGAGCCGGCACAGATTCGTAGAGGGCATGAGAAGATCGGTTAACGGCTGACTGGGCTCGACGTGCACCGTCCCATAGAGCGGATAGTTGGACTCAACGGCTTTCAGCTCCACCAGTTGCGTGACCCGGTTCGAGCCGGCCTGCCGATCGTCGATGGCCGCAGTCATGGCCACGAGTTCGCTCGCATGGGAGATGACAATGCCGCGGTCAGCCAGCGATTGCAGCACTGCCTGTCCGCTGTCGCTCAATCGGTGTGAGACGCGAACCTCCAGATCTCCGCCGAGCAGGCCTCGAGCTTCCCGTGTGACCGCCCGTTCGACGTTGGCCGCAAAGAGGCCGATTCCGACCACCGCGCCGACACCCAGCGCGATGCAGGTCAAAAAATAGATGAAGTGCCGCCAGGCCGCCCGTGTCTCCCGCCAGGCCATCTTCAATGGAAATGATTTCACACATTCACCCTGGGAGCCTACCCTCTTCTTTCATCCGCTTCAATTCGCCCATCCCGCAGACTGACGATTCGCTCCATTTGACTCGCCAACTCCTGATCATGCGTGACAAGGACCAACGTTGTTCCATGATCTCGGTGCAGCGACAAGAGAAGATCTATCACCTGTCGCCCTGTGACCGAATCCAGATTGCCGGTGGGCTCATCCGCCAAGAGGATCGGAGGCCGACAGGCAAACGCGCGAGCCACTGCCACTCGCTGCTGCTCGCCACCGGACAATTGCACAGGGTAATGATCAAGCCGATCGTTGAGACCCACCGCCTTGAGCAAATCGGTTGCCCGATCGCTGGCGTTTGCGGCACCGGCTAATTCGAGAGGAACGGATACGTTCTCCAGCGCCGTCAGGGTAGGGATGAGGTGGAAGGATTGAAAGATGTAGCCGATCTTCTCGCGCCGATACCGCGCCAAGGCGCTTTCCGGCATGGTCGTGATTTCTACGCCGTCCAGCTTGATCGAACCCGACGTCGGTTGATCCAGCCCCGCGATGAGTCCGAGCAAGGTGGACTTGCCGCTGCCGGACGGGCCGACGACGGCCACGCGTTGCTTTTCAGGAATCTCGATGGTGACGTCGTCGAGAATCGTGATGTGATGCCTGCCGCCAGCCAGGCGCATCGTCAGGTGGTGGATCGCAATCATGCAGATTCCGAGGGTCGGCGATTACTTTCCAACATGGAGGCTATATTATACTGGAGAATGATGAGCCGCTTGAGGATTTTCATAAGCCCGCCTTGGCTGCGGCTCCCGTCTGCTTGCTTCTTCGCGATGATTCTCTTCGGTTGCGACCAGAACTCGCCCCCCTCCTCCGTACCACCGCAGGCTGGTCAACATCGAGACAGGTTGGAGCAACGTTTCGGAACCGATGTCACGACAGAGCGGGGTCGGTCGGGGGCTCAGCCTTCTGCGGAGCGTCTACGCATTGTCGCACTCGGCGATAGCCTGACCGCAGGCTTAGGGGTCGCACCGGACGAATCATATCCAGCTCAACTGCAACGGAGGTTGGATGCGGCAGGTTATCCTTACCTGGTGGTCAATGCAGGAGTCAGCGGCGACACGACGGCGGGTGGGCTCCGGCGGGTGGCTTGGGTGCTGAACAGCAAGCCCTCAGTCGTCATCCTCGAACTGGGTGGTAATGACGGGCTTCGAGGTTTGAGCCTCATGGAGACTCGCACGAATCTGGAGCAGATCATCCGGCAGCTCCAAGCCCAGAAGGTCACCGTCGTGCTGGCTGGGATGAAGCTCCCGCCCAATTATGGGCTCGACTACACGACGCAATTCGAAGCGCTGTATGCCGACTTGGCCCGCACGTATCGAGTAACGCTGATTCCCTTCTTGCTCGAAGGTGTGGCCGCCAAGCCATCCCTGAATCAGGCTGACGGGATTCACCCGACTGCAGAAGGCTACCAGGTTGTGGCTGAGACTGTGTTAAAGGCGCTCCAGCCTCTGCTTAAGAAGCAGGTGCGAGCACTTTGAAGTGGGGGGCTCAGAATAAAATTCCCCGCCTGGCCGGTGGGCGGATCAGGCGGGGCCGAATCGCGGATGTAATCGTATGGAAGGATCAGGATTTCTTGAAGAACGTGTCATACACGCCGTAGGCCAGGACCAGCCCAATGAAGGCGTAATACATGCCCGTGATACCGGTATAGTCCGGTGCCCCACTCTTGGGCTCATTTGCGAATGCCACTGAGGCACTGACAACAACAGCACCGCCGATTGCCATTAGCTTCGCCACCAGTCTGCTCATAACAACCCCCCCTGGTTCAAATGATGACCGCAAAACAGGGGCGCATTTTACAGAATTCCATCGGAGGGGTGCAAGAGGGTTGCACAGAACTGACCGTCACGGTTTGAAGGGCCAAGAGAATCTGAGAGAAAAGCGGAAGAAACTGGGCAAGGGTTACGATTGATCCCCGGAGGATTTGGAGAGGGCCTTGAGCGTCGATGCCACTTCTTTGAAAGACCCGGCTAGGGATTCAAGCTGCGATCCTTTTTGCACCAAGTCGTTGGCCATGATCCGCATCTGTCCGTCAAATCGACCGACCTCCCTGGTGATTTCTGAAATCTTGCCGAACAGGCCCTTATAGGAAGCCAGTTCGCGCTGAAACTCCTTACAAGCGGCTTGCGTCGACTTGACCTCTTCGATCGATGTCTGCAGTTGCTGGGTGAGACGGGCAACATAGGCCTCCCGTTCCCGCATGTCTGATTCCAGCGATATCTGCATGGCTTCGCTCTCCCGACGACGTTCCTCCAGGTTGCGAATGGCTTGGATCCACGTGGAGACCTCGCCAGGTCCCAGCTTGGGCATCTCCGGCAACTCCTGGCCTCGCTCGATGGTCTTAATCGCCGGCTGCAGCCACTCCACAAAACTCATAATCTCGCTTAGCTTGACGTCTGCTGAGGCTGAGGCGCCATTGGCGGGCTTCGGGCTCTCGACCACTTCCTTCGACTTCGATGCGCGAGCCTTGCGCGCAGTACGCGGTTGCGCCCACCGGTGGTATTCCAAAAGTACGGCAATGCAGTGCCGGCAAATCGGATCCTCTGGAAGGGTACAAGAACAGTTGGTGACTAAATGCCCATCCTTGAGCTGGATGCTCTGTTCATAGAGACCGGAATTGCCAATGACTGCGGCGGTCACCTGCGTCTCGTCGGCTTCGGCAATGCGGACTCGATTTTCAGAGACATACTGGTAGCCGATTTGGAAGGCAGCCGGGTCCACGACAGACTGCACCATCGGAGGGTCCAGGAGGTTGAGGTGCTCGGCGGTACAGGGGATCTCACTTCGCATACATTTACTCTTTTGCAAGATGGGGTTAGAAGCTCGTGCCATATTCAACTGTACATTCAAACCAATAGCTGTCAAGCGTTCGTTCTGTTTTGGTGGGCGAAACCGCATGCCAGGACGAACTCCGAAAGTTGTCCTCAAGAAACTGGGGCAGCCGCGGGAACGAAATAATCGCAGGTTCAGCTTGAAGACTTCGCCAGAGGTACCAAGAGGCAATGGTCTCAAAGGGATGCCAGACTTGCCCGACCGTCCGGATCTTATGCGGCGTCGGAAACGCGGGGAGATTATAGGCAAGCTGCAAGGCTTTCTTAATGCCCAGATCGTCAACAGGCAGGACGTTCAATCGGTTCAGAGAGAAAATCAGGAACATTTCCGCAGTCCACCGGCCGACCCCACGAATCCTAACGAGTGATTCGATGATTTGGTCGTTCGATTGCCGACCAAATCGCTTGGTTGCCACACGCCCGTCAAGAAAGCCGGTTGCGAGATCTTGAAGATACTCGGCCTTCTGTCGAGAAAGTCCCGCCGCATACAGTTTCCGTAACGGCGTCGAGGCGACGCCTTGAGGAGTCGGGCGCTGTCGGGGATAGAGCGCCGCAAAACGGTCGAAGATTGTCGCCGCGACCTTGGCGGACAACTGTTGGGAGATGATCGAATCACAGAGCGTTATGAAGTACTGGCGGCGTGGCCTCAGGTGACAGGGGCCAACCAGGGCGATGAGTCGCGCCATCACCGGATCAGCCTCAGCCAGGTGCCGGCAGGCGGCAGCATAGAGCTGGAAGCGGGCTCGTTCAGTCTCCGGTTTGTGCTGATTGTCGAGTAAGGCCATCCTCAGCCTCTCTTATTCTCGATACTTATCGGCACCGGCGCGGTGGTCCTTGCGCACTGAGAGGCGTGAGCCATACATAATCCGCAATCCGATCCCGGACGAGTTCCGCGGCTTCATCCCGCCGTTCGGACTGAAAGGACGTCATATACACGGTCACTTGGCGCACGCCATCAGGCCGTCGGCGCGCCACGCGCTTGGGGACCGGCAACTGATACTGAATATGCCCGCCACCCGTATAACTGAACACCGGCCCGGTCCCCGAGCCGGTTGTGACGCGGAACCTTCGCAGCGCCTCATCAACCGTTTTCGCCATCGCCTCGTCCCGAAACAGGGAGGCTTCATACATGGCGGAATAATCGCTATCTGATCCGCCTCCGTGGCACAAACGAAGCTGTCTGAGGATCGTTGCTCGATAGGTTGGATCATCGATGATCAGCTCGTCCTTCATCCCCCACTGAACCATTCCGGGATCGGTTTTCGCTTCGATCAACCCCTGTTTAGCGACACGCCGTACCAATTGACGCGGAGGGTTCAGCGCCTGCACCGCTAACCGATGGTCTCTGGCGAACGTCATCAACGGTTCGTAGTCTTCGAACGGACCGCCCCAATTCTCTTTCCAACGGGACTGCTCAAGGAACTCGATCCTTGTCCACGTTGGGTCGGCAAGATAGCGATCCAGTGCAGCCTGCCCATCCCACCCGAACATTTCAATGGCGATCACCGGTACCCGCTCTCGTGCCAGCAGGGCGTCCAGGATCTTGCGGGCCGCGTCAATATGGAATCGATTATGGTGTTCCTCGCCAAGATACACCACCTCCTGCTGCGCGAGTTCGTCCAACCACTGTTCCATCGGCATAAGGCGGCCGGTGCTCGTCTGAATGACATCCCACTCTCGCGCGGCCTGAACATCCTCCAGTGAAGCAACCGCCATCGAAGCTCGGCCGGAACAGGCCGCCATCGACAGCCAGAATAAGGCACATCCCACCAAGCCCGTTGCCGGCACTTTTGATACGATGGACCGCAGCGTCCGTTTCATGATCGGATTCCTACCTAACATACGCCTGGGCTCCCAGCAAGCCCTATCCTTGACGCACTTTCCCCCTCGCCGGTATGCTGCCGCATTCGCTCTGTGGAGCTTCTTGTCCGCCTACTGAAAGTGAGTCAGTCCCCAGCATGGATCGCGAGCCGAACACCCTGGCCGATTTCCGGCGACAGGTTACTCACCTCCGCACAGCGGAAGATACACGATGGGACGCTTCACGCAAATTGGTGGACGCATCCCATATCCGCCGCACGCTCGATCAGCTTGCCATTGCAGTGCAGCAGTCATCTCTGCCCGCCCCATTAAAGGAAACGGTGGTCCGGGCCTTGGGTCGAGGGTTCGCCGGGCGCATCGAAGACTTGCCCGGAGAACAGCTCAAGGAATTGACGGGCTTTCCACCGACGAAGGCGGTGCGAGCGTTGTGTGTGCTATTCGGTTTGGTTGATCGCACGATTCCTTCGTTTCCCGTCTCTCAACTGACCTCAATAGAGGCGGAGCAGTTCGCGCAGGGTCATCGGAATCCTTTCGATCTGTTGTTAGAGGCGGACGTAGCCTCAGTGCTCGACCTTGGTGCGGGAGACCTTTCGTTCGCTGCCGAGCTAACCGACCACTATGGGCCTCCACTCGAAGCGCGTCACAAAGAGCTGATCCTCCATTGTGTGGATCGGCTGGCACCGGGATCGAAACTCGGTGGACCGCTCCATCCGGACGCGGCCCGGTTGTCGCAACTTCGCGCTCGTGCCGGCGCGCAGTTCCGGTTTTACGGCAACCGAGACATGTTCGATCTGGACCAGCTTGATCGAGCTGGCAGCCTCGCACCCCGCTATACCATTGCCACCTGTTGGGCTCCGGCCACACCGACCTTCGCTTACGAACCGACCCGTTTGTCGCAGGAGCTCATTCACGAGGATCTCCGGCGTACCAAAGGGGCCTTTTGGAAGACGCGCGTGAGCGGAGAACATGCCCTGGAGGTGCAATATAGTGGCCGCTCGTTACTCTTTCCTCCCTGGAAGTTTGAGATCCGTGGTCCCCTTGCTCTGTTGGACCTTCTCTCGCGCCGCGGCTTGCTCTGTGTCCTAGGCGCCGTGGATGGGCAGGTGTTCTGGGAGATTCTGTCGCAGTTACTCGCCGACGCGCGGTTCAGGCCTGCCAACCAGATTCTAGTTCCTTCAATGCTTCCGTCCCTCTTTGGCGAGGTCTATCAGCGACTGAGCCGGCTTCCCATCGGCGGCTCACTGCATCTAGCCGACGTGGCCGAAATCAGAGCCGATCTGCCTCATGTCCTCGATCAGTCAGTCGGCTATACATCCTTGTACCGGTTTCGGCACGTCGAGATACGCCGGGGGGCGACCTTCGAAAACATCCCGGCCAGCAGCACTGCTCGCATGTTTCGGAATATGGTGGAGGAAGCCCCGCCGTGGTTCTTGATCCTCGTCCCCGATCGCGCGGCTAAGTCGGCGGAATGACCGCCCGTACAATCCTCTCGCTGGTTTGGAGCCGCTGCCCGCGCGAAAAACCGGATTCGTTGACTTCCCTCCGTCCTTTGCTAGACTGCGACCGTGCCCGCCAACCGATCAAGCTTGGCCCACTTTCACCGATAACTCCATCGTGAACACAGCCCAGGCCATTCGCGCTATTCAGGACAACATCGCGCAGGTCATCAGGGGGAAGCCCCACGTGATCGAAATGACGGTGGTGTGCCTCCTGGCGCGCGGACACTTGCTGATAGAAGACGTCCCTGGCGTCGGGAAGACGACGCTGGCGCACAGTTTGGCTCGCTCGCTGGATTGCATGTTTAAACGCATCCAGTTCACCAGCGACCTCCTCCCCTCCGACATCGTCGGAGTATCAATCTTCAACCGCCAGAAGCAGGCTTTCGAGTTCATGCCCGGACCGATTTTTGCCAACATCGTGCTCGCCGATGAAATCAATCGCACGACGCCGAAGACCCAGAGCAGCTTGCTGGAAGCCATGAGCGAGGCGCAGGTTTCCGTGGAGAACCGAACTTACCCGCTTGAACAACCGTTCATGGTCATTGCTACCCAGAACCCGGCGGAGTATCATGGGACTTTCCCTCTCCCTGAATCCCAGCTCGACCGTTTTCTGATGCGGCTGCGGATCGGTTACCCCGCACCAGAGGAAGAGAAGCGAATTCTGGATCGGTCCCGGTCCCTCCATCCGGCGGATGAACTCCAGCCCGTCATGACCGTGCAGGAAGTGCTGGATCTGCAGCAGGCAGTCGAGAAGGTTCGCATGGATGACAGCCTGATGGACTATCTCTTGGCTATTGCGCAGCGGACTCGCCACAGTGAATTACTTTCCTTGGGAGTGAGTCCGAGAGGCGCGTTGGCGCTCAGCAAGGCGGCTAAGGCGCTCGCTCTCGTGCGACACCGGGACTACTGCCTGCCCGAGGACATTAAAGAAATGGCGCCGCCCGTGCTTTCACACCGCATCATGCTGAATCGCACCTTCGGGGTGAAGGGCCGGAGTTTCGAACAGGCGGAACGCATCATTCTCGATCTCCTCGAGACGGTTCCGGTCCCGCTGTGAAAAAAGAGCTGTCAGCCATCAGCGGTCCGCAGTCAGCGGGAACAGGAAACCGGTTGTCGAACTGATGGTTGAACGCCGGCGGCTTCCCATGACATTTCCACGGCTGCGTTCGTTCTCCCACTGGTTCTCCCGCCATCGTTCGATCAGGCTGACCTCCGAAGGGACCCGCTTTTTGTTGTTCACGTTGGCCGTTGGTGTGGCTGCCGTCAATACCGGCAACAATCTCTTCTATCTGCTGCTCGCCATGATGCTGAGTCTTATCGTGATCTCCGGATTGCTCTCCGAACAGTGTCTTCGGCGGCTGGAGTTTCATCGGTACCTCCCCGACTCGCTTGTGGCGAACGAGCCCACTACGGTCAGCTTGTCGATCGCCAATCGCAAGCTGCGGCTGCCGAGTTTCTCCCTGCGGATACTGGACGTCGTGGATGGGGACGATCTTGACCGCGGCCTGCATGTGCCGCATTTGCCCGCGCAGTCCTCGGCGTTACTCTCGTATCCTCTCCTGGTCAAGCGAAGGGGGCCGTATCGTCTGCAAGGAATCCGTGCGCTCACTCCCTTTCCCTTTGGTCTTTTCCTCAAAAAGGCGTTCTATCCGGCGGAGCACGTGGTGCTTGTGGGACCTGCGATCACACCGCTCCCGGATGACTTGCTCCTCGAACTGACCGGTGATGGACAGGGCGGGATGCTTCCTCGGCGTGGGCATGGCGTGGATCTGCATAATCTCCGGCTCTACCTACCGGGCGACGATTCGCGCGCCATCCATTGGATGACCACCGCACGGACTGCCAAACTGATCATCAAAGAAACCGCCGCGGAGGGACAGCGCCAGGTGACGCTCGTGCTGTCGACGATTGCTCCAGACTCGCACGACGAGCAATTTGAACGGGCTGTCTCCCTCACCGCCTCTCTGGCCGCGTTTTTTCAAGCGCGCGCATTTACCGTGCGGGCTCTTGTCGGTCACGAGGAGGTCCCGGCAGAGACCGATTTCGACACGCTGGGAGGCCTCTTTCGTGCGCTCGCACTATGCCAGCGCCGTCTCCCTTCGGATAGGAATTGGGTTCTCAGTGCGCTCCGTTCGCTGATGCAGAGTGTGTCCCCGGATGAGTTTGTCATGGCCGTGCTCCCCTGGTCGGATGAAGAAATCGTAGCCGCCTGTGGTAACGTGAACCGAATTCTCGATCTCGCCACGCATTCCGAGCCCAGCTATGCCGCTGAATCTGGCCTTTCGCGTTAGCTCTATCTTGTTGGCGGCAACAGCTTACGCCGGCCTGGCATTGGCCGGCGTGCCGTCGGCCTGGGTGCTGATGGCCGGCGGTCTGGTGCTGGTGGTGAGCTTCCTGCGGACGATCGGGGTCAGCCTGTTTCAGCGCATCTCGGCGGTCACGCGCCTCTCCGCAACGACATGGAATATTCTGCTGATTCTTGCGTTTGTCGGGTTCTGGATCGATCTGCTCTGGATCTCGCAGAACCTCCTCTCAGCCGGCATCCACTTCTTGATCGCGCTCATGGTCAACAAGCTGTTTAATCTGCACCAGCGGCGCGACTTTCTCCATTTGTATGCGATCAGCCTGATGACGATCCTCGCGTCAGCGGCCCTGACGAACAAGGTATGGTTTGCTTCGATCTTCCTCGCCTACTTGCTTGCCGCCGTATGGACGCTCTTGCTCTATCATCTGACGAAAGAGACGGAAGAGTCCGCATCCCACAGTGTCAAGAGAAGCGGCTCTATCGAACGCTTCCGGGCGACGAGCCGGATCACCGCACGGTTTTTTTGGACGACGAACGGTATGGCGGTGGGCGCCTTTGGCCTCACCCTGGTGATTTTCTTCGCTCTTCCGCGCATCGGCGCCGGCTTCTTCCAGAAAAGCAGGGGCGAGGGGTTGCGTATGTCCGGCTTTTCCGAGAGGGTCGATCTCGGCGCCATTGGCTCGATCAAGCTGGATCCCAGTGTGGTCATGCGAGTCGAACTGCCCGATTTCACGAGCGACCATGCCGAGCGGTTGTACCTGCGCGGCATGGCCTATGACCACTATTCCGGCAACTCGTGGAGCAACAGTTTTACACACCGACGATTGCTCGCCGAGCTGCCGGTGGGGACTTTCAGGGTGCGTGGAGGCCTCACGGGAGGATCGGTTCAACAGCGTTCGCCGATTCTGCGGCAGGCAATTCTTCTGGAACCTTTGGATACTCCGGTGCTCTTCGGCGCCCCGTCTGTCGAGACCATCACCGGCGAACTGCTGGGAGTTCAGATCGACACGATGGGAGCCCTGTACCTTTCTTATCCCTCAGGATCGCGCGTCCCATATGAAGTCGCGTCCCGGATCAATCGACTCATGCCTGAAGAACGTGCGGCACTATCGATCCCATACCCTGACACGATCCGGAAGCGATACCTTCAGCTTCCCCCTCTTAGCGCACAGATCATGGAGCTGACACATCAGATCATCCGGAACGCAAAAACCCCGCATGACCGGATCACCAGGATCAAGGAGCATCTCTTGCAGAATTATCGATACAGCCTGGATGTGGGCTCACCGGTCTTAGTTCGGCCGCTCGATGAGTTCCTTTTCCAGCGCAAGACCGGCTATTGCGAACACTACGCCACAGCTATGGTCATCATGCTGCGGATTGCCGGTATCCCCGCGCGGTTGGTCACGGGATTTCTTGCCACCGAGTGGAACGACTTCGGCAACTACTTCACGGTACGGCAGCAGGATGCCCACGCATGGGTCGAGGTGTTTTTCCCGCTGTCAGGTTGGATCACCGTCGATCCCACTCCGACGGCAGGAGGGGTGCCATCCGATCTCTGGTGGGTATCGTTCGGACGGATGATGGACTCGGTTCGGTTGCGATGGGACCGGTTCTTCGTCCAGTACAGTGGCAGCGACCAGATGGCTGTCGTGCAGGGAATTCGCGAGAGTGGTGATACGTTGAGATCAAAATTCTCCGAATCGCTGATCACTCTGCTCGCGCCGGTTTCTGTAGGCCTCGCTGTGCTGACGAGCATGTCGACGACCCTCAACTTGCTTCAGCTTGGGCTCATGCTGCTTATCGTTGGGGTCGGATGCACTCTTCTCGGATGGCTCGTTATAAGGAAACCGTGGCGGTTGGCTGGCAGGAAACATTCTGCCTCCGTACAACAAGCGACCGTTACTCAGCTCTATCGGCGGATGATGCGGGTGGTCACCTCGCACGGCATTCGGCAATCGGCCAGCACGACCCCGACCGAACTCCTCAAGCTGGTGAGATGCCACTGGCAGGAAGCTGGCCCACAAGTCGAGACGTTGATCCGCCTTTATTGCAGAGTCCGATTCGGTCATGCCCCTTTGACTGCCGACGATTTAGTGTTGGCGGAAGATCTTCTCCGGAACCTCCGTACCATCGGGCGACCTGCTCGCTCCAAATACCTTTCCTGATCGATCCCGATTCTCCTTCGATAGTCCTTCTCCGCTCCCTACAAACCTGCCTGAGATTGCCGTTCGTTACGCGGTGAGAGACGTGCGGGTAGACCTGCCCCCAACAAGGCAGGCGGGCGAGTGACTAACTATCTGCCATGGCTGGCATGGGTAGACAGGCTCGGAAAAACCGGCGTGTTCGCTTGAACATGGTGAGGAGCTTTTGGGGGGGCCGACTTCCCTGAATCGTTCGTAGGTCTTGAAAGAGAAAAAATGGAGCGGGAAACGGGATTTGAACCCGCGACCCTCGCCTTGGCAAGGCGATGCT